>NZ_JBTREW010000002.1:0-321733 GCF_054823925.1 Bacillus sp. F9_6S_D1_P_5 | reverse complement strand
TTTGAACAGCTGATAACTTTATCTCATTTGAGTATGTATTAAATGTTGTACCTTTTTTGGCCATGAAAAATCCCCTCCAAGTAATAGTGTAACATCCATGTGTATACATGGTCTTTTTCACACTGTCTACCTAAAGGGGATAATATCACTTCACAGTCTTTTAAACTAGTAATTTATTTTTCTTCTGATTTCATTCCTTTTGTATTTCGGCGCAGCACTACAAATAAAATGGCTCCAACTAATATGGCAGCACCTATCCCAATGCTTATTATTTTCACGTTTGATTCGTTTACTTCAGGCTCGACCGTTTCTTTTTTAGGCATCGCAAAAGTAACATCTTCTTTAGAAAGAACATTTACCGTCGCAATTGTTTGATTATTCTTCGTAATATCAACTGCCCCAACTACCTCACCACGATGAATTCCTTTATGATACAAAGAATCTTTATCTAATGAAGCCGCACGGAAAGTCGTTCTCACATTTTTTCCTTCATCTTTCTTAAGCATCAGTTCTGCACTTTTTTCAAGCTCGCTATCAATATCTTTATTTAAATACGTTGTCTTTTGATGCCAACTATGTTTATCTAGTACAGTTTGCTTCACAAATTGACCGAAAGAATATTCCGCCATCTGCTTCAAGTCTTCATAAATTTCAGGTCTTTGAGAAGCCATTACTACATTTATAATACGATTTCCATCCTTCTCATTTAATAAAACGAGCGTATTGCGCGCTTCATTTGTAAAACCCGTCTTCCCGCCAATACTATATGGGTTTTCAAAATAAGTAGATTTATTAAAAATAGACACCGTCTGTCTAGATGTCGTAACTGTCGTTCTTTTCGTATTCATCGCTTGTAAAATTTCAGGATACTTTTGCACACCTCTCGTAATCATAGCCATATCAAATGGAGTTGTATAATGATTCGGATCATGTAATCCATTCGGTGTTACAAAATGACTATCTGTCGCTCCTAATTGCTTCGCTCTCTCATTCATCATATTAGCGAAATTCTCAACACTTCCGCCAATACGCTCCGCAATCGCATACGACACATCATTGGCACTTAGCACCATTAAAATCATAAGTGCAGTATTTCTATTAATCGTCTCACCAGGTTGAAACTCAATTTGATAATTACTCTTCTCTTGATCTAATGCTAATTGTGAAAACGTAAATTGATCCTCTGGCTTCGTATGCTCCATAAGTAAAATTGCTGTTAACACTTTCGTCATACTAGCCGGAAAGGCACGATGATGTGCGTTTTTGTCATACAAAACATCTCCCGTTTTCGCATCAATCGTAGTTGCAAACTGACTAAAAACATTTGGCCCTTCCTTAGGTGGTGGTGCCACTTGTTCTGGATTCACTCCAATATTCGTCTCAGCACGTAACGTCATAGGTGTCAAAAAAAATAAACAAATAACGGTAATAAAAGCCAAAATTTTCTTAAAATTTACCATATGACTCTCCCTTTTCACTATACTCTCACAGCTTAAAAACTGAATCTACCAATCTATATGTAATTTGTATTAAATTGGAAGAATATTTACTGTTTTTTACTATATCATACTTTTACGATAAATAACATAAATATACAACAAAAAATAAGAAGGAATTACTCTTTCTTATCCTTCTCATCAATCAATGAATCTATTAAATTTTGACTAGCTTCCTCAGGTGTAATCTCATCTGTCATCCCCATAAACGACCAACCTTTAGAATCGACCCACTCAACAAACTCTTGTAAAAACTCATCATGTGTAACATCCACATCGAGAATCGAGCCATTAATCGAAATCGTTCTATTTCTAGATACGCGCATCTTGAACGTTTTCCTTACCATTACAATAATTCTCCCTCTACTCTTGAATATTTATAAAATAATCTTGTATCTCTGTTATACATGATTTTAAGTAAATTGTAAAAAGGATATATTGGCCAATTTGCATATTGAATTCGAAAACCTATCATCCTGCGAAAATAGCAAACGATATATAACTGATCATAAATGACTAAATAAATCCACATAAAAAAACAAAACAACTTACATTTCATCACACCAAATACAAATGACTTCAGTACAATAAAATGGAATATACTAGAAGAAACATTAACATGAGGAGGAACTCTATGACGCGTTGTACGTATTGTAAAACGAAGTGGACAATAAAAGATGTATGGTCGATACTCGTGACATTTGAAAAAGATTGTCCGTATTGTTTTGGGAGGCAGTATGTATCAAAGAAAACATTGAGCGCTATGCCGGAATTTATAAGCTTACCTTTACATTTCTTACTCCCTTTTCTTGTTGATTTAAGTGATGAGGGTCCTTTAGATTGGTATAGAAAAAAATAATATAAATGCTTTATTCGAACTCACTTTTCATTACATTCTCTACTTATATATTCCTTAATACACGACTAGCGCCATTCCAACTACTTTCCCTTCAAATTTAATATATAATATTGTAAAATTTCAGTTAATTTTATATAATTACTTTAGCATACAGATTAAAGATGCTGTTACATAAGCATTTTTGAAGATCCCGTAGCTCAGCAGGGAGAGCGCCACCTTGACAGGGTGGAGGTCGTGAGTTCGAGCCTCTCCGGGGTCATAAAACCAATAGTATCAAGACTTGAGAGGGTATTCTCACAAGCTAAACTTGTGGTGATCTCTATCAGACACCACAAGTAGTCCTCTTTTTTGTTTCCATAAAGCTGAGAAAGGACTGAAAAGGCAATGCTACTTAAGTTTGTATAGTAATTAAAATTATAGTTTTTACACTCGTTGAAATCAGTGAGATAACTCTTAAGACTACTGTTTATTTAACTCAGATCACCAGTTTCACCTACAGTACTCCCCCTCAGATATCCTAATTTAACGATACTCTACTTAGTAATTCTATACAAAAAATAAAGCAAGGATTTCTCCCTGCTTCTGTTAGCTTCTTTTATTGATAAGATTAACCACCAATATTTTTATCTGCCAGTCTATACATTTTATATCTATTTTGCCCTCTTCTTTTTTCGATTTCTAAATATTACCTCTAACACTACTACTGCGATGAATCCTACAGTTAGTTGTAAACCTGTAAACAGAAGTTTAACATTTAGAGGGATATCAGGTGCACTCCACAGTAACGCTGGAGGAATAAGGATACCAATAATTACAATAATTCTCATTATCTTCTCCATTTTGTTTCTCCTATCATATCTTTAAGATTTCCGTTTCTTTTTTACAATTCTACTAATTTTTCACGTAGAACCAATTCACTCTCAGTCATATACCCTCTATGCATTTCCTCTACAATCTTATCGTGATTAAAACATAATACTTTTTCATCACCTAGATAGCCAATCGGGTAAGGAACACCCACATAATCAAAATCACGTTTATCTGCTGATATGACCATTCTTCCAATAATCATTACAATTTGTTCTATATCTTCTATTTTAACGACCGTTCCAATTGGTAAAAGTTTCATTTGTTTATTTCTCCTTTTTTAAGCATCTATAATAGTTTTAATCCTTTTCATTAAAAACTTGAAAATAGATTCTAAAACAACATTTTTTCTTGCAAAAAAACTTCAAGTGAATGCCGTATTATTATTGGATTATTCCTACCTTATACCAAACTTTATTTTTGTTTAAATTTTTTATATATTCGTCCTACTACTTTATTCGCTCCCAAGGAAATGGCTCCTAAAATTAAAACAAAAATAATAAGAGCAATCTTTTTAGGTAGGCTATATGGCAATAACATAGAAAATATAAGAAGTATCACAACTGCAACATATGTAATATATTTCCCCGCTTTAATTGGATCCATCTCAACTTTCCTCCTTTGTTTTTTCGACTTTTATAAATCCTCCAAGTCCAAATGCTTCTCCAAAGTACGCGCCTGTCTCTGCACCTAATTGCACTTTAAAACCAGCTGTACCTAGTCCTACTTCCCCCTTTGCTATCACATCATGGTCTCCTATAAATGGAATGAAATCTGGAATATGTAAAATATTCACTTCCGCTTCATACTTGTTAGTCGTAACTTCCGTTGCAAGTTTGGCTGAATACTCTTCCACACCTACTGCGAAGTTTCCTTCACCAAATTTCTGAGTAATAGTTACTTCACGCTCAGATATACCCCAAGGAAAAAGCATTGGAACTTTCGTTTGAAAAGAGTTCTCTAAAGCCACTCCTTCTATTTTTGCTCCTATAATATTCCCGGCCATCAAGTCCTCTTTGACAGTATCAAGTGAATATGGTAAATTTAAATCTACTTTTCCAGATAATGCCTTCATTCTCCATTCACCATCATTAATAATAGGTTTCTTTCCATCAACCACAGAACCTTCTACAGACCCACCAAGACGTTTTCCTTCTTTTAAAGATGCCTCACCTGTAAGGATATCAACTTTGTCTTTGTTGTTTTCCAGAACCTTCGTTTGAGCCCTACGATAATCTAACTCATCAACTTCACGGAATTTCTTAGCAGAATGTTTGAGTTCTTCTGCAATTTTATCCAATAGATTATTAACTTCAAAAATCTTTGGTTTAGCTTCATTAAACATTTGATAGAAATTTTGACTTGTTGCACCTGTCCACTGAGACGCTATGTATTCTGTTTGATTATAAAGATCTTTGTGCATATTGTCTAAAGTTTGTCTTATATCTTGTACCAACTTAGCAGATTGCTCCAAACGCTCTGGAGTAATTTTTATTAAACCCATAAGCCTTTCCCCTTTTTAATTTTCATATAGAATATTTTACCACAATAGAATTATTGCAACTACGAATATTTTATATAATCTTAAAACTCCGAAGTCTTTTTCTCCTCAAAGTTACCCTTTCGGCACTTGAATTTATAACTTATGCATTCGCGCTAACTCTGTAATATCATCTAGTCCCATTCTACAAAATTATTTCTACTATAAGTATCTACTATTAAATACGTAGACGTAGACCTATCCCCATCCTATCTTTCTAAATAAAACTAAAGAGGTATGCCTATCAACTGTTTCCTGTATAGTATCTCTATGGAACGGAGCTACTACAACTTTCATCCCCTATCGTCTGCTATAATCATGAAAGGTTGTTGATGGAGATCCTGAGTTCGAGCCTCTCCGGGGTCATAAAAAAAGAGAAACCATATCAACCTTCTACGTGATATGGTTTCTCTTTTTTTATCTAAGTCAATTACTTCCCGCCAAACATCTTCTCCAAAGACTTCGCATTAGCAAACAATACTTCTTTCAAGTTATCATCTGCAACGATTTTATAGTCGCCATCTTTGTTTTTCTTTAAGTTCAATGTAACTTCGCGAGTTGCCATTGCTGCATCTTTATCCGCTAAGTTTTTGACGATAGTTGATGTCATTGTTTTTTCGGTTTCTTCATTATAAATAGCAAAATAAAAACCAGCAACTTTAAGATTGCTGGCTTATCTCTTATTCATATTCGAAACAACAATAACAACTGCTCCAAACACATAATGCCCCGCCACCATCCAAATGCTCCGATCAAAAATCATAAGCGACACCCAAAGCGATATATTAATAGCAGCAAATAGTACATATAAAATGAAGTCTCTCTTTTGTAGTGCTTCTCGATTCATCCAAATATATATCGCACCGATTGGCGGAAGGATGAAGCAAAGGAAAAAAACAAACATTTTTCTTAACGACCATGGATATGAAGTTACTGTCTGCATATGAGTCTCCCTTTCACTTTATAGTACATGTAACATCGGTCTTACTACTCTATATTCATCACTATAAGGCTCCTTTATGATTAAAGGTGAGTGAGGATTTTTTTCTTCTGCTATCATTGTGAATACTTCTGTTTTTTCTTGTAGTGTGTTGGATTCACTATTTTTAGTAGGCTTTTTACTTGTTTCGATTTTCTTCGTTACTTCTCCGAGCCTTTGTCCAACTTTTTCAGCTTCGGCAGGTTCATTCGTAACGTAGTATTCCTGACCCTCCCATACTAATATAGGTGGCACTGGTTCTCGTTTGTTACATATTATATAAGTAATACTAGCTATAAGTAGTAGGCATGTTAATAAAGAGAAGATAGTTTTTTTATTCATATACTATGCTCCCTATCTATCATTTTATTAAATTATATAATATCGATTATATGTAGTAAATGGATTTAGTAGGAATTTTCAGATTTTATAACAAAAAGAAAAACCTTACTCAAGTAAGGTTCATTCTATAGTGACTGATTTATTAAAACGATCATTACGATAATCGCTATAAACATAACAACTAAACAGCCGATCATTTTATAAAAGCCTCGTTTCGTTAACGTCCCGCCTTGAACGTCTTTACGAATAAATAAGAATACGGCTAAAAATAATACAAGCCCAATGCCAAAAGCATACATCATTTGCATATGTTAATCTTCCTTTCTCTCTTCCATCTTAATATCTTTTCGATAAAACAACAAATGAGATAAAAACTGTACTCATCGTAAGTGCCATTAGTATGTTCAATAGTTCAGTAGCGGATAGTGTAATTATTTTTAAGTTTAAGCCGAAAGAGAAAAGAAGATAATATGCTGTTAATGCAAAAAAGCTGAAGAACATTCCTTTATAACGAATAAGTTTCATTCGCTCATCTTTTTCTTTAAATTGTGGGTGTAAGTAACTTAAGCAGAAACACATAATCATCATCGCAAGTACTGTATACGTTGGAGCCGGTGGTGCGGAATGCGTCATTATGCCCGCTAATACCATAGTTCCGCTCATAATAAAGAAAATAATTCCCATAATTAAAAAGTACTTTTGTGAATAATTCATTCCGATTCCTCCCCTTCTTTTCCTTCATAAATAAATACATGTTCTATCGTTGTCTGAAATGTTTTTGCTATTTCAAATGCTAACGGAAGTGATGGATCGTATTTTCCCTTTTCGATTGAAATGATGGTTTGCCTAGAAACTCCAAGTTTCTCAGCCAATTTTTCTTGAGATAGTCCAAATTTTTTTCGGTATTCGACCATTTTATTTTCCAAGGAAATTTCTCCCTCCTTCCTTACACTGAGTATATATGTAAAGCAAACTTTACGTAAAGCTTCCTTTACATTCTTTTTGTTTATTTTTCGTTCTATTTATATAGAAGAAACTTTTTCATTGTCAGTACGTCTATTTTGAAATGAAAGACGGAACACTGTAAATAATCGTTACTATATCTCTTCCTCTCTTTTTTTAAAATTTAATATCTTCATATGTGTTTTACCCTTTTAAAATATTTCATTTATCTCTTTATTCCACGAAATACATTATTGGTTTTACGGTGTTTTTCGGCATATTTATAGAAACTAACTGTTTATAAAGCATTTTTTATGTTTAGCAACTTTTTTTGTAGAAATCCTTCACTTTCCTTTCGATATTTAACACTATCTAAATAAAGTTTACGATAAATTCATAATTTTTTATTTTTTATACTATATTCCGTTATATTGTTGTATAATATCAATGAAAGCGCTTATTATTTCAATATACATAATTCGAACTCATTTTTACCGAAACATTCTAACTATTATACTTATATTTACATGCAACAATTTTAGTTATCCGTATAGGTATACCAAATATATCCACCCCATTTTTCTGTAAAATTACTTTATAACATGAAAGATTAACTTGGGTGATAAGTTATTGTGAATGTTTTTTTACAAAACAGATAAGTAATAGTGTTTGGTATTATGTAAATTATTGTAATAACATAAGAGTAAAGAAAACATTTACATTGATTATTGATTCATCAATTATTGAAAAGAGCAAAATGCACCTTTTGTAAGGAAAAGGATTATATGCATTGGGAGGTTTAAACAAATGACGAGGAAGAATACAACGACAAACCCTTGGGCCAAGTTCCACGGTCCGAACCTTGGTTATGTGATTGAACAGTATGATCTTTACGTAACTGGAGCAGGTTCTGTTGATCCGGAATTACAAGAGCTTTTTGAAATTTTTGGAGCTCCTTCGTTTCAAGATGATGTCGTAACAGGGGACAACACAGCAACACATTTTTCTCCTCAAAACACAGGGAACATTGAAAAAATTCTTAAAGTCGTTCAACTTGTTGAACAGATTCGTTCTTTCGGGCATACGTTGGCTCACATCAACCCGATGGAAGATGCTGCAAATGGACAATCTCTTCTTGAGAAAGCAATGAACGAACTAAGCGATGCTGACTTGAAAGCGATTCCAGCAAAAACAGTATGGCAAGATGCACCAGAAGGTATTCACACTGCACTTGATGTAATTCATAGATTAAAAGACGTTTATACAAAATCTTTAGCTTATGAATTTTCTCATATACAAGATAGTGAAGAACGCGCGTGGTTGCATCAAATGGTGGAATCAAATTCATTGCGTCAACCACTATCAAATAAAAAACGAACTGCTCTTTTAAAACGTTTAACAGCTGTTGAAGGTTTCGAGCAATTCTTGCATAAAACATTCGTTGGGCAAAAACGTTTCTCTATCGAGGGCGTTGATATGCTTGTACCTGTTCTAGATGAAATTGTGCTAGAAGGTGCAAAGAGCGGCGTAGAAGATGTCATGATTGGTATGGCTCACCGCGGTCGTCTAAGCGTACTTGCACACGTATTAGAAAAACCATATAGTCACATGTTTGCTGAGTTCAAACATGCAAAAATAGAAGGCGCAGTGGCTAATTCTGGCTGGACTGGCGACGTAAAATACCATTTAGGTAGAGAACAAGTCGTTAGTAACGAAGAAGTTAGCACTCGCGTTACATTAGCAAATAACCCAAGTCACCTTGAGTTCGTTAACCCTGTTGTGGAAGGCTTCGCACGTGCGGCTCAAGAGAATCGTAAAAAATCTGGTCTTCCAGAACAAGATACTTCAAAATCATTCGTCATTTTAGTTCATGGTGATGCTGCATTCCCTGGTCAAGGTATTGTATCTGAAACGTTGAACTTAAGCAGATTGAACGCGTACCAAACGGGCGGAACAATTCATGTTATCGCAAACAATGCAGTTGGTTTTACGACTGATAGCTATGATTCTCGTTCTACGAAATATTCAAGTGACCTTGCAAAAGGTTTCGATATTCCGATTGTTCACGTGAACGCTGATGATCCGGAAGCTTGTCTTGCAGCTGCTAACCTTGCGATTCAATATCGTACATTGTTCAAAAAAGATTTCTTAATCGATTTAATTGGTTACCGCCGCTACGGTCATAACGAAATGGATGACCCAGCAGTTACACAACCACAAGTGTACAAAAAGATTAAAAATCACCCAACTGTAAGAGCAATTTATGCAGATCAATTACAAGCTGCTGGTGTTCTAAATGCAGATGAGGTTGAAACAATTACTCAGTTTACACAAGAACAATTAAAATCTGACTATGCACAAGTACCACCAGCTGATACGAGCGATGCAACAATTCACGTTAAAGTGCCAGATGTTGTTGCAAAGGGCATTCAGTCAATTGATACTGGTGTTGAGCTTGACTCACTTCGTGCAATTAATGAAGGTCTACTATCTTGGCCAGAAGGCTTTAACGTATATCCGAAAGTGAAGAAAATTCTTGAACGCCGTAAAGATGCTCTTGAAGAGAACGGTAAAATTGAATGGGCACTTGCTGAGTCATTAGCATTCGCTTCTATTTTACAAGAAGGTACACCAATTCGTTTAACTGGTCAAGATTCACAGCGTGGTACATTCGCGCATCGTCACATCGTATTACACGATACTGATACAAATGAAACATATTCACCATTACATCGCTTACCAAACATTAACGCTTCATTCTCTGTTCATAACAGTCCGTTATCAGAGGCTGCTGTTGTTGGTTACGAGTATGGTTATAACGTATTCGCTCCAGAAACTCTTGTTATGTGGGAAGCGCAATATGGTGACTTCTCAAATACTGCACAAGCATTATTTGATCAATATGTTTCAGCAGGAAGAGCAAAATGGGGTCAAAAATCTGGTTTAGTTCTTCTATTACCACACGGTTATGAAGGTCAAGGACCAGAGCACTCTAGTGCACGTCCAGAGCGTTTCTTACAGTTAGCTGCTGAGAATAACTGGACAGTTGCAAACTTAACGAGTGCGGCACAATACTTCCATATTTTACGTCGTCAAGCATCTATCTTAGGAACAGAAGCTGTTCGACCATTAGTACTGATGACGCCGAAGAGTTTATTACGTCACCCACTTACGCTTTCAACTGCTAGTCAGTTAAGCGAAGGACGTTTCCAACCTGCTCTAGAACAAGAAAACCTTGGCACGAAACCAAACAAAGTAAAACGTCTTGTTTTAAGCACAGGTAAAATGGCGATTGACTTAGCTACAGAAATTGAGTCTGGTAAACATGAGTACAACTTAGATGAAGTTCATGTCGTTCGCATTGAACAGCTGTACCCATTCCCTGCTGAGAAAATTCAATCTATTATTAAACGCTTTAAAAACTTAGAAGAAATTATTTGGGTTCAAGAAGAACCTCGTAATATGGGCGCATGGCATTACATGGCTCCAATTCTGTTCGAACTAGCTGGAGATAAAGTGAAAACAGGTTACATTGGACGCCCAGATCGCTCTAGCCCATCTGGTGGCGATCCATTCGCTCACAAAGCTGAGCAAGAGCTAATTGTTTCACACGCTTTAGATGTGAAGTATAACTTCCGTCAAGATAAACAAGAAATTGAAGTTTTCAGCAACTGAAAGTAACAATGAAGGTTTCTAGCTTGTTCCCTGGGCAGATATTCTGCCCAGGGGCAGGCTAACAAATGGAGATTACCGAAAACAAAAGAAGAAAAAACACACCGTTAGGCAAATAAGGGGAGGACATTTAAAATGATCGAAATTAAAGTACCTGAGCTTGCAGAATCTATTACTGAAGGAACTATCTCACAATGGCTTATCAACGTAGGCGACAAAGTTGAGAAAGGTGGCAGCGTTGTTGAGCTTGAAACTGATAAAGTCAATGTAGAAATCATTGCAGAAGATTCAGGTATTGTATCGAAGTTACTAGGCGAACCTGGGGATACAGTTGAAGTTGGCGCAACTATCGCAATTTTAGATGCAAACGGAGCACCAGTTGCAGTAAGTACACCTGCACCATTGGCTGAGCAACCAAAACAAGAAACGGCTGAAGCACCGAAAGCTGCGGCACCAAATGCTGAGCAAACTGCAACTCTACAAGGGTTACCAAATACGAACCGTCCTATCGCATCACCAGCTGCTAGAAAAATGGCTCGTGAATTAGGAATTGACTTAAATGACGTACGTAGCACAGATCCACTTGGACGTGTGAGACCACACGATGTACAAGCTCATGCTGCAGCACCAAAAGAAGCACCAGCTGCTCCAAAAAGTCCAGCTCCTGCTCCAGTTGCAAAAACGGAATTCGAAAAACCAGTTGAGCGCGTGAAAATGTCCCGCCGCCGTCAAACAATTGCAAAACGTCTTGTAGAAGTTCAACAAACATCTGCAATGTTAACAACATTTAACGAAGTTGATATGACTGCAATCATGGAATTACGTAAAGAGCGTAAAGACGCTTTCGAGAAAAAACATGATGTACGTCTTGGCTTCATGTCATTCTTCACAAAAGCAGTTGTTGCAGCATTAAAACAATTCCCATTATTAAATGCTGAAATTCAAGGCGACGAGCTTATCATTAAAAAATTCTATGATATCGGTATTGCAGTAGCAGCTCCAGATGGATTAGTTGTTCCAGTTGTACGCGATGCTAACCAATTAAACTTCGCTGAAATCGAAAGCGAAATTCGTAATTTAGGTATGAAAGCACGCGATAACAAACTTTCATTAAAAGAGTTACAAGGTGGTACATTCACAATTACAAACGGTGGTGTGTTCGGTTCTCTAATGTCAACACCGATCCTAAACAGCCCACAAGTTGGTATTTTAGGAATGCACAAAATCCAAGTACGTCCTGTTGCAATTGATGCAGAACGTATGGAAAACCGTCCAATGATGTACATCGCTTTATCTTACGATCACCGTATCGTTGATGGTAAAGAAGCAGTTAGCTTCCTTGTTGCTGTTAAAGATATGCTTGAAGATCCAAAATCATTATTATTAGAAGGTTGATAGATTAATAATCTATTAAAGGCTGTAGAATGAATCATTCTACAGCCTTTTTTATTGCGTTCATACGGGACAAATTGCATGACATAAGCTAATAATGTATGCCTATAACGTAAGGAGGATTAAAATGAGTAACCTTCCAATTCATGCAAAACTTAAAGTAAATAAGGATACCTTCTTCCTCCCCGACTCAAACGGGGGTGTCTATTTTCGAAATAATGCCAGTTCATTTCGTATGGACGGTGACGGAATTTATAACTGGATTGAAAAATTAATGCCTATGTTTAACGGTAATTATTCTTTAGCAGAAATAACAGATGGTCTCCCTCTTCCCTATCAAAATCGTGTACTTGAAATTGGAGAGATTTTATATACAAATGGATTTGTCCGTGATGTAAGTCAAGATGCACCTCATGAATTAAACAGCGTATTACTTGATAGATATGCTTCGCAAATTGAATTTTTAGAAGCAGATTCTCATTCAGGCGCTTTAAAATTCGAAACGTATCGCGCGGCAAATGTCCTTATAGTTGGTTCTGGAGATATGCTTACATCCTTAGTTTCTTCTTTATTAGAATCCGGATTACCTACCTTTCATTACCTTGTGACAGATTATGAGGATACGAATTACGAACGCATTTATGAGCTAATAGCACTTGCACATGAAGTAGATGATACTGTACTTGTTCAAGAAATAGATACAACAATTGATCGTCCCCTTCATGAAGTGTTCGAGCCTTTCGACTGGATTTTGTACGTTTCTCAAAATGGAGATATTGAAGGTCTAAGAACAGTTCATACGATTTGTAGAGAAATAGGAAAGAATTTCATACCAGCCGTCTGTTTATCAACACTTGGTATAGCTGGCCCTGTCGTAACAGCAAATCGTGAAGAATGCTGGGAGTCCGCATGGCATCGGCTACATGAAACAACTTTAAAAAATGAACATTCATCAGCATCATTTTCACCACTTCAATCTGCCATGTTAGCAAATATAATCGTATTTGAATTACTTAAGCATGTCGCTGATGATTCTTACCGAGAAAAAGAACCACAATTCTTTTTATTAAATTACGAAACACTCGAAGGAGCATGGCATCCTTTTATAAAACATCCTCTCGCAACTGATGAAAGTTTTACAATTGATACGATAGAAAATCTTTCTGAACAACTTGAGCATCGGTCCAACCAACATACCTCAACTGATTTATTCCGCTTTTTCGACTCATTAACTTCTAAAGAAGCTGGTTTATTCCATATATGGGATGAACAAGATTCTTATCAATTACCGTTATCACAATGCAATATTCAAGTAACTACTCCACTATCAGATGGTCCTGCTTCCCTCCTGCCTCTTATGACTTGTGGTGGTTTGACTCATAATGAAGCGCGCCGAGAAGCTGGTTTAGCAGGAATTGAAACATATGTAGCAGAAATTATGCACCGCCTTATTCCTGAACATAACGATATCGGTATTGGCGCTGGGGAAACAATGACAGAAGGTGTATACCGGGCGCTACAACAACATTTAAATAATAAATTGTATGAGCGGCAGTCACATATGCTAGAAGAAATTACGGCGGTCGACTTAACTGAAATTCATGATAAACATTGTAGATTTTATTACGATGCTCTCGCTACAATTCATGAAGCACCTAAAATAGCAGTAAGTGAAGAGATTCTCAGCTTTCCAGTCGTTTGGGTCGGTATAAATGATCGATGGTACGGTGCCTCTAATATTAATACGACGTTAGCGTTACGAAACGCACTACAACTATCACTTCTTCACATTCAAAATGAAGAGACTCCTTACAGAGCTAATATCTTGCCTGAATCCTCTATTATTTTATATGACACGGATTCTTTTAGATTAGAAATACAAGCGGAAGAAGAAATTCCAAGCACGCAATCTGTACAGCTTGCCTTGCAACATTTAGAAGAACATAATTTTTATCCATTCGTGTTTGATTTAGCAATTGAACCATTTTTGAAAGAAAACTTAGATGGTGTGTACGGGGTATTAATTGCAAAGGAGGATAGTCTATGACTCAAAATATATTACTTATAGGGGATGGCTTACTTGCAGACTATGTACACAATCAATTAAGCGAACAATTTTCCATCATTCGCCAACATACTATAACAGACGAACTCCCTGAAAATATTCAACTCGCTCTCGTATTACACGATGGTTCTCCTTCTGCTATTCATCATGATGCCGAGCTAATTTTTCGTTCCAATCAGATTCCGTGGCTACGCGGGTTTACTTCATTTGGTGAAGGTGTTATCGGTCCTTACATTCATCCTCTTGCAGCTGGATGTACACATTGTGCCGATGGACGACGCTTTATCGCTGGTTTTGATCAAAAAGAAATGTGGGAGCTACAACGAAAATACGCGGTAAAAGAAGATAACGTAACGAGGCGTGATGTATGTGCCACCCAAAATGGCATGTTACAAATGTGCCATCTTATTTGCGCAGAGACAGAAAAGATATTAGCTCATCGCCATTCTTCTTTAGAAAACGAACTCATTTTACTAAACTTACAAACACTGCAATGCACGCGGCATTCTTTTCTTCCAGATCCGCTCTGCCCTGTATGTAGCAATTTGCCTGACGATACGGCAGATGCAGCTATGATTTCATTACAACCGAGCTTAAAAACAAGTGATACAACATATCGCTGTCGTTCCATTCATGAACTAAACACATTTTTAACGAGAGACTATTTAGATTACCGCGTTGGTATGTTGAACGGAAAAATGCAGCATTCTTTATTACCGTTTGCTGACGTTATTATAAACATGCCATTAATGTTTGGAAATGAAGGTGTTGCAGGCCGAACTCTTTCATTTGCAATAAGTGAAGCAACTGCTATTTTAGAAGGTTTAGAAAGATATTGTGGTATGTCACCTCGAGGAAAAAAGACGAATGTGCATGGTAGTTTTCATGATTTAGAGGATTATGCACTGAATCCCCTCTCGCTCGGTGTACATACAAATGAACATTATAATCGTGATAGTTTCCCGTTTAAACCGTTTGATCCTGACTATGAACAAAATTGGGTATGGGGCTACTCTTTACTACAAAGTCAGCCAATTTTAGTTCCTGAATCAATCGCTTATTATAGCCTCGGTCATCGAGATGCTTACGTATACGAAACATCAAATGGATGTGCCATTGGTGGTAGTTTAGAAGAAGCAATTTTTCACGGCATTTTAGAAATTGTAGAGCGTGACGCCTTTTTGCTTACTTGGTATACGGAATTACCTCTTCCCCGCCTTGATCTTAGTTCAGCAAATGATACAGAATTACAATTAATGATTCAGCGACTATACACGATTACCGGCTATGAATTGCATGCTTTTAACGCAACGATGGAACACGGCATCCCAAGCTTATGGGTAATCGCAAAAAATACGCGTGAAAATGGAATGAACGTTGTTTGTGCTGGAGGCTCTCATTTGGACCCTGTCCGCGCTTTAAAGAGTGCCATTCACGAAATAGCAGGTATGTTACTAATAACAGACGATGAACTCGAACAAAAAAGAGAGCACTACGAAAACTGCTTGCAAGACCCTTATCTCGTAAATAAAATGGAAGACCATAGTATGCTGTACGGATTGAAAGAAGCGGAAGAACGTCTTCGCTTCCTTTTACGTGACGATGCCCCAGTGCAATCGTTCCAAGAAATGAATGCATTACAATCAGTTGATCTAGATTTAACATCCGATCTTCATCAACTTTTAAACCGTCTAGAGCAATCTGGACTTGAAGTAATCGTTGTAGATCAAACAGTACCTCTTATTGAAAAAAACGGATTACATTGTGTAAAAGTCATTATTCCAGGCATGCTACCGATGACGTTCGGCCATCATCTCACTCGGGTTACAGGACTGGATAGAGTGTATACCGTACCGATGACACTTGGATATAGCGCTGAGCCTTTAACGAATGAACAACTAAATCCACATCCGCACCCGTTTCCATAGTAAAGGAGGGGATTCTATGCAGCTGGATACTTTTTTACATCATCTCCATTTTTCTATCGATGAAATTATGCCGAACCATGAAGTGGACTGGAAAGATGCACCGCTTCCTTATAAATTATATCGAAATGTACCTGTCATCCCTCTCCCTTTAGAAATCCCATTATCTTTACCTAACTCTTCTACTACACCTACTTTGAAGGAGATTGGTCATTACCTTTGGTACTCATTTGGTTTAATACAATTATGTCAGCTAAATAGCGAGAAAATTTTATTCCGAAGATCTATCCCTTCAGGAGGCGCTTTATATCCAAATGAATTGTATATATATTTAAAGATTGACGATTATCCAGACGGCATTTACCATTACGACGCTGCGCATCACCGGCTTGTTTTACTTCGCGAAGGAAATTTCGATTCTTATCTTTCGGAAGCACTTGGCAATCGTTGTAACATACAGTCTTGTTTTGGCGCTGCATTCGTATCCACTATGTTTTGGAAAAACTATTTTAAATACAATAACTTTTCATATCGACTTCAAGGATTAGATAGTGGTGTCCTCATCGGACAATTACTGGAATGTGCCAAACAATTCGGCTACACAAATGGCGTATATTTTCAGTTTCTAGACCGTGCAATGAATCATTTACTCGGACTGTCAGAAGGAGAAGAAAGCGTGTATGCTGTTGTTCCTTTAAGTACAGAACCACAAACTGATTGGTTTCACAATGATTACCGTGAAAATAAAACAGTTACTTCTCATGAGTTGTTGCAGCAAATTCCACCGTTAGCACATGAACATTTCGTTCGCTCAAAACATGTAAATGAATATCCGATGATAACAAAAATAAACGATGCTTCTATGATCGAATCGACAGCGCACTTCCACACACTACATCATGAAGAGCAGTACCAACATCATGCACACGCCGTACAACTACCGAAAGTAGAGCGATTATCATACGATTTCTTACAACTTTGTAGACAACGGTATTCCCCCGATGCTGATTTTACTTTAACGAAATGGGATGCAGCCGAGCTCGCTACTTTACTACAAGAAGCGAGCCTCTGCTTCCCTTATTACAACGACCTTGACGGTAAGTATGTAAATGAAAATGCACGCGTCTCCTTATATGGGTGTTTTTATAACTTAAAAGATATAGAAAACGGTGCTTATTCATATAACAGTAAAATGCATTCCATACAACCACTTCGATATGGTGACCTTCGTTATCCCCTTCAATCTAGTATGACGATGGATAATGTAAACCTTTTTCAAGTACCGCTTTGCCTACATGTAGTTGGAAAGAAAGATTACTATACACATGCATTAAGCTATAGAGGATATCGTATTCACCAAATGGAAGCTGGCATACTCGTTCATAAACTCGTTTTCGCAGCGACCGCAATGGGAATGGCTGGGCATCCTTTACTTAGTTTTGATACAAATTCATGTGATCAGTTGTACGGGATAGATACTGGGAATGAAACGTCTCTCATTCAAATTCCCGTTGGGGCTTATCGGGCGCGGAATTGGTTAAAAGGGGATTTGCGTAATTAGAAGCACGCCGATGTACGGCGTGCTTTTTTTAAAGGACTTAATTTATAAAAAGCGAAATGAGTATATATTCTTACATAAAAGGAGCGTGTAACTTGGGTATTTTACAACGATTAATCCAGCAAGCAAAAAAGCCTCGTGGGACAATTGGTTCTTCCATGCTTTGTATTATGAACACTGCACATACGAGACTAACAAATTGGGCTTTACAGAAAGTACATATAAAGACAGATGCAGTCATATTAGATATTGGCTGTGGCGGAGGCAAAACAATACACACTCTTTCAAAACGAACTCCACTTGGGAAAATATATGGGATTGATTACGCCGATCAAGCTGTAAAAAATTCTAAACAGACGAATATAAAGGATGTTCAAAAACAAAAAGTCATTGTTCAACAAGCAAGCGTTTCTTCTATTCCCTATCATACAAACTTCTTCGATCTCATTACCGCTTTTCAAACGCACTACTTTTGGCCTGATGTGGAACAAGATATAAAAGAAGTATTTCGCGTCCTACAACCGAACGGATCCTTTTTATTAGTCGCTGAAACTTTCAAAATTCAATATCATATGGAGAAATGTAAAACAACTGAAGAATTAATAAACCTATTTTATAAAACAGGTTTTACAAACGTGAAATGCTACGAAGAAAGAGGATGCCTTTGTGTAATAGGAAACAAGTAAAAAAGCAGACCCTTTGAGGTCTGCTTTTTTACTATATTAACTTAAAAATACTCTTAATTTGTCTTGCGAATAACCAATTTTTCGTACCGTAGTTATCATTTAAACTATCTAAATTGATAGATTGTCCATTAGCAAACTTTAATTCTAGCGTTGTATTTTTATCATTTGTTTTTAAGTTACTATTTGTAATGTCATCATACTTTAATTTTTCAATTTCAATATATTCGTCTTTTTCTTGTCCGATCACGACATGGTCTTGGAAGAAGAACAATACTTCTACTTTCTTACCGAAACAAAATACATTTTTCGTATAAATTAATGTCGCATTATCAAGTCCAACGCATACTTCTTTCATCTCTTCAACAACGTTTCCAAAGTCTTCTTCATGTCTTGCGTTTGATTCAGCAATCCATTCTTCGATTGTTTTCATATTAATTGCCATACTGTGCCCCCTGGTTCGTTCATTGCTTTATTTTAAAATAAATACTATATGAAAATATAAGCGATAAGTACTATGTTTTCAAGGGCGAACGGTATATTCGAAATAAAGTGAAACTTTAATCAGAGGGGGTTTTCTTCATCCCCCTCTGATTATTAGCCCTCACCAATCTGGCTTTTACGGGCAGTTGATCCCCACCTAACTTCTTTGCTTTCGCTGGATTTTGAGGTGGGGGTCTTACTGCCCGTTAATGCGGGATAAAGTTAAATTTCAAAGTAATATACAAGTAGAATCTATTTCATTATATTTTAAACGTTTGAACGAGACATTCTTCATCATCGATTAACTGTGTTTTCTCATCAAACTCGATGTTTAACTCCCTATATACTTTCTTCCAAAAAGAAACAGCGGGCACATTTTTCACAAGTTCGATAACGAAATATTTTCCTCTTTTCTCTTTTAGTACATTCTCAATAACTCTTTTACCGATTCCTTTCCCCTTATACTGATTCAATATGAAAATGTCATTTATGCCAAAGTCATTTTCTTTTTTCAAGTATGGACGTTCCAGTAGTAATAAAAATCCTACAATATCATTATCACTTTTAATAAAATACGGAGTGATTCCGTCATTTTCCCAAAACATGTGCAAATCTTCGTATTCAAAAAATCCATTTGTCCCAATCGTTATATTAGGAGTAAATGAAGAGAGGTCATGAAGATATAGTGCGTACAAATTACGTAATATTTCTTTTTGTGATTCTTGAACTGTTTGAAGTGTTACAAACATTTTTAATGATCCCCTTCCCTATATGTAACTGTTTCTCCCTCTTTATTATTCGCTAGAAAAGTTTACCTACCTTTGCAAAAAAAATAGCACTTTAAAAGTGCTATTCCGCTCTCCTTGCCGCTTGCTGAATTGGATCCCAGACGCTGTTATATGGTGGTGCGTAACTTAAATCGACATCTTCTAAATCGTGAATGCTCATTTTATTGAAAAGCGCCATCGCAATCACATCAATCCGTTTATCTACACCTTCTTCTCCAATTACTTGTCCGCCTAATAATTGTTTCGTGTCAGAACGATATAGTAATTTCAAATAAAGTGGTTGCGCATTTGGATAATAGCCCGCCATATTTGTTGAATCTACTTTGACTGTTTTATACGGAATATGTAATCCTTTTGCCTCTTTTTCATTTAGCCCTGTTCTAGCAAGCGTCAAATCCATAAATTTAATAATACCTGTACCTAACGTACCTTTAAAGGCTCTTCGTTTATCAAGCATATTCAGTCCAGCAAGTCGCCCTTGTTTATTGGCAGTCGTTCCGAGCGGGATATGATCATGAATTTCCTTTATAACGTGGTAATGTGTTGCGCAATCACCAGCTGCATATACGTCCTGCACATTCGTTTGCATATATGCATTTACTTCAATTGCCCCTTTATGATTTGTACGTATATTTGTTCCTTCAAGAAAATCAGTATTTGGCTTTACTCCAACCGATACTAAAACAAGATCTGCTTTATACGTCCCTTTATCCGTTTCAATTTGTTCCACTCTTTCGTTCCCTTTAAATGCTTTTACATTTTCATTCGTTAAAATTTCAATATGATGTTTATCTGCTTCTTTATGTATATATTCAGCCATATCTGCATCATAAATCGTACCGATATGATCGTTTCTCTCAATCATTCTTACTTTCTTACCAAGTTCGACGAATGTTTCTGCCATCTCCAGTCCAATCGCACCGCCGCCGATAATAGTTACATCCTCAACTTTATTCGTTTCTAACGTTTTTAATATGCGCTCAGCATCCGGAATTGTTTTTAAAAGATGAACGCCTTGCAAATCTCGACCTTCCCATTCTGGCATAACAGGACGCACTCCAGTCGCAATTAATAAACGATCGTACGTAAATTCAAAAACTTCTTTCGTCTTCGTATGCTCTGCGTACACCATTTTCTTTTCCGTGTCTACTTTCGTTACTTCATGTCGTACTTTCGCATCAATTCCATATTTATCACGAAACGTCTTTACATTACGGGCGATTAATTTTTCCGTTGCAGCGATAGCACCACTAATGACATACGGCAATCCACACTGCGCGTACGAATAAATCTCACCTTTTTCTAACGTTACAACCTTTGCATTCTCATCGTTTCTAACAATTTGCATCGCTGCACTCATACCAGCTGCATCTCCGCCAATAATGACATAGTTCACTTTACCACTCCTTCTTTTTTTTACATACTCTTTACGCTTTCCATATTTTGTAGAAATAACACCTACTTCCATTGTAAAGAAATAATATTTCATCTACAAATTTGGTGCACAAACCTATACGTAAATAGGTAACCGTCGTGTCTTATAAACAACATGTTTAATATGCTATAACAGTTACTATTGAAAGTAGGTGAAACATACATGTGCGCCGGCCTTCTCGCCCAGCTTCCAGATGAACCGCAAGAACCAAAAGAACCGAAACCCGCCGTCTCCCTTGACCAAGAATTTTCCATTAATGCAACGATATACAGCGCTCGTGCTTGGTTATCTAACGATGATACTTTTGCGCAAGATATTTGGAAAGCTACCCAATTCGCTTCAGCATCACATGCTGGCAAGTCCATCTTTCCAGTCGGTTCTGTTAAAATTTTGAACTTTTCTGATGATACAATAACTGTTACTGCTTCACCAGATTCAGATCATGCACTCAAAATAGTCGTACCACCCCATTCCGAAGCAGCTCTAACGTCTGGTCCTTTATCACATATACAAGCTAGTACATCAGGAGGATCAAGTAAAGTCACATTTCTCTTTCACATCTTTTTCTCAAGGGATCCTGGTTCAGATAAATAACCATAGAAAAGGTACAGTTATGCACTGTACCTTTTTCACGTGTTTATTCTCTTGATTTGATGAGTTCAACATTATAAGTTTCAATATCTGTTAGCTTTCCTGAAAAATATGGATTTTCTCTATACCATGACTGTTTTGAGAAATATGATTGCATATCTTTCGTTTGAAACATATATCCATGTCTTGCGTATATTTCGTTTCTCGCTATTTTCAACTGTTCTTTCGATAAATATGCTAAGTCCGTACTCGTTAATTTTCGAATATCACTATCAGGAAAAATGAAGCCATTATATACATACCGAGTCGTAGGCGGCGGAGTAACATTGTAAACAACTGTTTTTTCTGTACTTTTCTTTTGGAATGGAAGATTATAAGACGATAGTAGCGTTACCGTTTCTACCTTCGTCGTTTCCCTTCCATTTTCTCCATTTCGTTCTAAATAAATCGTCGCACTTCCATCAGTCGCTACAGGCCCCCACGTAATTTCTTCTCCCGCTAGCGCTGTAACTGGTTTTTGATTCACGTACAATGTTGCACCAGGTGCGTTCGTTTGAACTGTAATATATTGACCTTGCAACGTTAAATCTACCGTTACGTTATTTTGGCTTTGTTTCATAAGTACAACCTTTTCTTCACGTGATAGTTTCACATTGTCATTTTTATATTCTGCTTGAAACACTTGAGCTCCTGGAAGAAACGGTCCATATTGCTTCTCAAACTTTTTGTCATCTGTTTTATCAATTTCTTTTCCGTTCATTTTTAAAGATGTATCTTTTTCATTTGTAAGCAGCGTCGTATAATACGTCTTCGCTTTCAATTTATACCGATCAAAGATAAAGAAATACTTTCCGTCTTTCGTTAATGAAAAGTCTGTTCTTTCAATTCCGTTCCCTTGTTTTTCACCTATCCTCAAATGTTCTTTCAATTCATTCACGTAAGATGGATTTTCTTTTATATATGAAAATAGAGGCTTTACACTCTCTCCATTTACAATAACTGACGGATCATCCGCCGTGACGATTTCAGCTAACTGCTCCCCGTCCCGCTCTTGTACAATAGTAATGATCCGATCTACTTGTGCCGACTGCTTATAATACGATGATCCGTACAAATACAGTCCAACAATTACTACTGCAAGTAATGTTAAAAGTGTAATGCCAACTTTTGTACCGCCGCTCATTTTCTTCTTTACGACAAGACGTTCTCTCTTCTGACCGCAGTTTTGACAAAATTGCACACCTTCTTCAAACTGAGTCCCGCACTTTGTACATACATTCATCCATTCAACCACCTTTTCTTTAGAGGCCAGTTAATCCCTGTGTAAAGGTTTGAATTATCGTTTGAATATAAGACCCAAACACAATAAACGTTGCAATTCCGTTTAAAACATTTGCTATTAGAAGCGTATAAATAAGATCTAATCCACCGTTATCTAGTTTTACTATAGCTACAATTACACTAATCCCCATATAAGTTGTAGCCACTCCTAATAATATTGGTAAAAAGAAGATTAATAAGAAGCTAAAAAGCAAAGAAAGTACTAATATAGCAATAGCCGGAGTCACTATCGTTCCCCATATACCGAATACGTCAAGAAACGAAAAAGATGTTTTCATCATCTTCCCACTGACAAAAATAATAAATCCGACAAATAAAGTTAAAATGAGTAAAAATAAAAAGACCTTTATAGACTCTCCAAAGAAAGAAGGCGTAGATACGTCTGGTGCAAACGTTCTTGTAACATTCGCTGCTGCGCTCATTATTCTATAAAAAATACATGCCCCTAAAAAACAAATAAGAACAAGACTTACAATTCCATTTCGCACTTCAACTTTGCCACTTTTCATAATAGCTGTCGGTGCTTGTAATGCGTGTTTAAAAAACTGAAAATAGCCACTTGCAAACCGCTTTGCTTGCTCTACCGTTTCATTTGGTCGAGTTTCCTTCGCCTCCGCTACGCGTGCTTGTTGCTCATCTTCTTCCTGCGCACCACTTGCTACTATTTCCTCCGTCAACGAATGCCCACAATTCCCGCAAAACTTTGCCTCTGCTGCATTTTCCGTCTGACACGCCGGACATTTCATTCTCGCATTCCCCCCTTAAGCAGATACCATATAGGGTGTTACAAATTCAATATATGACTTTGTACATAAAACATGACTACAAGAAAAAGATTATGAACTCCTTCTTTCAAAAGAAATATATGTGCTAGCAATCTTGAAAAATAATGCTATTATGAAACAGAACAAATAACATTTTTAACAGATTGGATGACTGGAAATGGAATTGGTAAACTCAATTTTTCAAATACTCCTTACAAGCGTAATCCAATTATTTTCTTTAATTGGCGTTATCATTGTAATTGGATTTCTATTAGGTTATTTAGAATCTCTCACGCGCATGTATTGGTCGAGAGCTTTCGGAAGAAAAGGATTCCTTTTAACAGCTTGGATCGGTGTTCCGATTCACGAACTTGGACATGCCATTATGTGTGTACTATTTCGTCATAAAATTGTAGCAACGCAGTTTTTCCCAACAGATACAAGTCAGGGCGCTTTAGGCTACGTACAACATCAATACAATCAAAAAAGTGTATATCAACGAATTGGGAACTTCTTCATTGGAATTGGGCCTATTATTTCCGGTATTACTGCATTAATCCTTTTAATGCGCTATTTCGTACCAAATTCATATTTTTTATTTAATACAACTCTCGAAAACACAATTGCTTCTACTTCTATTAATATAGAAATGGTTCAAAACATGCTCTTGTCAACGTTTGTATTATTGAAAAGCTTATTTACAATAAGTAATGTATTGAACCCTTCCTTTTGGCTATTTTTATTTATCGCCATTTGTATTTCTGCACATATCGCTTTAAGTAAACCGGATATTAAAGGATCAATAGACGGCGTTATCGTCATGTTTATCGTGTTATTTTTATTCAACATAATCGCAGTACTATTTCAGTACGACAGTAACCAGCTCATTGGAAAAGTGATGAAGTATAATATGTACCTCATCGCATTTTCTAGTGTGGCACTACTGTTCTCTTGTATTTCTACACTTGTTAGTTTTGGTTTTTATAAAATAAGAGGAGGGCGTTCGTTTTGAACGCCCTCCTCTCCTCAATTATTCCCCTTATAATCACAATGCTCAACCGGCACACGAGCATGTCCATCCTCATCCGTACACCACGACTGTGATTGAAAGGCAAGAAAGATACCAATCCATTCTTCTTCCTTTTCGAAGTGAATGAGTATGCCTCCGTCTTGCCATATACCATTATCGCCTTTCCATTTCTCTACATTCCCTTGATTCATGTGAATATCGTGTATACCGTTTCCTGGTTCAAAATGAAAATAAGAATCAGGTGTATGTTCTTCTGGTCCCCATCTTTCACCGAACGCGTAAATAATCGCTTTTTCTTCTATCGCTCGTTTTATATAACGTGCTATTTTCTCATTTAAATCATTATCTACCCCGGCTTTTTCAGCAGGTAAAGGAATCATTTGCTTCGAATCAAATAAATTACCTCTTACATAATCTAAAGCTACTTCCGGCTCATTGTTTTTTATTTCGGTAAAACCAAATGACAATGTCGGTAAAATATGAATTGCTTCTAACCGGATATCGTTACTCGCAAAATATAAAACTTCTGATGGATAACTTTGCGACTTTACGTTAATTGCAATACGATAATCTACTCCTGCTTCGCCTTGTAAATGAACTTGATAATGAGGTGTTTTCCCTTTTCCAATCTTTGATTGTATAACTGTACCTTTTAACACACCGTAGTTTTTTAGGGTCATACATTTCATCTCCTATTCATTTAGTAGAAGCTTTATATACTTAAGGCATTATCCATATAAAAAGAAAATCCTCCTTTCTCAGGAGGATTTCTTATTTTCTCAACATATACCAAACAATAACCTCTACCACTACGAGCAACACCGCCCCAAAAATCATTAACGTCGTCTTCTTTAATAGTTCATTTTCACGATACGGGATGTTACATAAATACGCACCTAATGTAATACGTGACGGGCAAGCGATTGTCGCTACTGATGATGCGGTGTTTTGCAGAGTTGTGACGTATTGCCACGGGAGTGCTACGTTTTGCGCCGTTTGCATTTGTAGTTTTATGAACATCGCATTGGATCCTGCGTTACTACCTGTTAAAAAGCCACCAATCCCGCCAATAAACGGAGCAACGAAAACAAAAAACGTTCCAAATGTTTCACCAGCTGTTTTTGCCAGTAATGAATGCATGCCAGAAGCACCCATTAGTTCTGAAATGGCGATAAACATTGTCGTCGTAATCGCAAAAGGAATCCATTGTTTTATCGTTTGCGAGATTGATTGTTTAATAATATAAGATGGTATACGGAAAAAAATAATAGTAAATAAACAAGTCATACCGAGCCAAAATCCTGGTGAATATAGCATTTCTAGCTTGTAAGAGTATGTTTTCAAATCAAGGACTGCATATGATCTGAACAAATCATGTAATGCTGGTACGAGGCGAGAAAGCAAAATACAAACGGTTAAAAATATATAAGGGCTAATAATTTTTATAATAGATACTTCTCTTTCCGTTGCAGCAGCATGTTCTGTCATTAGACTTTGTTCATTTTTCCCTTTTAATTTAATGATAAGAAAGCCAAATGTAATTGTAACGATAGAACTTAATATACCTGCTAGTTCAACACTTACGTATGCATTAGAAAGGTAGATTCCGAGAGAGAATAATAGAAAGAAACCGAATCCTTCTTTCCACTTTTCAATCACGGCCTGCCAGCCACCAACAACGTGTAAAGACAGAATGACGAAATAGGCAAACATCGGAATGCTTAATAGTGCTGTATTTGTGCCAAGTGTTGTAAGCGGCATGTTTATAAGCTGCGAACCGATAATCGTACCAGTCGCCATTGCGCCCCATGAACTAGCTAGTAAACCGATAAATGAGAGCAGTACAGCTTGAAATGGTTTATAGCCTAACGAAAGAAAGATAGGTGCTGCAACCATGAAGCCGATACCGAATCCACTTACTGATTCAATTAGCGGACAAATACCAAAACACATCAGCAGCATTTGTAATAAACGATCATGCGTCACTTCTTCTAGAAAACGTGCTACTTGATCGATGTACCCCATTTTGTTCATGAGGTGAAATAAAAAAATACCGAAAAACAAAACGTAACCGACAATAAAACAAATTAACGAACCTTTAATCGTTGCGTGCACAGTTTCACTTATCCCTAGTTGAAACGTTGGTGAGAGTAAAACGATTCCAACAGACACAACGTAAGCAATTAAAGAGGACCGTAATGACGTTTGTTTAAATAAAAATAAACAAATGAAAATCATCATAATTGGGATAAGTGCCAACAATATGGCCATGTTATCATCTCTTTTCATTAAAAATACAATTTTTAACTATTATATAACAGATGTCATAATTTTCAATTGTTTTTACAACAGATTAAAAAAAGGAGCCAAATGACTCCTTTTCATCCCCATTTTCTATTATCCTGAAAAACGTTCTGCTGCCTGATTATTTTGTCTAACACAACAAACACAATATAAGCACATATGACTTGCAATACAACATTTCCAAATTTCATTAATTCAAATGAATGGATCCACCTGAATAATTCATTTAATAATACAATTGAAACGATACTAAATAGTTCTATACTAATCGAAAATATACATATTTCTAAAATAGATTGCTCTTGAATACGATTTAAGTTGGAAAAGATGAATACATATCCTAAAAATAAAGCCATCAATTCTATGTTCGTCATGCTAATGAGCCAAGCGTATAGTGGTACAGTTAAAAGCAGATATAGTAGTTTCCGTCTTAGCATGCTTTCTCACCCTCTAAATTATATGTATTTTCTGTATATTTTAACATTTATTACGTAAAACAAAAAGAAGAGACTTATGCCTCTTCTTTTTGTTTTGTTGCCTGTATTAATTCACATATTTCTTCTCGTTTTTCATTTTCTAACAGCTCAATAACTTTACTTCCAACGACAACTCCGTCACATATTGTAATCATTTCTTCTACATGTTCCTTCGTTGAAATACCGAACCCTGCCGCTACCGGTAAATGCGTATGTGATTTTACTTTTTCTAAGTAACTATGAATCTCCTCTTTAAAGTTTTGACGTACTCCTGTTACACCCGCTACTGTAACGGCGTAGACGAATCCTTCTGATTCACTCGTAATTTTTTCGATTCGCTCAATTGGGCTCGTAACGGTAACGAGTGGAATTAAAGCGATATTCGCCTCTCGAAGGAGCGGTGCAATAATGTCTTGTTCTTCATACGGTAAATCTGGAACGATGATACCGTCTACACCTGCTTCTAAGCATCTCTCAATGAATCGTTCTTTTCCGAATGCGAGTACTGGATTTAAATATGTCATGAGTACAAATGGAATTTGTACTTCTTTCCTTACCTCTATTAATGCTTGAAAAATACCTTTTACTGTTACACCGCTATCTAGCGCTCGTTTCCCTGCTCTTTGAATTGTTGGACCGTCTGCGACTGGATCTGAGAACGGGATGCCAATTTCAACGATGCTTGCTCCTGCTTCGTCTAAAAAACGAATTCTTTCTTTTAATTTTTCAAGACCACCATCTCCGCCCATTACGTACGGAATAAATGCTTTCTTACCATTTTCAAACGCTGCTTTAATTCTTTCTACTCCCATTTTCTACACCTCTTCCATATAACGTTTTATACTCTCTACATCTTTATCACCGCGGCCAGATAAGCAAATGACAAGCCCTTCGTCTTTCTTCATTTGAGGTGCTAGTTTTAAAGCGTATGCGACAGCATGTGAGCTTTCTAACGCCGGAATAATTCCTTCTTTTTTCGTTAACAATTGAAATGCTTCTAACGCTTCTTCATCTGTAATGGAATGATAAGAAACGCGGCCAATATCTTTTAGCAAGCTATGTTCTGGTCCAACACCTGGATAATCTAGCCCTGCTGAAATAGAATGAGCTTCTTGAATTTGTCCTTCTTCATTCTGCAGAAGATACATCATCGATCCGTGTAAAACACCGACGCTTCCTTTCGTTAAAGTGGCTGCATGTTTTTCTGTATGGATGCCTTTTCCAGCTGCTTCTACGCCGTAAAGAGCGACTTCTTCATCGTGTACGAACGGATAAAACATACCCATCGCATTACTACCACCACCAATACAAGCAACGACTGCTTCTGGTAATTTCCCTTCTAACGCTTCATATTGTTTTTTCGTTTCTTTCCCAATTACACTTTGAAAATCACGAACAATTTGCGGGAATGGATGTGGTCCGAGAACGGATCCCATAATGTAGTGCGTATCGTGCACGTGTGAAACCCAGTAGCGAAGCGCCTCGTTCACTGCATCTTTTAATGTGCCGCTACCTGCCGCTACACTTTCTACTTTCGCTCCGAGTAATTCCATTCGGAACACGTTTAATTTTTGACGTCTTACATCTTCTTCTCCCATAAAGATGACGCATTCTAAACCGAGAAGGGCACATACAGTAGCAGTTGCGACTCCGTGTTGTCCAGCTCCTGTTTCAGCGACAACTTTTTTCTTGCCCATTCGCACCGCAAGAAGCGCCTGACCAATTGTATTGTTAATTTTATGAGCTCCTGTATGATTCAAATCTTCACGTTTTAAATAAATCTTTGCACCTCCGCAATACTTCGTCATATTCTCAGCGAAATAAAGCGGTGTTTCTCTTCCGACGTACGTTTTTAAATAATGATTTAATTCCTTTTGAAATGCTTCATCTTCCATCGCCTCTTTATACGCTTCTTCTAGTTCTAATACAGATTGCATTAACGTTTCTGGAACGTATCGTCCTCCGTATATACCGTAGTGACCTTTTTCATCTGGATATGCGTAGTTCATTTAGAACACTCCTTCGCTTTTATAATAAATTGTTTTATTTTCTTTAGATCTTTCTTTCCTTCTGTCTCTACTCCGCTACTTACATCGACCATATATGGCTGAATCGTTCGAATCGCTTCTTCTATATTAAGAGCGTTTAATCCACCAGCTAATATCGTTTTCTCTCGCAATTCTTTTGGCATATGTGTGAGTAACTCCCATGAAAATGTCTTTCCATTTCCTCCGTGAAACTTTTCTTTCGGGCTATCAAACAATATATAATCAGTTTCATATGTTTGAGCGTTTTTCATATCATCCTCTGAAGTTACTCCGATTGATTTTATAGACGGAATATTCAATCTTCTAATTTGATGATTATCTTCATCACCATGTAATTGCACATGCGTTAACCCGCATTCATCTGCAATTTTCTGGATACCTTCTACTGATTCATTTACGAAAACACCGATTTTTAATACGTTTGCTGGCATCTCCTGAATGATTTCTTTCGCTAGCCTTGGAGTGATTTCCCTCTTACTTTCTGCAAAAACAAATCCGAGTGCATCAGCTCCGTATTCACAAGCATGTTTTGCCGTTTCCATATCAGTGATCCCGCAAATTTTCACTTTCATATGTTCACCTTACAATCTTCAAAAAAGGTACGAATAGAAGATGATGTCATAAGCGCTTCCCCAACTAATACACCTTTCGCTCCTGCTCGTTTGACACGAATAATATCTTCCTTTGAATGAATCCCGCTCTCACTAATCCAAAGTAATTTCTCCTCATTTAATCTTTTTCCAAGCTCTTCTGTTTGGCTTAAATCGACTTCGAATGTTTTTAAGTTACGATTGTTAATACCGATAACGTGCGGATTTAATTGAATTGCAATTTCTAATTCCTGTTCATCATGAACTTCAACAATTGCTTCTAATCCTTTTTCTAGTACGTAGTTATACAGCTCTTGTAACTTCTCTTTCGTTAACGCCGCTACAATTAATAAAATAATATCTGCACCGGCTTCATACGCCCTATCAATTTGAATTTTATCGATTATGAAATCTTTGCATAAAAGCGGAATGTTACTTTCTTCTCTCGCCATTTGCAAATCATGAAACGATCCTTTAAAAAATTGACCGTCTGTTAAAACAGAAACTGCTCCTGCGCCGCATTCTTCATATGTTTTCACTTGTTTCCGTACATCAACGTGTAAATTGATATCTCCTTTTGATGGTGATGCTCGCTTTACTTCTGCAATGACAGTAAACTGCTGTAACGCTTCTACAAGAGAATGTGTCTTTCTACTTTCTTCTATTGGTGTATACGTTTCATATAATGCCGCAACTTCTTTTTTCTTTTGGTCTACAATTTCATCTAAAATCGTCCTCACTTTAATTCACCCTTTCTAATTTCTCATTACTTGCTGCAATTAATAAGTTTAGTTTGGCTAATGCTTTTCCAGAGTCAATACTATGTGCTGCTAGTGTAATTCCTTCTTCAATCGTTTCTGCTTTTCCATTTGCGAAAAGGGCTAGACCTGCATTGAATAACACTGTATCACGGTAAACGCTCTTTTCTCCGCTCAATACTCCGAGCGTAATCTTTGCATTTTCTTTTGAATTCCCGCCCCTAATCTCTTCATTTTTCACTATTTTAAAACCGTATTTCTCAGGTTCAATACTCGTTTCTACTATTTCATTACCTTTCAAAATGACAACGTGATTTTCTCCTTGTAATGATGCTTCATCTAAAAAACCACTTCCGTTTACGACAAGCGCTTGTTTTCTTCCTAGTTTCTGTAATACTTGCGCAACTGGTAGTAACATATCTCGTTTATAAATACCAACAAATTGTGTTTCTAGATTAACTGGATTCGTTAACGGTCCAATTAGGTTAAAGATCGTCGGCACGTTCAATTCTTTTCTTATTTTCATAATGCGCCTTAATGCTGGATGCATCGCTGGTGCGAATAAAAATGCGATTCCGACATGCTCTAATAAATAATCAATTTCGCTTGGCGTACTGCTAATATTTACACCGAGTTCTTCTAATAAATCTGCACTTCCTGTTTTACTAGATACAGCACGATTACCATGTTTTGCAACCTTTACGCCAGCTCCTGCCAGTACAAATGCTGACGTTGTACTAATATTAAACGTTTGGGCACCGTCACCACCCGTTCCGCAATTGTCCATTGCTCCTTGTATATGGTTCGAAAACGGTAATGCCTTTTCGCGAAGTGCTCGAACGAGGCCGTATATTTCTTCTGCTGTTTCACCTTTCGCTTTCAGTAAGACTAAGAAAGCTGCAATTTCACTTTCCAATATGTTTTCATGTAATAAAAGAAACCCTGCTCTATACATTTCCTCTTCTGTTAAATGTTGTCCCTCCACTAATTTACGAAGATAGTTATTCATACTCTTTCCTCCTCTTTCACTTCGCCTAAAAAGGCACGTATTAACTTTCCGCCTTCTTCTGTTGCGATTGATTCCGGATGAAACTGTAATCCGAATAGCGGATAATAATTGTGACGAACTGCCATAATTTCTCCATCGTCCATCGCTGTCGCTAGTATGTCAAAACACTCTGGCAAACTCGTTTGTGCCGCAACAAGGGAATGGTAGCGCATCGCTGTTAGCGGCTGTGTCACGTACGAAAAGATTGACGTCCCGTTATGTTTCACACGAGATGTTTTTCCATGTTTAATGCGCTCCGCTCTAACAATTTCTCCTCCAAATGCTGATATAATCGCCTGATGTCCGAGGCAAATACCTAATATGGGAACGTTCTTATAAAAATGGCGAATCACTTCGATACAAATGCCAGCATCCTTTGGTTTTCCTGGTCCTGGTGAAAGCACAATTCCTGTTGGATTCATCCCTTCTAGCTGTTCTATCGTTATTTGATCATTTCTTACGACTACAATATCTTCTTCGTATTCACCTAACAGTTGATACAAGTTATAAGTGAATGAATCATAATTATCAATTAGTACAATCATTTCATTACCTCCAATAGCGCTCTCGCTTTATTTAACGTTTCTTCATATTCAGCTACTGGGTCTGAATCATAAACAATGCCCGCTCCTGCCTGAACGTATGCTTTTTCATCCTTGACGACCATCGTTCGAATGGCGAGCGCCATATCAAGATTCCCTGAAAAACTAACGTATCCAACTGCACCTGCGTATACATTTCTTTTTTCATTCTCTAGCTCATTTATAATTTCCATCGCTCTAATTTTCGGAGCGCCTGACACTGTTCCTGCTGGTAGGCAATACGCTAATGCATCAAATCCACTCATTTGTTTTCGCAATGTTCCGTAAACTTCAGATACAATGTGCATAACGTGAGAGTATTTTTCTACTTTCATATATTTATCTATCGTCACGGATCCAATTTCACTTACTCTGCCAATATCATTTCGCCCAAGATCTACAAGCATCATGTGCTCCGCTCGTTCTTTCTCATCTTCTAACAGTTCTTTTTCGATTTCCGCATCTTCCTGCTTCGTTTTCCCTCTCGGCCTTGTACCGGCAATTGGATTCGTCATCACTTTATCCTCTCTTACCGTTAACAAACTTTCCGGCGAAGAACCGAGTACAACATAATCTTGAAAATCAATATAGAACATATATGGTGACGGGTTGGCAATTCGAAGTTTTCGGTATAACGCGAATGGATCACCAATACATTCACTTTGCAAACGCTGGGATAATACGACTTGGAATATGTCCCCGGCCCGAATATGTTCTTTCGCCGTTTCTACCATCTCGCAAAATTCTTTTTCTGTTATAGAAGAAGTGAATGATAATGTTGATTTGATTTCAGTTACTCTCGCTTCTTCTCCCTGTAACACTTGCTCTTTATATACTTGCAATCTTTCATATACTTCTTCATAAGAAGCTGTATCATCTTCCCTGCATACATATACAAATGATAATTTTTGGCGTAAGTGGTCATACACAATAAACTCACGGTACAGTAATAGGTGTACTTCTGGAATATTCAATGGATCGTGTAAATCTGCTCCAATGTTTTCATATTGCCGAATAACATCATACCCAATATAACCAACTGCTCCTCCGCAAAACGGAAATGGACTGCCTACTTGAGCTGACGCGATTTCTTCTTCTAATACTTCTAGTACATTACCTTGTAACTTTTCTGTTTGGTCGTAAATCGTTCGTTCCACTTCCGTACCAATGCTTTTCACTTCACCATATGGATTATAGCCTAAGTAAGAATAACGTCCTTTATCTTGATGAAGCTGCGAACTTTCTAATAAAAACTTTTTCTTTCCTTTCATACGTCTATATAAAGAAATTGGCGTAATGCTATCTCCTTCTTCTTCAGCGATTACTAAAAATGCTCTTCCCTGCTCTTTTTGCTTCATAAATTCCTCTTTTGTCATCATGCCTTTCACCTCAATCTGAAAAATAAAAAAGTCCCCTACATATCGAAAATATGTAGAGGACGATAAATTTACCGTGGTACCACCTCATGTTGGACGCAATAGCATCCCGCTTTATTCAGGTACAAAATATATACCTTATCCTTGTAACGGCGGAACCCGGGTTGCCTACTGAAAATAATTGTTCAGCATACCTCTCGTAAGCCCATTCCGTATATGGCACCGCACCGGGCTCCCACCTATCCCCGGCTCTCTGTAACGTCTCCAATATACGTACTCTTCTTACTTCAACGATTTCATTTATTTAATTTTTTGTACACAAAAAGGGAGTACTCATCCTATAGAAAGGACGGGTACTCCCGTGGTGCCACCTTAATTCGTTACAAATGTAACGCACTTTACCGTATCAAAAACAATACGTGTCTCTTATATCGATGAGATCATGTCGCCAAAGCCTACTTCTTTCGTTTCGGTTTGGAAGCTCCGAAGCCCATTCCACATTAATCCCATACTGATTCGCACCAACCATCAGCTCTCTGACATGTTCATCATGTGTACTCTTCTTCATCAACGCTTGCATTTTTTTAAGTTGCACTCATTATAGACTTAACTTTTTTCATAAGTCAATACTTTTTAAAAAAATTTATTTTTCTCTCCTTTCAATATTATATTGACAAAACAACCTCTTTTTATGTAAATATAATAAATACTCTATTAAAAATAAGGTTTTTTGTATGAATATTATATATTAAAAAAGTAAAATAACATCAAAAAACGCTTACATTTCTGAAAATTCATATTTCTATATGGATTTTTCAGAATAATCATGATAGATTATAAATATGCATAACGCATCAAAAGACATGACAAAAGAAAGGGGAACTACATGAGTACGCAGATGTTAATTTTAACTTCTATCTCTATTTACATGCTCGGGATGCTAATTATCGGCTATTTCGCTTATAAACAAACATCCAACTTAACAGATTATATGCTTGGCGGGCGTACACTAGGCCCCGCAGTAACAGCATTAAGTGCTGGAGCAGCTGATATGAGTGGTTGGCTTTTAATGGGCTTACCCGGTGCAATGTTTAGCGTTGGATTAAGTAGTAGTTGGATTGCGATCGGCCTAACATTAGGCGCATACGCAAACTGGATCTATGTCGCTCCTCGCTTACGTACCTACTCTGAAATTGCAAACAACTCTATTACTATCCCAGAATTTTTGGAACACCGTTTCCACGACAAATCCCATATGCTACGCCTAGTATCTGGACTTGTTATTATGATATTTTTCACGTTTTATGTAGCTTCAGGATTTGTCTCTGGCGCTGTATTATTCGAGAATTCATTTGGACTCAATTACCATGTTGGTCTTCTTATCGTTGGTGGAGTTGTTGTAGCTTACACATTATTTGGTGGATTTTTAGCTGTAAGTTGGACAGACTTCGTGCAAGGAATCATTATGGTAGTCGCTCTTATTCTTGTTCCAGTCGTAACAATTATGCACGTAAATGGACTTGGGCCAGCATTTGAAACAATTAAATCTATTGATCCGGCATTATTAGATATTTTTAAAGGCACTTCTGTATTAGGAATTATTTCATTATTCGCATGGGGCCTTGGTTATGTTGGACAACCACATATTATCGTACGCTTTATGGCGATTTCTTCTGTAAAAGAAATTAAAAGCGCACGACGTATTGGTATGAGCTGGATGATTTTCTCTGTTGCTGGAGCTATGTTTACTGGCCTTATCGGTATTGCGTACTATTCAAAAGCAGGTTTAAAACTTTCTGACCCAGAAACAATTTTCGTTGAACTTGGCACTATTTTATTCCATCCACTTATTACTGGATTTTTATTAGCAGCTATTTTAGCAGCGGTTATGAGTACAATTTCATCTCAGTTACTCGTTACTTCGAGTGCTATAACAGAAGATTTATACCGTACATTCTTTAAACGTTCTGCTTCTGATAAAGAACTTGTATTTGTCGGTCGTATGTCTGTTCTTGCTATCGCTTTAATTGGATGTGCATTAGCACTTAAACAAAATGATACGATTTTAGCTCTTGTTGGATACGCTTGGGCTGGATTTGGTTCTTCATTCGGACCTGCTATTTTATTGAGCTTATATTGGAAACGTATGACGAAGTGGGGCGCGCTTGCTGGTATGATTTCTGGTGCCGCTACAGTAATTATTTGGACTCAATTCAAATTCTTAAAAGAATTCTTATATGAAATGATTCCTGGTTTCACTATTAGTTTACTAGTAATCGTAATTGTTAGTTTACTAACACAACCTTCAAAAGAAGTTGAAGAGCAATTTGAGAATTTCGAAAAACAACATAGTCATAATCTATAAAGGGAAAGCTCTGCTGTTATCGTATCAGCAGAGCTTTCTTTATATCAAAGTTCGACAATCTTCTGCTCGAATTTAACAATTTCTTTATGTTTCGTTAAATTAAACATAACACTACTCCTTTATAGTAGTACTATCAGCACTTATACAGAAAGGGGACTCCAACATGTTAGCAGCTTTCCAGCAACAACAAACACGAAAATTTTCACCTATCACAAATACTTCTACGTCTTGTTTAAACATACAACCTAATCCACCTAAAATTTCTATCGCTCCTTCTGTTATTTCAGTCATCGGTGTTCATATGGAAAAAAATAAGTTGAAAGTAAGAACTGGACAAAGCACTGAGTTATCAGCTTCCGTTTTGCCAGTGCAAGCGACGAATAAAGAACTTATTTGGACAAATATGAACGCTGATGTTATCACAATGTACCCAAAAGGGGATACGGTAACGATTACTGGAAAAAGTGCGGGAAGAGCAGTCATAATTGTCACAACTGCTGAAGGAAAGTTCCGTGATTTATGTATGATTCATGTACAACCTTATATGACAAACCCAAAGTAAAAGAGTGGCCTCGTAGCCACTCTTTTACTTCATTTCAATGTGTGAATTTTTACTTGTAACGAGATTGATGAATTGTGCTTTATCTTTAGGAGAAATAATTTCTGTTTGATGCGCGCCGTAAACAATTTCAAGCCGATCAAATGATAAAGCATGAGCCGCAATTGGATTTTTCGTATTTGAAATTTGTTTTATATCTCGTATAAATATGCGCTTTTTAACGAAACCTGATCTAATTGTAATTGTTTCTTCTCCGACGATGTATTTTGTCGAAAACTAACTCCACATAAATAATATTGCTAATGGAATTGTAAAAAATAAAAGAAAATATTCTCTTCCTGCAAATAGGGGAGCAAAACACGCTCCAATGACAACGAAAAAAATCGGATATAACCATACATCTTTTTTTGATGGGAATTCCATTCCCTTCCCCTTTCCACACCCGTATTTATATAAAACAAAAAGAGAAGTATTACAACTTCTCTTTTCTTCCCCTAATACTATAATTCCTGTGTATACGCCGGCTCGTTTACTACATTTTTTGCTGTTCGTTTTTGTTGCTGTAGTAAGAACACAGATACTCCAAACAATACGAGCATGCTACCGATAATTTGCATTGCATTTAGTCTTTCCCCGAGTAAGAAGAACGCTAGTATAGATGCCCCAACTGGTTCCCCTAAAATACTCATTGAAATTGTTGTTGCATTTACGTAGTTTAATAACCAATTATTAATGACGTGTGACACTGTCGGTACGACCGCAAGTAAAAGAAATACGGTCCAGTCCCACTTCGAATAACCTGTAAAAGGCACTTGCAATACTATATTATAAATTCCCATAAAAATACCTGCGAATGCAAAGACTGTAAAGCTGTAAATCCAGTGTGATACTTTCTTTACTGTCGTTTGCCCGATAAATAAATAACCGACAACCGCTATTACACTTAAAAAGGATAATATATCTCCATAAATCGCTTGTGCACTTAGCCCTAAATCTCCCCAACCAATACACATTACGCCTAATATCGCAATTCCCATTGTCGCAATGGCTGAGTATGTTGTTCTTTCTTTAAATAAGAAAAAACCTCCAACTAAAGATACGATTGGCTGAAGCGCTAAAATAATCGTCGAACTCGCAACTGTCGTATGCTTTAAAGATTCAAACCATAAAAGAAAATGAAGTGCTAAAAAGAAACCAGATCCAATTAAAAATCCCCAATCTTTTATTTGAATCTTACTAAACTCTTCCCGTTTTTTCCAAACGATAGGCAGCATAATAAGTACGATAATCCATAATCGATACATACTTAATATGGAAGATGGTGCTGAGGACATCTTTACAAAAACTGCTGCGAATGAAATGGCTATAATGGAAATGGCTAATGGTAGCGCGATTGACCTTTCTTGTTTCAAATTCCGTCTCCCCTCTCACCTGTCAAAAATCCCACTTCATTATATCCGTTTTCTTTCATAACTTAAATACTAATTTTTTAGATTCTTCGTACCATTATGGTAAAATAGAAATGAAAGCACCTATTAGTGAATATTTCTTTCTTTTTCACTACAAGCGTCGCTCTTACAATCATTACAGTAAATTTTTATTTAGGGGGATCTACATGAATCAAACAATAGGGAGAATTGAAGAAATTTCATTTTATAGCGCATCACTTCAAGAAGATGTTACACTTCTCGTTTACTTACCGGTAAATTACACACCACTGCACAAACATACAGTTGTAATTGCACAAGATGGTAGAGATTACTTTCAGCTTGGTAAAGCGCACCGTGTAATTGAGCGCCTTCGTGAAACTGAAGAAATTGACCGTACAATTATTGTCGGTATTCCATATAAAAATGTACACGATCGTAAAGAAAAATATTTCCCAAATGAAGTAAAAAACGCTGCTTATATTCGTTTCCTTGCTCATGAACTTGCACCATATATCGATGAAAATTATCCAACGTACCAAATGGGAAAAGGTCGTGTGTTAATTGGTGATTCTCTTGGCGGAACAGTTTCCTTCATGACTGCACTTATGTATCCGCATACATTTGGTAAAGTCGTTATGCAATCACCATTTGTGGATGAAACAGTGATGAATTTAGCAAAAGACTTCAAAAATCCGGAGGCGCTAGAACTTTATCACGTTATTGGAACAGAAGAAACAGCTGTAAAGCGCACGGATGGACAAGTATCTGATTTCGTAGGGCCGAACCGTGAGCTTAATACGCTTCTCACGGATAGAAATTTCATCACGCATTACGAAGAGTTTGAAGGTAATCATACGTGGAAATATTGGCAAACTGATTTACCGAAAGCTTTCTCTCATATGCTATCAATGAAATAATAGAGAGCAGTATTCAGAATAATTTGATATAATAGATTAAGAGAGTTATTTTCTCAAAATCTAACTAGACTTACAAAGGGAGGAATTGGAACATGAAATTAGGCATTGTAATTTTTCCATCTAAAATGATTCAAGATAAAGCGAACGGATTGCGTAAACGTTATGATCCGCATTACGCATTAGTTCCGCCACATATTACATTGAAAACACCCTTTGAGACGCAAGATGAACAATTAGAATCGATTGTAAACGAGTTACATACAATCGCAAGTAAAACGAACCCTTTCACCCTTCATGTTGGGAAAGTTGGTTCATTCGCACCTGTTAATAATGTTCTTTATTTTAAAGTAGAAAAAACACCGGAACTTACTTTCTTAAATGAGGAAATGCATAACGGGTTCTTTACACAAGAACGCGAATACGCTTTCGTACCTCATTTAACAATTGGACAAGGCTTATCAGATGCAGAGCATGCTGACGTATTAGGTCGATTACGTATGAAAGATTTCTATTATGAACAACCAATTGATCGCTTCCATCTTCTATATCAATTAGAAAACGGAACATGGACTGTACACGAAACATTCCACCTTGGAAAGGGGAACAACTAATTTGCATGCACAGATCGTACAAACGGACGAACAACTAAGAGATGCATTCTCTGTACGTAAGCAAGTATTTGTGAATGAACAGCAAGTTTCTGCCGAAGAAGAGTATGATGAGTTTGAAGAAACTTCTATACACGTTGTTATATATGATAATGATGTTCCTGTTGGTGCTGGACGTTTTCGCACCATTGATGGGGTTGGAAAAATGGAACGCATTTGCGTACTAGCTTCCCATCGTAAAAAAGGCATTGGAAAAATTGTTATGGATGCACTTGAAGCATATGCGAAGGAAAACTCGCTACCAAAATTGAAGTTGCATGCTCAAACACATGCTGAAGATTTCTATAAGAAACTTGGATATGTAACGAATTCTGATGTATTCATGGAAGCAAATATTCCTCACATCGTTATGATAAAAGAATTGTAATTTGAAAACAGGAGGTATCCCCTCCTGTTTTTTACATTGCTATTTTCTATTTCTTCCGCTAAAGTTAAATGTTGATGCTATAGTTTTGAAGGTGAATATATGACACAAGAAAAATTTTCACAAAAATCGTTAACGCACGCTGACATTCCGCGTGCAACATATCATATTCCGAAAACATCTACCCATTTAATTATGGAAGAAGATGCAGATGCGGCGTATTTCCGTGCACTCGAACAACAAAATGTATTTTTAAACGAAAAACAATTAGAGGCCGTACGAACGACAGAAGGCCCTGTTCTTACATTAGCTGGTGCTGGAAGCGGGAAAACATCTGTTTTAACAACTCGCGTAGGTTATTTAGTAAATGTAAAACAAGTTCATCCGCGAAATATTTTATTGCTTACATTTACACAAAAAGCGGCTGAAGAAATCCGAAATCGTGTAGCGAAGTTACCCGGTATGAATCACGCAGCAAGTAACTACGTTGTTGCTGGTACGTTCCACTCTGTCTTTTTAAAATTGCTTCGTAGTCAAGGATATAATCAGCAAATTTTAGCAAACGAAAAACATAAACAAATTATGATAAAGAAAATTTTAAAAGAATTACGTTTAAAAGACGACTATGATGCTGAAACGATGCTCGCGATGATTTCACTTGAGAAAAACAAATTGAATCGTCCGAAAGATGTAAAAGCAAAAACACCCGTTGAACAAGAATTTAAAGAAGTATACGAGCGTTTTGAAGAAGTGAAACAACGATATAATTATATCGATTTCGATGACATCTTATTAGAAACATATTATATGTTAGAAAATAATGCTCCATTGCTTACTCAATTACAACAACGTTTTCACTATATTGAAGTAGATGAGTTCCAAGATACATCGTATGCACAATATGAAATTGTAAAATTATTAGCTTCCCCAAGAAATAATTTGTTTATCGCAGGTGATGACGATCAGGCGATATACGGCTGGCGAGGAGCCAGTCATCAAATTATTTTATCTTTTCCAAAAGAATTTGATAACACTACGATTATCGCACTTAATACAAATTATCGATCCAATCCCTTTATTGTCGGACTTGGAAATGAAGTTATCAAACTAAATCAAGAGCGTTTTGACAAAGAGCTGTATTCTGTACGTGAAGAAGGTGTACAACCTTTTTACGCAAGACCAGCTACAACTCTTGATGAAGCAAATCAAATTTTGCAGCTCATTCAAGAAAAAGTAGAGAGCGGCGAACGAAACTATAAAGATTTTTGTTTACTGTATCGTACACATTCTGTAAGCCGCTCATTACTTGATCAGCTTACCATTCACAAAATCCCGTTTATTAAACACGGTGCGAGCCAATCGTTTTATGAACATTCTTTAATTAAGCCTGTATTAGATCATTTACGACTAGTGATTGAGCCGTTTCGACTAGAATCACTTTCAAATATATTACCAACGATGTATATCGGGCGTGATGATTGTATTTCATTTATTGAACGTGAACAATGGAAATATGGTGAAGGTCGTTTCCCTTCTCTTCTTCATTTCTTATTATTAAATCCGAGCTTAAAACCTTTTCAAGTGAAAAAGGTAAATGAGCGTATCGATTTTATTAAATTTATAAAAGAATTAGAACCGAAAAAAGCATTAAAAGAAATTATTCATGGTAAAGGAAAGTATTTAGAGTACTTACAAAGTAACGATCGTTCTTCCTTTACGATGCATAAAGATATACAAGAAGAAATGTTAGAAGAATTAATGGAGTCTGCAACTCGTTTCACCGACATTCCAGCTTATTTACAATTTATTGATGAAGCAATTCAAGGTCAAAAAGAAATGGAAGCATTAAAAACAATGCCGCAAAAAGATGCTGTTTCGCTTATGTCTATTCATAACGCAAAAGGCCTTGAATTTCCATGCGTCTTTTTACTTGGAGCGAGCGATGGTATTCTGCCTCATACTTCTTCTTTAAAAGATGCAAATGATCGTGTTACAGAGACTTCTGAAGCTTTAGAAGAAGAACGCCGACTACTTTATGTCGCAATTACACGTGCGAAAGAAGAATTGTACATTTCTTCTCCGCAATTTTTTAGAGGAAAAAAATTAGATATATCTCGCTTTTTGTATACTGTGCGAAAAGATTTACCTGAAAAGACATCCACTAAATAAGGATGTCTTTTTTTCATATTGCATTATGTACATCCCTACTATATAAATTCCTTGTTTTTATCGTAAGAATTAACGTAATATCAACTATATTCCGTTCATATTGTAATAGTGTATGTCAGAACTCACGATAAGGAGTGAACATAATGAGCTGCAATTGTAACGAAGACCATCATCATCATCACGATTGTGATTTCAACTGTGTATCAAATGTCGTTCGTTTTATACATGAATTACAAGAATGTGCAACGACAACATGCGGATCTGGTTGCGAAGTTCCATTTTTAGGAGCACATAATAGTGCATCTGTAGCAAATACACGTCCTTTTATTTTATACACTAAAGCTGGAACACCATTTGAAGCATTTGCCCCAATTGGAAATCTTGATTTCTGTACGTCTCCAATTTTCCGAGTCGAGAGTATAGATGATGATGATTGCGCTGTACTACGAGTGTTAGGTGTCGTGTTAGGTGATGGTTCTCCTGTACCACCTGGTCCTGCTGGTGCCAATCCAATTTGTACGTTTTTAAATGTACCAAATTCAAAGTTAATATCAACTCCTGCTTGTCTTACTGTTGATTTAAGTTGCTTCTGCGCTATTCAATGCTTACGTGATGTTACGATTTAAAACTAAATAATGAGTTAAGCATGGATTGGGTGGCAGAAAATTCTGCCACCCAATCCATGCTTAAAAGGTATTATTATGTATTTTTTATAAAATTGGGAACTTGTCTAGAACATAGAACCTGTCCTTTTCATTAACTGAAAGTAGAAACAGATAAAGGAGTGAAAAACATGTTCTCTTCTGATTGCGAATTTACGAAAATCGATTGTGAGGCGAAACCAGCTAGTACACTACCTGCCTTCGGTTTTGCTTTCAACGCTTCTGCCCCTCAGTTCGCTTCATTATTCACACCATTACTATTACCTAGCGTAAGTCCAAACCCAAATATTACTGTTCCTGTAATAAATGATACAGTAAGTGTCGGAGATGGCATTCGAATTCTACGAGCTGGTATTTATCAAATCAGTTATACATTAACAATTAGTCTTGATAACGCACCTGTTGCACCAGAAGCTGGTCGTTTCTTCTTATCATTAGGTACGCCAGCTAACATTATTCCTGGATCAGGTACAGCAGTTCGTTCTAACGTTATTGGTACTGGTGAAGTAGACGTATCCAGTGGTGTTATTCTCATTAACTTAAACCCTGGCGATTTAATTCAAATTGTACCAGTTGAGTTAATTGGAACTGTAGACATCCGTGCTGCAGCATTAACAGTTGCACAAATTAGCTAGTAAAAAGCGGTATTTCTTCCTTAGAAATACCGCTTTTTATATGTATAATAAAAAACACTCACAGTAATATGAGTGTTTCATTCTTCATAGTGTTTTATTGTATTCTTCTTTTTCCCACAATTACATCCCTTTTTCTTCACAAATCCTTGTTGTTGCAATTGTTCTTGATATGCCTGTTGTTGTGCTTGGTGTTGTTGCTGCATGTGATACCATTGCTGCAGGTCATATGAATTTTGCCTTGGACTATTACTCACAGCAAACATCTCCTCTACTGTCAATTCTGTCTATTTACTATATGAACAACTCTTTATTTCCGTTCCCTCATTCTTTTAAACTCCGCTTTTTCTCGTATTATGAAAATATATTATTCTCCTATAAAGTACCCTGTAATCGTTTCAATGATTGCTGCTGCTCCTGCAATAGCTAATAATGCAAGTAACGGCTCTGCTACGATAGGAATCCAATTATATAAAACTAATAAAAAAGCACTAACCCATACACCTGTACACCAATAACAGCTTAATAATTCGCCAATCCACTTTCTTAATCCTTTACCTTTTACTTTTGTAAAAGTTGATACACTTCCATCTGGCTCTGTAATCTCTAATTCATCAATAAACGGCCTTCGCAAAAAAGCTGTAATTTTATCATACACAATTAAACGGGTGAGCCTAAAAGCAGCTAACGCGAAAATAAAGAATAAAAGCCAACTTGTAAACAGCATGATTCCACCTTCCCTTATCTTCTTTCGCCTATTTAAAAAAAAAGGCCTTGAGATTGTGACCAAATCTCCTCGACTCCAATATCTTATTAATGTAAATACAAACAAGACGATAAGGAGTGACATTAATGAGTTGTAACGAAAATAAACACCATAGCTCTTCTCATTGTGTAGTTGACGTTGTCAAATTCATTCATGAATTACAAGAATGCTCTACAACAACATGTGGATCAGGTTGTGAAATTCCATTTTTAGGAGCACATAATAGTGCATCTGTAGCAAATACACGCCCTTTTATTGTATACACAAAAACTGGAGACCCTTTTCAAGCATTTGCACCATCCGCAAGTCTTACTAGCTGCCAATCCCCATTTTTCCGTGTAGAGAGCGTAGATGACGATAGCTGCGCTGTACTACGTGTGTTAACTGTAGTATTAGGTGATGGTTCCCCTGTACCACCTACTGATGACCCAATTTGTACGTTTTTAGCTGTACCAAATGCAAGACTAGTATCGACATCTACTTGCATTACTGTAGATTTAAGCTGTTTCTGTGCGATTCAGTGCTTACGCGACGTTTCTATCTAATAAGTGAAGTAAACTAAAAAACTATTGGGGTGGTAGAAGATTTCTACCACCTTTACATATTTAAAAGCCGGCCATATCAATCGATTTTATCTCTTCTATAGCTACCCTAATATCTCTCATACTATTTGGCGGCATAATCGCTACAATTCCATTACGATACGATATGATTGATCCAATATAAGAAACTGTAGCCGTTTTTATTCTGCACCTTACTTTCGGGATGTAATGAGGGCGGTTTAATAAAAAATGAATCTTCTCTTCATTATTCATATCCTTAAATGATTTATTATACGGGATAGTTCTCACTGGTTCTTGCTGTTCTTGTTTCTCTTGCTGCTCTTGCACTTGTTCCTCTTCTTCTACTTGTTGCCCTTCTTGTTGTTCTTGTTGCTCTATTACCTCTCCCACAGCACTACTTACAACATTTTCGTTTCTATTACTTTCCTCTTTTCGATCCTCATTTTCAAAGTTTGTTAAGATAATTCTTTTTATTTTCGGTGCAGCAAGTTCCAAATTTACTTGCGCAATATATAACAACGGTTTTCCAACTGTTGAACTTTTATTTTTATTCTTCACACTCGTCCCTCCCACTTCCATACGTAGCTGAATAAATCGTGTACTATTATAGTTATATTCATAACGTGGTAAGAACTTTCGTTAAAAATCGTTCTTTCTAAGAACAAATAAAAAGGACAATCTCAACATGTAGAGATTGTCCTTTAAAAATTCATATTATGTTTATCCTAGGATATGATATCCTGAATCAACGTGAATGTTTTCTCCTGTTACACCGCGTGCTAAATCACTGAATAAGAATACTGCTGTATCCCCAACTTCTTCTGGAGTTGTTGTACGACGAAGCGGTGCGCGCTCCTCAATTTCTCTTAAGATTGAGTTAAAGTCGCCTACACCTTTTGCAGATAACGTACGAATTGGGCCTGCAGAAATAGCGTTAACGCGAATGCCGTGCTGACCTAAATCGTTAGCTAAATATTTTACGCTCGCTTCTAATGAAGCTTTCGCAACACCCATAACGTTATAGTTTTTCACAACGCGCTCGCCGCCAAGATATGTTAACGTTAAAATATTTCCGCCTTCTGTCATTACTTTCTTTGCTTCTCTTGCTACAGCTGTTAAAGAGAATGCACTAATATTTTGTGCAAGTAAAAATCCATCGCGAGAAGTATCTACAAATTCACCTTTTAAGTCGTCACGATTTGCAAAAGCAATACAGTGTGCTACACCGTGAATTGTACCAACTTCTTGCTTGATTGTTTCAAAGCAAGCTGTAAGTTCTTCATCATTTGTTACATCACAAGGTAATACAAGTGATTCTTGTCCTTCTAATGTGTCCGCTAATTCACGAACGTTTCTCTCTAAACGTTCTCCTGCATATGTGAAGATTAATTTTGCACCTGCATTATGCAAAGAGCGAGCAATTCCCCACGCAATACTTCTTTGGTTCGCAACGCCCATAACAACAAATGTTTTCCCTTGTAATAGTTCCATGATATATCCTCCCAGAAATACTTATACTTGTTATTAGTACCTGATACTATAATTATAGTAACATAAAACCTCTTAAAGGCAAACAAAAAAGTCATTAACTTAAATTTTGTTAATGACTCTTTGTTTCTATAAAAAACCGCTCTAATCCTTCTTCCCAAGAAGGCATTTGTAAAAAACCACTTAACCGTAGCATGTTATGTTGGAAAACAGAATATTTCGGTCTCTCTGCCGCCGCCCCAAATTCTTCGGTTGAAACAGGTAATACATTCACTTTCATATTTGCATACGAAAATATTTTTTGTGCAAATTCAAACCAAGAACACGAGCCTCTATTTGATACATGATACGTACCGTATAAAGAAGTGTGAATGAGCTTATTAATCATCACATTTAAATCCGCCACATAAGTAGGAGAACCAATTTGATCCGCTACAACAGATACTTCTGCTCTTTCTTTCCCTAATCGCATCATCGTTTTCACAAAATTATTTCCATACTTACCATATAACCACGATGTGCGAACGATAAAATATTTATTATGTAACTCTTTGACGAACTGCTCTCCTGCATATTTAGAAGCTCCGTATATATTTATCGGCGCCGGATTATGAAATTCATCATACCCTTCCGGTCTGTTACCTTGAAATACATAATCGGTACTAATATAAACTAACTTCGCCCCTACTAATTGTGAAGCAACCGCTACATTTCGAGCTCCTATTGCATTTATTCTATACGCAAGATCTTGTTCTCTCTCAGCATGATCAACCTTCGTATACGCTGCACAATGAATAATGATATGTGGCTTTATTTCTTGTACCACTTGCTGCATTCGGGATATATTTGTTATATCTAGTAACTTTTTATCAAATGGATATATGTCATATTCTTCAGGATTTAACTCTTCTTGTAGTTGCTTTCCCAATTGACCATTTGCTCCCGTTATGATAATCCGTTCTTTCATTTATATGCCCCTTACTTTTCTTTTAGTGGTTTCCACCATTCTATATGATGTTCATACCATTCCACCGTTTCTTTCAGCCCTTGTTCAAACGTATACTGAGGCTCCCAATCTAGCTCATTCTTCATCTTTTGTGCATCAATCGCATAACGACGATCATGACCTAAACGGTCTGTAACATATTCAATATCTTTTTTTGTTTTTCCTAAAAGAGTAATAATTTGTTCCACAACTTCTACATTTGTCTTTTCATTATTTCCGCCTATATTATATACTTCTCCTACACGTCCCTTATGCAAAACAACGTCAATCGCACTACAATGATCCGTTACATGTAACCAATCTCTTACATTTAATCCATCGCCATATAACGGTAGCTTCTTTCCTTCTATCGCATTCGTAACCATTAATGGAATTAGTTTTTCAGGATATTGATAAGGCCCATAGTTATTGGAGCAACGCGTTACTAAAACTGGTAATTGATATGTTTTATAATAGGATAAAGCTATCATGTCGGCGCTCGCTTTACTTGAAGAATATGGACTATTTGGAGCTAATGGAGTTTCCTCGGTAAATCGACCTGTTTTCCCTAAAGAGCCGTACACCTCATCTGTTGATACTTGCACAAGTTTAATATGCGGATGTTTTTTCACTAATTCTAATAAGGTGACTGTCCCGATTATATTTGTATCATAAAAAGGGATCGGATTTGCAATACTACGGTCCACATGTGATTCAGCTGCGAAATTGACAATTACTTGCACGTCACGCTCCTTAATAACATGCTCCAGCAGCTCTCCATTTTGAATTTCCCCTTTTACAAAAGAGTAATTCGGATGATCTTGAAGAGACTTCACGTTATTTAAATTCCCGCTATATGTTAATGCATCAAAATTAATAATTTTATATGTTTCATAGCTTTGTAACATGTAATGAACAAAATTACTTCCAATAAATCCAGCTCCACCTGTTACTAATATATTCATATAACAACTCTCCTACTCAAAAGCTATCTTCACATTCCTGGAGTGACGGTAATATTCGATCTTTGTCAGACAAAATAGGACTTGTTACTGGCCATGGAATTGCTAATTCTTTATCGTTCCAAAGTACCCCTGAGTCATGATCGGCACTATAATACTCATCTACTTTATACATAACAATCGTATGCGGAACAAGTGTACAAAAACCATGTGCAAATCCTTTTGGCACTAATAATTGCCGGTGATTATCTGCGCTTAAAATATATCCTCTCCACTGCCTAAACGTTGGGGAATCTTTTCGCAAATCGACGATAACGTCATAGATTGCTCCTTGCATAACTTGAATAAGTTTCGTTTGTGCTTTCGGATTTTTTTGAAAGTGTAATCCCCGAATCGTTCCCGCTTCTGCTGAATACGAAACATTATCCTGTACAAATGAATACGTAATCCCTAATGTTTCTAGCACCTTCTTATTATAACTTTCAGTAAAAAAGCCACGCCCATCTCCAAATAACCTCGGTTCTAACAATTTTGCGTCGGTAAAGTTTGTTTCTACAACTTTCATATTCTCACCTATTCTCCGTTAAACTGTTTCCCAAAGTTTATATCCCGCGCTAACGTATTCGCCTTTTGAAGAGAAACATGAGTTCCCGCATCCGTCCACCAACCGCTCATTTCATTATAAGTAAGTACTCCTCGTTTTAAATACCAATTATTGATATCTGTAATTTCAAGTTCTCCCCTTGCGGAAGGTTTTAATTCTTTTATATAAGAAAAGACTTTCGAATCATACAAATAAATTCCTGTGACTGCATAGGAACTTTTTGGCTCTTTCGGCTTTTCTTCAATTTCAATTATTTTTCGGTTTTGAATATGTGCTACACCAAATCTCTCCGGATCATCTACAGATTGCAGCAGTACTTTCGCACCTTCTTTTTGATTTGCAAACTCTTCAACATACGGACGAATATCATCAGAAAAGATATTATCTCCTAATATAACTACCATACGATCGTTCCCGACGAAACTCTCACAAAGCCCTAATGCTTGCGCAATTCCGCCCGCCTTATCTTGCACACGATACGTAAAGGACACACCAAACTCTTGACCGCTTCCTAAAAAACTAACAACATCTCCCATATGCTCTTTACCTGTAATAATCATAATATCTGTGATTTCACATTGTTTTAGCTTATATACCGCATGATATATCATTGGATATCGTCCAACAGGAAGCAAATGTTTATTCGTTACTTTCGTTATTGGATATAATCTCGATCCAGTTCCACCTGCTAAAATAATTCCTTTCACCCTGCATCTCTCCCTTATGATGGAGATAGTATATCTTTGTAATGTTCTACAAACACTTTCCGATCCTTCTCATATGTATCCGCATCAAACTCATCTCCGTTGTAGTGAATACACCATAAATTTGCTTGATTAGGGATACCAATTAAATAACCTGCCTTTTGAAACTCTAAAGACTGCGACACATCATAAAAGTGGAATCCTTGAAATAAGTCCTCTCGCCACGGAATATCATACTGCGTTGCCATGAATAAGCCATCAATTGCCTGAACTGACAAAAATGGTTGATTACCATAAAAAACCTGATCTAAATTTAATAATTGATAATTCCGTCTTCTATACTCAATCACTTTCCCTACTAAATTTTTTCCTTCCCACCATATCCCGTTATTCGGTAAAAACTGAGCCCCAGCGACTCCTATTAAACCAAGCTTTTCATTTTCTTTAAAAAGAGATATAAGTGTAGAAAACATGTCTCGATTAATAAGATATGTATCTTGATGTATATACACTTTGTATTTCGCTGGATATGAAAGGGCTCGGTTGTATGCACTTGCCATACTTTGTGCATCTCGTATCGGAAAAATTTGTACGACATAACCAGGGGGAACAAAAAGATTTCTTATTTGTCTCTCACATTGTTCAAACAGCTCTTCATTGTTTATACAAACAACGACTAATATTGTATGATCTTTCATTTTTGTCCCCCCTTTATTCTTCCTTATTTACATCTGACATATATTGTTCCACAAATATTTTCCGATACTTTTCATAGTTCGTCATATTCACATCAAAATGATAATGGATACACCAAGCATCACGCTGTACAGGTACACCAACTGTATATCCTGCTTTTTTAAATTCAAATGATTGAGATACATCATAAAAATCGAATCCGTCAAATAAGTCTTCTCGCCACGGAACATCATATTGTGTCGCCATTAATAAACCATCAATACATTCTACAGGAATAAATGTTTTTGATTCATGATACGGTTGTTCTAAACTTGCCATATAAAACACATCATTCATATAACCAATGACCTTTCCTACAATTCCACGCCCTTCGTTCCATACACCAGTTGGAGGAACATATTGCGCTCCAACCATCCCAATCATACCAAGGTGTTCATGTTCCTCAAATAATTGAAGTAATCCGTATAAAAAAGCTCTATTTATAATAAAAACATCTTGATGTAAATACACTTTATACTTCGCTGGATGCGAAATGGCTTGATTGTATCCACTCGTCATACTTTTCGCATTTCGAATCGGCATAAATTGTACAATATACCCTGGCGGTACTAACAATTGCAATATATGTCGCACGCAGTTTGCATATAATTTCCGATCATTTATACATGTAACAAATAATATTGTTTTGTCTGCAGTACTCATAATTGTGATTTTTCAGCTTCAATAATATACTGAAATACAACTGTCTCAGCCATGAAGCCACTTCCAAGACGATATTTTTTACAAATTCCATATAACTCCTCAATAAGCGGCTCATACATTTTGTGATCAACATATACACGATCTACTTTACTAATAATATATCCTGCTTTTAAAAACATTCTTAGCATTTCATTAAATGTAAAAAAACGAATATGTGTTTTATCTAATAAACCATATTCTGTATACGTCCAGTTTCCGGCAAGTAAGGGAGCTAATACTGAAATATGAGCAACGTTTGGTATACTTGCTAAAATCACACCATTTTTCTTTATATATGGCTTTACTTTTTCTATCACAGCCCACGGATCAAATAAATGCTCTAATACATCTCCAAATATGACGCAATCAAATTGTCCCTCCTCATAAGGAAGATCTATTTTTTCTATATCCCCTAAAATAACATGATCTAGTCTTTCTTTCGCTTTTTCTGCCGCCTCTGGAAATGCCTCAATTCCTGATACACGTGTACCATTTTCTTTAATAGCTGCTCCCAATGCACCGCCCGAGCAACCAATATCAAGAACTTCTTTCCATTCCTTTTTTATATGCTTTAATAAATTCGGATTCGCTGCATTATAATAATGCTCGGATTTTTCTTCATATAAAGAACTTTTTTCGCGATTCATTTCACACACTCCTTATGCAAATTGAATTAGAAATATAAATCTCATATGAATTCTATAAAGTGCAGTTTTTGTTCATCCCCCACTGATTATTAGCCCGCAAATAGCAGTATAAAATCTTTTATCTATATTGGTTACGTTACTGATACTCTAATATATAACCAATCTATTAGAGTTAGAATAAAGATAAATCATTTCTAAAAAATGAAACCTATTACACTTTATATGGTTTATCAAAAACCCCCCGAAAATATTTACGGTTATATTCAATTGCAGCATTATTCGGAACATAAGAAGCTGCTAATTCATTGTAATAATACGCTTTATCCTGCTCTCCTAACCTGCTATAACAAATACACATTTGTAAATAGGGTAGCCATGTGTAGCTAGCTGGACTATGGAAAGGACTTTCCGTTGCCATTGGTACTTCCGTTGCAAGTTTAAACCAAAATATCGCTTCATTATATTTTTCTTGTTCCATATATATATATCCTATTCTTGTACAATTCTCTCCTCTAGGGACGTCATACCGAAACGACTTCACACAAGATTCGATTGCCTTCTCCCACATTCCGAGCTTCGCATAGCAATCTCCTAGCTTACCACATGCATAAATTTTTTCTTCATACCATCCTTCGTCTTGATTAAGAAATGTTTCATATAGAAGAACTGCATCATCATATTTTTGGTTATCCGTAGATTCATTTGCGTAATAAAATAAATCTCTCGGACTCAATTCTTCACCTGCAGCTACAGTATTTTGAAAAATTTTCAAATTACGATCTGTTACTTTTTTTTCTTTTTTATGTGTAATAGCAACATTACTACTAAAAACCTCACCAGAAATAGCTAAATACTCATGAACCTTTCCAAACCATTGAAATTGTTTTTCACGCTTTACAAGTCGATTTCTTTTTGTACAATATAAAGGTTTCCCGTTAGAATCCATTGCAAGGTGATAAGGCATCGAAACAGCATCAATTTTAGGATCTATTTCTCTTTTTAAAAGTTTCAATGCTTCTTGAGCATCTTCTAATAATACGTCATCTGCATCTAGCCACAATATATACTCTTGCGTCGCTTTTGAAAAAGAAAAATTTCTTGCTGCTGCAAAATCATCAATCCACTGGAAATCATATATGTTAGAAGTGTATTTCTCTACGATTTCTTTCGTTCGATCGATGGAACCTGTATCAACCACTATAATTTCATCCACAATTTTTTCAACTGAGTCTAAACAACGGGCTATTGTCTTCTCCTCATCTCGAACAATCATACATAAACTAATTGTAATTCCTTGCTTGTTCAACATAATCACCCTCTTCCAAATCAATCATATGTTATACATATACTAAACTTTCCATTTTTTTAAATTGTTCAAGTAGTTTAAGATTTCTTTTCAATAATTTAAATGTCCGTGTCATTTTCTTTCGGTTTTGCATCTACTATATAATGAACGCTTTATGGAGGTGAATTTATGTCAAATAATAATTATTCAAATGGATTAAACCCCGATGAATCTTTATCAGCTAGTGCATTTGACCCTAATCTTGTAGGACCTACATTACCACCGATACCACCGTTTACCCTTCCTACCGGACCAACTGGACCGACTGGGCCGACTGGGCCGACCGGGCCAACTGGGCCAACTGGGCCAACTGGAGACACTGGTGCTACTGGACCGACTGGACCAACTGGAGACACTGGTACTACTGGACCAACTGGGCCAACTGGAGACACTGGTGCTACTGGACTGACTGGGCCAACTGGTGCTACTGGACCGACTGGGCCGACTGGGCCATCCGGACTAGGACTTCCAGCAGGACTATATGCATTTAACTCCGGTGGGATTTCTTTAGATCTAGGAATTGATGCTCCCGTACCATTTAATACTGTTGGATCTCAGTTTGGCACAGCAATTTCTCTAATGGCCCCTGATACTTTCGTAATTAGTGAAACTGGATTCTATAAAATTACTGTTATCGTATATACTGCAGCCGTAAGTCTATTAGGAGGTCTTACAATCGAGGTGGATGGAGTACCTATACCAGGTACTGGAACAAGTTTGATCTCAGTTGGAGCACCTATCGTTATTCAAGCAATTACACAAATTACGACAACTCCATCAATGATTGAAGTAATTGTTACAGGGCTTGGGCTATCATTAGCTCTTGGCACGAGTGCATCCATTATTATTGAAAAAGTTGCTTAATTTTTTACTTAGCAGTAAAACTGATATCAGTTTTACTGCTTTTTCAATTTCAAATTCAATCATGAAACATTCAGTACCTACATAATCATATTGTTGTATGACATTTTGCAGGAGGCACAAATATGGAAAGTAAATCTGCTGTTCAGCTTTATCTCGAATTGCTAAAGAAGACAATTTTATTTGAAATATGGTTAGAATATGAGGCATACTTACCCGCATCTCTACATATTTCGAAAGAACTAGAATTCGAACCAGTTACAGTCCCTCTCCCTTTATTCATTAAGCAATATGCCGAAAACCATAACTTAAAAATTGTAAAACCAAATGTCTCAAAAAGTGAACGTCATGATGGAATGGATTGGCCAAGAGCAGCACATAGCATGATTGGTCGAGAACGTATGAACCAATTACAAGAGGCGATGGAAACCGTTGTTCGTGAAAATATAGAAGGTGATTTTATTGAAACAGGTGTATGGCGCGGAGGATCATGCATTTTTATGAATGGGTTTTTACAAGCAAACAACATTACGGATCGTAATGTGTGGGTCGCAGATTCATTTGAAGGTTTGCCAGCACCGAATCTAGAACAATACCCAAAAGATTACGGTGATTATTTACACACATTCGATTACTTACGCGTCTCTTTAGAACAAGTACAAGAGAATTTCAAAAAATATGATTTACTAAATGATCAAGTGAAATTTTTAAAAGGTTGGTTTAAAGATACTTTACCAACAGCATCAATTGAAAAAATAGCAATTGCACGGCTTGATGGTGATATGTACGAATCCACCATGGATGGTCTCATGAACTTATATGATAAAGTTTCTAAAGGTGGCTATATAATTATCGATGACTACGGGCTACCACCATGCGCTGAGGCTGTGACAGACTTTAGAAAGCAACGAAATTTAAAAGCCCCTATTACTAAAATTGATGTATTTGGCGTTTATTGGAGAAAAGAATAAAAAAGATTTAATCTATAGGAGATCCCATTTTCACTCATCCTTCTCTCACTTCTAACCCAACAAAATATTTTTTTCGGAATCTCCTTACATATAACAATTGTTTTCCTGTCTTCTCTCACTACAAATTGAAAATTTCATTAATAGAGTTACTGCATATTCTCACACAAGAAAGGGGTATACTCATGAGCGAATTTAGCAAAGAAATGACTTTACTCCCCCCTCCTGAACTCGTCCAATATGTAGGTGGCGACTTCAAAAAGGTTGGAAAAGAGTTCCTAAAGCATTTTATTCAAATTGGCGCTTTAAAATCAAATGAAAAAGTATTGGATGTAGGCTGCGGCGTCGGCCGAATGGCTGTACCATTAATGAATTACTTAAATGATGATGGAGCGTATTATGGATTTGATTTGTTTAAAGATGGAATTACTTGGTGTCAAAATAACATTTCAACTATGCGTAATAATTTTCACTTTGAACATGTTGACATATACAATCAATTCTATAATCCGGAAGGAAAAGAAGATGCCTCTCAATATCGTTTTCCCTATGAAGACGGAACATTCGATTTTATCTTTTTAACTTCTGTATTTACGCATCTTCTCCCAAAAGAATTAGAACATTACGTATCTGAAATTGTACGTGTATTAAAAAAAGACGGGAGATGTTTCATTACATTCTTTCTTATAAACCCTGAATCGTCTTATTATTTAAATGCAGGACAAAGTACATTAGGTTTTTATCATCGAATTGAAAATTGCTACGTTGTAAATAAAGATATTCCGAATTTCGCAGTTGCTTATCCTGAGACAGATATTTGCAATTTATTGAATAAGTACGACCTAGAAATAATCAATAAGCCGCATTACGGTTTATGGTGCGGCAGACATGAATATACAAGTTACCAAGATATTGTTCTTACAAAAAAAAGCTTCTGAAAGGAAGTTATGTATGATGAATGAAAAAAATCCACCTCTCGTTTCCATCCTTATTCCCACTTATAATCGGCCTCATTATTTCAAAATTGCTCTAGAAAGTGCATTGGCACAAACTTATTCAAATATTGAAATCATCATCGGAGATGATAGTACAAATGATGAAACAGCAACTTTAATACGCGAACAATACTTACCAAATTATAAAAATATAACATACATTCGAAATACCCCTACTCTAGGACAATTTCACAATGACCTTATGCTCATAGAAAAATCAAATGGTGAGTATATAAACTTTTTAATGGACGATGACGTGTTTTATAAGCATAAAATACAAAAAATGATGGCCTATTTTGAGCAAGATTCCAATAAAAATCTTGCTCTTGTTACTTCTTATCGAGTACGTATTGATGATCATGGAAATCTAATAGGTGATTCCCACCCAACACAAAGGTTATATAGTGAAGACACCCCATTAAACGGGATATTTTTAGGTAATTGGATGTTAAAGGGCGGGCACAACATTATCGGTGAGCCTACGACTACTTTGTTTCGAAAAAAATTACTCACTGAACCTTTTGGCACCCTTAAAGAGCGACAATATTCTTGTAGTGTTGATATGGCCTCATGGATTTCTTTACTTTCTAAAGGAAATGCAATATACATTTCTGAGCCTTTAAGTCAATTTCGCTACCATGCTGGACAACAAATACACAATAAGCTCCTTCAAGGTTGTGAAGATTTCACACACCTTGTTATAACAGCAAAAGAATATGGCTTTTTACAAAATACTATGGACTATAGAGCAGCTCTACTTAGTGCTTACCAATGGTGTAAAAGTTCCTTAAAATACTATCTTCATCAACTAGATATTTTTCCTGACGCACATGTACGTCTTTCCCATTGTTTGGATATAATTATTAAAGAGTTAAACAATTAAACTACTCTGCAAAATTAAAAGTGTATGGACTATATGTGAATCATTCGTATAGTTCATACATTCTTTCTCATACTATAAAGTGAAACTTTAATCAGCCCTCACCAATCGGGCTTTTACGGGCAGTTGATCCCCCACCTAACTTCTTCGCTTTCCCTGAATTTTGAGGTGGGGGTCTTACTGCCCATTAATGCGGGATAAAATCCATTACTATAAAGAGCAGTAGAAAGGAATACCTACATTGAAAGATCCAAATTCTCAATATCAAATAGACTACGTATTACTATTTATTTTATTTGCCATTGGGATTGTTAGTTGTTGTGCTATTGCAAGTGCACAAGCCTCTTTACCGCCATTTTTACAAAACGTCAATTTTGTACTAAAGCAAATCCAATGGTATTTCATTGGATTTATAGCCATTGGTGTTATTATGATTATCGACTTCGATCGTTATCAAAAAATTGCTTGGTATTTATACAGCTTTGCAATGGTACTACTTATTGGACTAGAACTTCAAGTACCAGGTGCCGTTACAATTAAAGGCGCTACCGCTTGGTACAGGCTTCCAGGCATCGGAAATTTCCAGCCTTCTGAAATTATGAAATTGTTTTTAATTATCGTCACCGGACGAATTATTGCAAATCACAATGAGAAATATTTTTACCGAACAATACACGCTGATTTTTTATTACTCGGAAAAATATGCGCAACCAGTTTGCCACCCCTGCTCCTTATTGCAAAGGAACCTGATTTAGGAAACACGATGGTAATTTCAGCTATGCTCGCAGCAATGATACTAGTTTCTGGTATACGTTGGCGGTTTATTTTCGGATTAGTTTCCGGTATTTTTGCAGCTGGCGTTACATTAACGTATACTTTTTTCACTCATACAAAATTTTTTAAAGCACATATTTTACAAGAATATCAACTAAATCGCTTCTACGGCTGGTTAGCGCCATACAAATATGATGCGCAAGGCTATCAATTAAGACAAGCTTTCTTAGCTACTGGATCAGGAGAAATGCAAGGGAAAGGTTGGGAAAATGGACAAGTATACTTTCCAGAACCACATACAGATTTTATTTTCACCAATGTCGCTGAGCAATTCGGCTTTTTAGGCGCAAGTGTCATTATTGCACTTTTTTTCCTACTTATTTTCCGCATGATTCATATCGCTTTAGAAAGTAATGACCCTTTCGGTAGTTACATCTGCGCGGGCACAATCGGAATGTTTACTTTTCAAGTATTTCAAAATATCGGGATGACCATCGGATTACTGCCTATTACAGGAATCACATTACCCCTTATGAGCTACGGAGGAAGTTCCTTGCTCACATACATGATAGCGATTGGATTTGTTTTAAACGTTCGCTCAAGGACGAAAATTTTTATGTTTAACTGAAGCATAGAAACGGTATATTTTTATCTCTATCCTTTTTTAGATATACTAATAAAAAATATGATGGAGGTTTAAATATGAAATATGACATTATAGGAGATATTCATGGATGCTTCCAAGAGTTTCAAGATTTAACGATGAAACTCGGATATAACTGGAATAATGACCTGCCGATTCACCCTGATCAACGCAAGCTTGCTTTTGTCGGTGATATTACAGACCGTGGCCCTCATTCATTACGTATGATTGAAATTGTATGGGAACTTGTTATAAATAAAAAAGTAGCTTATTACGCTCCAGGAAATCACTGTAATAAACTATACCGATTTTTCCTTGGGCGTAATGTGACAATTGCTCATGGACTCGAAACAACTGTTGCTGAATATGAAGCACTGCCTTCTCATAAACAAAACATGATAAAAGAAAAATTCATCACACTTTACGAGCAATCCCCTTTCTATCACGTACTCGATGAGAAAAGGTTAATTGTGTGTCACGCTGGAATTCGGCAAGATTACATAGGAAGACAAGATAAAAAAGTACAAACCTTTGTATTATATGGCGATATTACAGGAGAAAAACATGCTGACGGCTCTCCTGTCCGTCGCGACTGGGCGAAGGAGTATAAAGGAAAAGCTTGGATTGTATATGGACATACACCTGTAAAAGAACCTCGCTTTGTAAATCATACAGTTAATATTGACACTGGCGCTGTGTTTGGTGGCAAACTAACCGGACTACGTTATCCTGAAATGGAGACCATTTCCGTCCCTTCCTCTCTGCCTTTTGTACCTGAAAAGTTTCGCCCAATTTCATAACCCTTATTTAAGATTTACGAGGGATTATCGTTTCATTTAGGCGGCTCTCATAAAAAACTAGGTAAAGTAATGAAAAAAAGATGCACTTTCGTGCATCTTTTTTTCATTACACGGCATATACTGTCGCAGGAGGTGACAGTATGAAGAAAAAATCTTCTCAACAAAAAAGAAAATGCCCGCCTTTTTATCTACCCATGTACGGAATTAACAACTGGTGCAGCATTCGAGCTGCAGCTTTAGAAGAACTGGAAGGACAAGAGGCTTCCACAAAAAACAAAGATAGACCAAAATATGTCTCTTTACAAAATGCTGTAATGAGCCGCATTATTAATAATAGAAAAACAAAGATGCAGCAAAAAAATAAACCTCTCTCTACTCACACTGAACAGATAGGGCCTTCTGAACAAACAGAGAAAAATACAGAAGAAAACATCCCTGTAGCAATAAATAAAAAAGCGGAAGCAGAAATTCCAGCTGCTATTATACATCAAGTGAAAAAAATAAAAGAAGCATTAGCACCATCCAATACTATACAAACAGAAAAGACTATCATAATTCAAACCCCTACACCTGAAAATACAAAAGTAAAAAAAGAGGGACGGTATGCCTATGCAGAGGGGCTTCATTCTCATGCAGAGGGTGCAGCTTCACATGCAGAAGGGCTTCTTACTCACGCAAAAGCTTCTTTCTCTCATGCAGAAGGATCGAAAACAAAAGCAACTGGACATAGTTCCCATAGTGAAGGAAGTGAAACGACAGCAGGCGGCTCTTATTCTCATGCGGAAGGTAAACATACAATCGCTTTAGGCGAAGCAGCACATGCAGAAGGAACCGCGACTATCGCTAACGGATTCTCTTCTCACGCGGAAGGTAATCATACATCAACGGCTCATTTTGCAGGTAGCCATATTATGGGGCGCTTCGGTACAGCAGAAGAATCTTATTCTTGGTTTATCGCAAACGGCACAAATGAAACTGACCATAATATCGGTGCAAAGTGGCTTGCTCATAACGGCGAAATGTATATTGATGGCGCTTCTTACAATGCAAGTGGAACTGATTTTGCACAAATGTTTGAAACAGCAGACAATACTCTTATTGATGTAGGTTATTTTGTTACATTTAGTAACGAAGAAAAAATTCGAATCGCTACTTCAAACGATTCATTCATCTTAGGTATATCTAGTGCAACCCCCGCTCTTATAGGAAATAGCGGTTCTTTAAGTTGGCAAAAACGCTATAAAACAGATACCTTCGGAAAACGTCAATATGTACGTACGGAATCGCAAGACATACAACCTCTTTTAAATAAAGAATGGGATCCAGCTTGCAAATATATAGCAAGAAAAGATCGTAACGAGTGGCTTCCTGTCGGATTAATTGGACAAATGTTAGTACGGGATGACGGCACTTGCGAAACACATGGATATTGTCGTCCAAATAACGATGGCATTGCTACAAAATCCGAAATTGGCTTTTTCGTTATAAAGCGCACGGGTGAAAACCAAATTTTAATATTATTCCGCTAAGAAAAAAGGGAACAAAATTCTTCATTACATAAGAATTTTGTTCCCTTTTTAAGTATGTCTTAATATCTCTTGCATATCGCTTGGAATCGTTGTAGTGAAAGACATTTCTTTCTCTAAAATAGGATGATAAAACGTCAAGGATGTACTATGAAGTGCTTGTCGTTTCATTTCATCCCTTTTTCCTCCATATAAATCATCGCCAAGTAGCGGATGTCCTATATGCGCCATATGTACACGAATTTGGTGCGTTCTCCCTGTATCAAGCTCGAGCGATACATGCGTCTTATGATTGGCACTATCAATCACTCTAAAATGAGTAACTGCCCTTTGCCCCTCCTCACAAACGGTTCGCTCAATAATACTATCCGATTTTCGTCCAATCGGTGCGTCAATCGTTCCTTCTCGTTCTATCATCTCACCATGAACGAGCGCTTCATACGTTCTTTTCACAGCTTTTTGTTGATGCTGTTTCGATAAAAGATGATGTACGAAACGATTTTTTGCAATAAGCATAAGCCCTGAAGTATCACGATCTAACCTTGTTACAATGTGCACCGTACTTGCAAGATGCTGCTTATCATAATGAGATAAGAGCGCATTCGCAACACTTCCTGCCGGATGTTCTCTAGACGGAATCGTTGACATATTCGCCTCTTTGTTTATGACAAGAACCGCATCATCTTCATATACAATGCATAAAGGGATATCTTCTGCAATCATCCCTTCACTTCTTTCCTCCACTGGAAAAAAGACACGTATTTCCTCACCAGCTTGCAACTGATGACGAACGCTCGCATGTTGACCATTTACTTCAATAGCTCCGCCGTGAAACTTTATATCCGTTAATGCGGCTTTAGAAATCCCTTTCGTTTTTAAAAATTCTCTAACTAAAGTTCCCTCTTCGGCCGATTCTATATCCCATTTCAATGTAAATCTGTTCAAATATATAAACCCTTTCTATTTATCTGCAACAAACGAGTCACGAACCCGTTTCCAGAACGGGAATGGACGGAAACGAACAAATCGTACTTTTTCGTTTGCAACGCGATACTGAATTGATTTCACATCTTGATGAACCATTGTTAAATGGTCCACCGTAATTTGTAAGTTCATTCCTGCAGCTGGCTTCAACACACATGTATGATGTTTCGGCAGTACGAGCGGCGAACCTACCGTACGAAACACACGGTTATTAATAGATGCCATTTCTGCAATTTGAATCGCTTCAATAGAAGGGTGAATAATTGCTCCACCAAGCGCCTTATTATACGCAGTACTTCCCGAAGGAGTAGAAATACAAAGGCCATCACCACGGAACGTTTCAAAGTACTCTCCGCGTATTTCCACTTCTGTTACTAATGTACCTTCTGCACTTTTCACAGTCGCTTCATTCATCGCTAAATACTGCGACTCTTTACTCCCATTCACATAGCGAATAATCACTTCTAAAAGCGGATATTCCACCACTTGGAATGGTGTTTTAGCAATTGCAATTACTAATTTCTCTACTTCTGTCGGTAACCAATCTGCATAGAAACCTAAATGCCCTGTATGTACACCAACAAATGCCGTTTCAGCCAATCGATTGTAATAACGATGAAATGCATATAAAAGCGTTCCATCTCCCCCAACAGAAATTACAATATCGGGTTCCTTTTCATCCATTATAAATCCGAAATCTAGCAAGTATTCTTTCATCGTGCTTGCCAGTGCATCTGATGATTGATCTCCCTTTGACATAATTGTAAATTTCATCGCCCAACACCCTTTAGTTTATGATTCGGAATCTTTCGTTTCTTGCTTTCTTGAAAAAGCTTTCTGCGCTTCTTGAATTTCAAGACGGATAGAAGACATTTCTTCATCTAATAAAAATGCTGCTTCCGCTGCACGTTGTAAGCGTATTTTTATATCTTCAGGAAAACGTCCACTATATTTATAATTTAAAGAATGCTCAATTGTTGCCCAAAAATTCATTGCTAGCGTGCGTATTTGGATTTCTACCAATACTTTTTGTTCACCCTGAATCGTTTGAACTGGGTAACTAATGACAACGTGATAAGAACGATAACCGCTATCTTTCTTCTGCGTGACATAATCACGTTCTTCCACGATTTCAAAGTCATTTCGTTTTCGAAGATATTCTACAACAGGCTTAATCTCATCTACAAATTGACACATCATACGAAGGCCCGCGATATCTTGCATATCTTCTCTTAGCCGGTCTAGCGATACATTTCTCTTCTCCGCTTTATCAATAATACTTGCAACCGACTTTACCCTTCCTGTTACAAACTCAATTGGAGAATGCTCTGTTAACATTGCAAATTGAGTACGCATTCCTTTTAGTTTCACTTTCAGCTCTGCCACCGCTTGGTGGTAAGGTGCTAAAAATTCTTCCCAATTTCGATTCATTTCAACCACCACCAAAATCAATCCATTTGCTTATAGAAATACTTTTTCTACAGCAGTTACTAGTTCTTCTCCGTAATTTGCATTACCTTCAATATTTTCAACTAAATATTCTACTTCTTCTTTTAATCCTTCTAATTCCATTTCAATGTCATTCACGCGAACGAACATAACCACATCGTTATTCATCGCTTCATGCATTGCTTCCCAGCATGTGTGCGGAATACTTACATAAATGAAAGATGATTCGTTTTCTAAGATATATAAAAAGGATAAATTGTCTGAGTCTACAAGTACATGATTACGTGCACTTAACTCCTTTACCTCTATTTCACTATTTTCCGCACAAAAAATAAGAGCATTCTCTCTCTTTTCTACGCCCTTAACTTGAATTTTATTTTGCATGCTCTAACTCCTCCATCTCAACTTCCTGTCTTACTTAACAGTATTATTGTATCATAACATGGACGCAAACAAATAAAACATTGAACCAAATTTGTGAAAAAGCGATAATGTGTAAAGAATTATTTTTCAAAAGGAGCGCATACAATGACACAAGAAATCGAAATTGAATTTAAAAATATTGTTACAGAAGAAGAATTCGATACATTATGTAAATCATTCTCTATTGAAGTATTTACGAAACAGGTAAATCATTACTTTGAAACACCGAACTTCTCGTTAAAAGAAGCTGGCTCTGCACTTCGTATTCGTCATAAAGGAGAAACTTATACATTAACATTGAAACAACCTGCAGAGGTTGGTTTGTTAGAAACACATCAAGTCGTAACAGCAGAAGAAGCAAACATGATGATGGAAACAAACGTAATCATTCAAGGGGCTGTAATGGATCAACTACACAAATTACAAATTCCTGTTTCTGCTTTAACTTATATGGGTAGTTTAACAACTGAAAGAGCCGAAACGTTATTTGAAGGCGGAACGCTTGTCTTTGATCATAGTTTCTATTACAATCACGATGATTATGAAATTGAATTTGAAGTGCAAGATGAAGAAACAGGCAAAGCTGCATTTATACATTTATTAAAGCAATACGACATACCAATCCGTCATACAAATAATAAAGTAAAACGCTTTTTCCTTGCCAAACAAAACAAAGCACGCTAAAGTGAAAATTCCACTAGTGAATACGTTCTACTAGTGGATACATCTCACTTTTTAAAAGGAAAAGATTCTTTTACATCTGTAGAATAAGCAAAGAGCGTTATGAAGGCTATTTATTTGCCCTCCCTAACATTCCATTGCTACAATAGATATACATTTCATGGAAAAAGGAGTTTATAAAGGATGAGCAAGCAACCGATGACACCATTTGAAGCAATTGGCGGTGAACAATGCATTGCAATATTAGTAGATACATTTTATTCCTATGTCAGTAAGCACCCTGACCTATCTCCCATCTTCCCGGATGATTTAACAGAAACCGCTAGGAAGCAGAAACAATTTTTAACACAGTATTTAGGTGGTCCTAATTTGTACACTGAAGAACATGGTCATCCTATGTTAAGAGCACGCCATCTCCCGTTTGAGATTACGCCAAAACGAGCAGAGGCTTGGCTATCATGTATGGAGCAAGCAATGGATGACACAGGAGTGCACGGTCATATAAGAGAGTTCGTTTTTGAACGTTTAGCATTAACTGCTCAGCATATGGTTAATACTCCAAATGAAACAGGTGAAATATAATGGATAAACAGGAAGCAAAGCATATCAATATGCCATCTCCTTCCGCATGTGAACATAAGTCTGTAGAAGCATATTTATTTATTGACCCACTTTGTAAAGATTGCTGGGAAATTGAACCTTTTATTATTAAACTATGGCTTGAATACGGGAAATACTTCTCTATTCGTCATATCGTAACAGGAAAAGTGGAAGGAACGAACGCTTCCTCACACAAATGGAATAAACCTGCTAATATTCGATTTGTGTGGGAAAAGACAACAAGTTTACAAGGTTTTTCATGTGATGGAAAGGTACATATGCAAGAGGCATCGTCAACACCATATTTAGTTTCGATGGCAATTAAGGCAGCGGAGTTGCAAGGCCGAAAAGCAGGTTCGAAGTTTTTGCGAAAACTCCAAGAATACATTTTCCTTGAAAATGTATCAAATCCTAACTGCGAATTATTACTTGCATGCGCAAAAGATAGCGATATTGATGTAGAAGAATTTAAAAAAGACCTCTATTCCGCTAGCGCAAAAAAGGCTTTCCAATGTGACTTGAAATTCACAAATGAGATGCATATTACAGAAATACCTTCTCTCGTATTTTTTCATGCGAATTCAGATGAAGAAGGTATTAAAATCGCTGGAACATATTCCTATGACGTATACGTACAATTATTAAAAGAACTTGTAAAATGTGAAATCGAGCCAGAACCATTACCACCTTTAGAAGCGTTACTAGAAGCGACGCAATTTATATCTTCAAAAGAAGTAGCATTTATATATGACTGCTCGCAGCAAGAGATCGAGCGTGAACTAAAAAAATTACAACTGAAACGAAAAGTACAAATGATTGACGTAAAATGTGAGCGTTATTGGAAATGGATAGCAAAAGAAAAAGACCTGGTGTAAACACCAGGTCTTTTTCTTTACGGCTTATAAAAATATTAAAGGGGATGGGAGAAATTTTCACGTTCAAACAAAGGGGTATATGTTTGTATGTGAATTCGTTCACGCTTATTATATTACAAGATTCGACGTCAGATGACAACCCCTTTTGTCGAATTTCACACTTTTGTCACATTCTAAACGTTTTCATTTTTGAATAAGCTATAAAAAAGCTATTTTGGAGGTGTTTTGTATGAAAAAAACGTATATTTTGCTTATCATTTTAGCTGTCATCGTTTCTTTTTTCTTGTACATCCTCTCTCTACTACAAGCTTTCCCTAAAATTATTGCCTTCCCTCTTTTATTTGGAGTCATTGTCATCGCTCTCTCTTATTTCAACCATAAAAAACGCTTTAAAGGGTTTTAATGAACTGTAAAACTGCCTTCTAATTTAGAAAAAAGAAGACAATTCGCTTTATTTTTTCGACAAATAACGACAAAACAACACAAAAAAAAGACGAGGTAAATTCCTCGTCTTTTCTATTACTTCTCTTCAAATAATAATGCTTCTAATTCATTTAATTTCTCTTCAAATACTTGCAATGCTTCTTTTACTGGTTCTGGAGATGCCATATCTACTCCAGCTTTTTTCAGCACTTCAATTGGGTAATCTGAGCTTCCTGCTTTTAAGAACTCATTAATGTAACGTTCTACTGCTGGTTGCCCTTCTTCTAAAATTTGTTTAGATAGAGCCGTCGCTGCACTAAATCCTGTTGCGTATTGGTATACGTAATAGTTGTAGTAGAAGTGCGGAATACGAGACCACTCTAAACCAATTTCTTCATCGATTACTAAAGCATCACCGAAATATTTCTTATTTAAATCATAGTAAATCTCTGTTAACATGTCTGGCGTAACCGCATGTCCCTCTTGTACTTTCTTATGAATAATATGCTCAAACTCTGCGAACATCGTTTGACGGAATACAGTACCACGGAATCCTTCTAAATAATGATTTAATAAATATAGACGTTCTTTCTTATCTTCTGTCGTTTTTAATAAATAATCGTTTAGAAGCGCTTCATTACAAGTTGATGCTACTTCCGCAACGAAGATTGAATAGTCACCGTATACGTGCGGCTGCGTTTTTCTTGTGTAGTAACTATGCACCGAATGACCAAACTCATGAGCAAGTGTAAATAAATTATTTACATTATCATGCCAGTTCATTAAAATATAAGGATTTGTTCCATATGCACCAGATGAATATGCTCCGCTTCGTTTTCCTTTATTCTCATACACATCTACCCAGCGATTTTCATATGCTTCTTTTAAAATATCAACATACTCATCACCAAGTACATTTAAAGACTTTAATAACATGTCTTGTGCTTCTTCATACTTCACATTCATTTTCACTTCTGGTACAAGTGGTGTATATAAATCATACATATGAAGCTCATCAAGTCCTAGTGCACGCTTACGAATATCAATGTAACGATGTAGCAAGTGTAAATTATCATTTACAGATTCAACAAGTTGATCATACACCGCTTCAGGAATATTATTATTACTTAATGCAGCTTGACGTGCAGAATCGTATTTGCGAACGCGCGCATTGAAATTATTACGCTTCACAGCTCCGCTTAACGTACTTGCAAATGTGTTCTTATATTTTCCGTACGTTTCATATACAGCTTTGAACGCCTCTTCGCGCACACGACGATCATCACTTTCTAAAAACTGAATGTAACGACCATGTGTAATTTCTATTTCTTCTCCATCCTCGCCTTTAATAGATGGGAATTTCAAATCCGCATTATTCAACATACCAAATGTATTACTTGACGCACTCATTACTTCAGATGCTTCTGCTAATAAAGCTTCTTCCGCTTCAGATAATACGTGAGGGCGTTGACGCGTAATTTCTTCTAACGCATGCTCATATACACTTAAGTCTCTATTTTCTTTCAAGAATGTTTGCAGTGTATCTTCTGAAATCGATAAAATTTCAGGCACAATATATGCTGTGCTACTAGATACTTGTGAATATAAATTTGTTGCGCGGTCATTTAATGCTTGATACACAGAGTTTGTTGTATCTTGATCGTAACGCATATGTGCATATGTATATAACTTACCTAATCGCATTGAAATTTCATCTTCATATTGCAATGCTTCAAGTAAATTGTTCGCAGAGTCACCAAGTTTCCCTTTAAATTCAGTTAACTTCGGTAATAGCTCTTTAATAGCTTGGAATTCTTTTTCCCATTCTGCATCTGTTTGGAAAATATCTTCTAATCGCCACGTACTCGATTCTTCAATCTCGTTGCGATCTGGTAATGTTTTTGCTGTGTTTTGTTCAGACATCCTTTAAGCCCTCCTTTAAATATCTCTACTTACATACAATTCGATTTTTCTTATGTAATTCCTTCACGATCAGTCTTTATTATATCCCCTTTTCTTTCTCTCATGTTGTACTTTGCCTCAAATAAAGATAAGGCATACGCTAAGCAAATTTCATCATATTTTATAACTTCCTCTTCAGTTTTTAACATAACTATCCCCCTTATTTTCCGGTACTTATAAGTCCCTACTTTACGTAATACACCTGTACAACATAAAAATGTCATATATTCAGTAACTGCTACCTTCCATATATGCTGCGAAAAGTACGGGAGCATACGCCTTTTCGTATACTTTTTTACATACATACACGCATATTGAAGGGAAATACAATCACCTACCGCAAGCTCGCCTATACACTTCATATATAGAAAAGCTTGCCATATAAATGGATTTGTTTGAAAAGCAAATGAGGATGGGAGCGGCACACCAATTTCAGAAGGGAAATTTGCTGGGGTACATTTATATTGATATAAGAGGCGTAATAGTGACTTATGATTATAATTCCAAATAGGCAACGCATTTTTTCGAAAATAGTCCTTTCGCTGCTTCCATTCTCGGTCTAATGTTTCTTTTCGGAAAGTAACAGGGGAAAAGAGCATTTCAAAAGTAGTCGTTTCAGTTGGCAAATATATAATGTGTGAGAAAGTGACGCTTGTAGAAAATGAAGTGAGAAACGCACATTTCATAAATGATTTTTGTTTCGAACAGAAGAAAATAAGAAGTGGCTGAGGATAAGATTGTAAGGAGAAAGCCATAAGGGAGGAGAATTTCATCCAATACGCTGATTGCTTTTTCAATTGATTTCCACCAATGATCCAAATGACCTGTATACCAGCACGCCAATACGAATAGGTTCGTTTGTACAGCTGTTCTATAGAGAGATTCGCGCACTGGTATTCAATCGCAATCGTTCTACCTGCCCTCTCTATGAAAATATCTGGTCGTTGCTGAATCTCTGGCAAATAATGCTCTATATCTACATGAAAATTTTGACGTTTTAGCCATCTATATAACAATTCTTTACCGTGCATATGATACATAGATTCTGCTTCATAAAAGGCAAGGCATGCATCCATTTTCTTATGAGCAAAATGCCAGCTTTTTTGTTTCCCTAATTTCATTTGCACTTCCTTCCCGCAAGCTATGCAAAAGAAACTTTCCCTTTTACGCATACGGTGTAAAAGCTCTTCATCATGATGATAGAGTAGATGAATTTTTTCTCCGTTTTCTCTTTTGGCGATAAACATCGTAATCACACCCTTTCAGCCCCTTATATTCTACAATTTATTACAAATTCCTTTTAAAAAAGAGATGTCCGAATTTCAGACATCTCTTTTTATAATAAAGGCGATAATAATCGATACGTTGATTCAACAATTCGTCTATGAAGACGCCTTTTATGAAAACGATCAACATGAATTTCACTGGATTCTTCTATATCCTCTTTAAAATCTTGAACAAGTTTTCGAATGCTATCTGTATCATATAAAAAAGCATTTACTTCAAAGTTCAAATGAAAACTTCTCATATCCATATTAGCTGTCCCAATTGAAGCTAAATCAGAATCGACAATAACAACTTTACTATGAAGAAATCCTTTTTCATATTCATATATCTTTACCCCTGCATCTAAAAGCTCTGGGAAGTACGATCTCGATGCGTAAAAGACAGTGCGCTTATCGGGTTTACTCGGCATTAACAAACGAACATCAATACCAGCAAGCGCAGCTACCTTTAATGCGGATAAAATATCATCATCCGGAATGAAATATGGCGTCGCAATCCAAATGGATTTCCGCGCAGAAGCAATCATAGCAAAATATAAATGTTTAATTGTTTCCCATTTATTATCCGGTCCACCTGCAACGAGCTGCACGCCTCCCCAATGATCTCCCTCAACTGCTTTCGCTTGTAAATATTCAGGGGCGAGCACAGCCTCACCAGTCATATAAAACCAATCTTGAAGGAAAATAAGTTGCAAGCTTTGAACAGCTTCACCACGCAAATATAAATGCGTATCTCGCCAAAAGCCGAAATACTTATCCTTCCCTAAATATTCATCACCAATATTTAATCCACCTACAAATCCTTCATTTCCATCTATAATCACGATTTTTCGGTGGTTTCGGTAATTAATCTTATCGTTTAAAATCGGAAAGCGCACAGGAAAGAACGGAATCATTTCGACACCTGCATCGTTTAATTCTTCAATATACGAATTCGATAATCTAAAACTTCCAACCGCATCATATAAAAAACGAACGACTACGCCTTCTTTTGATTTTTGTATTAAAATATCTTTAATTTCGGTTCCAAGCTTATCATCACGTACAATGTAATATTCCATATGAATGTGATGTTTCGCTCGTTTTAATCCATCTAAAATAGCCTGAAACGTTTCATCTCCATTTGTTAATGTTCTCGTTTCAGTTTGAAATGAAATATTTAAAGCGCCTAAGCGATCCGCTAAACGAAATAACAGCTCTTGATGCTTATGATTGCGCAAAATCCGTTCCTCGTAATCTTCATGCCCCTTATATTGTAAAAACGCTTGTTCATCGAGCAACGCCTTCTTTTGGAACATTCTCTTCCTCCGAAAGTTCTGTCCGAATAATAAATAAGCGAAGAATCCAAACACCGGAAAAATCCCTAACACAATGAGCCATGTAAGTGTTTTAGACGGATGACGGTTCTCTAGGAAAATAACGCAGCCAATTAAAAATGCAGATACCGTAAATAAAATACTAATAATACCTAAAATCGAAACATCTTTTATTCCGATTACATCCGAATAAAATGCTACGTCAATAAACATACGTAACGAAACAAATAATGCGAACAATAATAAAACAAAGAAAATCAACTTTAACGTATTTTTCATCTCTTACCTCCTTACTAAGAAAGCTTTCCTATTCTTCATATAAAAAGCCGATTTCATACTACAGAAATCGGCCTACGTTTTAGCAGGAAAATTATTGCGAATTGTTTCAAGCGCATGCTCTTTCACAATTTGTTTTCCATACTCACTTACACGATGAATTGTTAAAGTTGATTCTTCTCCGTATTCTAAAACAATACTTAATACGCGATCAATTTCTTCTTCATCATGTAGCACTTCATCGAATTCCACATATACATAATAGCGGTCCTCAAATGAATACAGCTCATCTTTTATATCTTCAAAGATAAGACGGTGGCTTAATGAAATGACATCTTCAAAATCATTAAACTTAATTAAAAAGCCAAACGTACCATCTTCGTTAAAGTTTGTTCCTGCTTGTTCTTCTACCTCTTCCACTAATTCTTGCTGGAATAATGATTCAATGCCTTCATCTAGCGGAATGTCTATAATTTTATCTACACCTATAGGTAGTTCTAACTTTTGTCCATCCTTTGAAAGCTCTGCTTTCGTTACAAGTACTTCAATCCCTTTATCGACTGCTTGCACTTGAATCCATAACGGTCCATCAATAAAGAAATCGTCATGATCACGAGCTTCGTCCATCATTTCCCAAAAGAGCTCTTCGCTTCTTTCGCGGTCGTACCAAATTTCCTCGCGATTAAAGCCTCTGTCCTCTATATCAATGTACGTAATAAAAAATTTCATCGTATGGTCATTAATTCTTTCAATATCCAAAATACAACTCTCCCTTCCTGCTTAGAATTGTTATGAAGGGATTCCCCACTCATATGACAAATCAATAGATTCTTGTACTCTCATTTTATGATAAGATTCTCCAGAATGGAAATAAAATCGATTTATTTTACAAAAATAGTTATATGCCTATCTTCATTCGATGGTCTACACATATATATCATTATAGCGATTTCTCACTCATAAAAAATTTGGACATACATTTCCACCTTCCCCCGTACACTGTACTAAAGTGAAACTTTTATTAGAGAAGATGATTTAGTCTCTCACTTCACCACATACATATAGTTCGCTTATTAAAACTTCATAAATGGAGGCAGACGAATGGACTTAGAGTTTTTAACATCTGTACTAATGATTGTCGGTATCGATGTTGTATTAGGTGGTGACAACGCAATCGTCATCGCACTAGCTAGCCGAAATTTACCTGAATCGAAACGAAATAAAGCCATTTTGATTGGCACTCTTTTAGCAATCGTACTAAGAATTGTCCTTACTATACTAGCTGTCTATTTACTCGACATTCCATTTCTGCAACTGATTGGCGGGATTTTACTTACATTAATTGCAGTAAATTTACTAACTGATAATAGCAACGACCTTTCTTCTATTCAAGGAAAAACAACTTTATTTCAAGCTGTTCGTACAATTGTATTCGCGGACCTTGTTATGGGATTTGACAACGTTATTGCCATTGCCGGGGCAGCTCACGGGAGATTTTTACTCGTAATAATCGGCTTACTCATTTCTATTCCGATTATTATTTGGGGCAGCAAACTCATTTTAATACTTATGGAACGCTTTCCATTCCTCATTTATTGCGGAGCAGCGATTCTCGCCTATACAGCAGGAAAAATGGTCACACATGAAGACAGACTTGCAACTTTTTTTCATAACAACCCAAGTTTCACTGCAGGCATTCCTTACTTATTTATTTTCACCATTTTATGCATCGGTATTATCGTTCAACAAGTTCGATTACGTAATGTGAAACATTAAAAAAAACCTTCTACTATATAATAAGTAGAAGGTTTTCATATTATTATAATTAATTTACAAGACGCTGTGCTTCACGTAATTGGAACGTTCTTACTGTGCGTGGTAAGAAACGGCGGATTTCGTCTTCATTGTAACCTACTTGAAGGCGTTTCTCGTCAATCATAATTGGACGACGTAAAATCCCTGGATAGTCACGAATCATCTTATATAAATCTTGAAGTGGTAAAGACTCTAAGTTTACATTTAATTCTTGGAAAACTTTCGAACGAGTAGAAATAATCTCATCCGTTCCGCTTTCTGTCATACGTAAAATCTCTTTAATTTCCTCAATCGTTAATGGATCTGAGAAAATATTACGTTCTGTATAAGGAATATGATTTTCCTCTAGCCATAATTTCGCCTTTCTACAAGACGTACAGCTTGGAGAACTATATAATGTTACCATACAAAGCTCACTCTCCTTAAAGAGTACAAATTCTGTACTAATTACAGTTTAAATTTCTAAATTCAGCAATTTCCTGCGATACCTTGTCTTATAATAAAGTGCAAAAAATCGCATTTCATGTAAGCAACAACTTTTAGCAAACAACAATTACTTTTAATAAGTAACTTCTATAATCATTATACAATAGATTTTGCAAGAAATATACAGTAAATTTCCTTCTAATTGAGAAAACTCTTCCGTGTATTCCACTGCTATGTAACATAACTACAATCATCTCAGCTGTTCTTTAACAATAACCTTCAACCCTATTCACGCTTGCTTTTCATAGATTTTTCATATGATTTATAGTTATTTTCCCATAATCTTTCCTATGAAAAAGAGAACGTTTTCTTACCTTTTCTTGATAAATCAATTATGAAATGTAAGACTATACAAGTGAGAATCAAAAAAGAACACCTGTTCTTATTTTAACAAACATTCTCATTCATGTCTATACGATTTGGAAAATAAATTAAATATTTTTCTGACATTTCTTTCTTTTTTATCTTTTATCTCATACAATAAACATACAGACAGGCAAAGGGGGAATTTGCAAATGATTGCTTTTTTTATTGATTTTGTCACTGTTGCTGCCCTCATCATCGGAATAACAGCATTGATTGGTGTCATTACAAATAGCATTGGTGAAAAACTCTTTGGCGGAAAAGAAAAGATGAAGTTTGTTAATAAAAGTTTGGATGTACAATCCGGCTGGAACGAGGTCGGCGGGAAAGGTATTTATAAGAAACGTACGTATTAAAAAAAGCAGGCAATCACCTGCTTTTTTCTTATTTCTCTACTGACGCCCATTTAAAGCTTAAATCGCCGCCATATTTATGGTTGTACATATTTTTAATTGATTCTCTTTGTATATATGCTCTACCACGTTGATATACTGGAACAATCGCAGCGTCATCAAGTAACATTTTCTCTGCTTCTAGTAAGGTTTTCCAACGGGCATTTACATCGCTTCCATCTTTCTTCGCTTTCATAATAATTTCATCATATTTTGGATTAGAGTATTTCATTTTATTTTGTGATCCGTCCGTTACGAACATATCAAGGTATGTAACTGGATCTGGGAAGTCTGCACTCCATCCAGAGAATGACATCACATAATCGCCTGCATCTTCTAATTTTAGTTTTTGCGCGAATGGTTGTTGTTTAATTTTCACTGTTAAACCTGGTAAATTCTTTTCTAACTCACCTTTTAAATATTCACCCGTTTTCTTCGATAATTCTACATCTTCATTTAATAACTCTAATTCGATTTCATTTTTACCAAGCTCTTTTTTACCAGCTTCCCAATATTTCTTCGCTTCTTTCACGTTTGGTTTTACAATATCTCCATTTACAGCACGGAAGTCTTTTTTATCCGGCCCTTTAATGAAGTTATCAGGAATCAATCCTGTTGCTGGCTTAGAACCGTTATTTAATAATGTATCAACGAACGGCTTACGTTCAAAAGCAAGTGAAATTGCTTTACGAATATTTTTATTTGCTAAAGCTGGATCTTTTTGATTTAAACGAAGGAAGAATACAGATGTATCTTCTACTGTTTGGAAATCTGGTTTTCCTTTATATTTATCGATGAACTCTGCTAATAACGTCGCTCGATCGACTGCGTTTGTTTCATATAAATTAATCGGCGTAGACGTATCTTTAACAATATTAAAGTTTACTTCCTCAATCTTCACTTCTTTATTGTCCCAATATGACGCGCTCTTTGTCATTTTAAAGCTACGTTCATGTTGCCAATCACTTAATGTAAATGGTCCGTTATAAAGTGTTGTATTCGCTTCCAAACCAAACTTCGTACCTTGCTCTTTTACAAACTTTTCATTCACAGGATAGAAAATTGGATATACCATTAAATCTACAAGGTATGGAATTGAATTGTCTAATTCTACTTCTAATGTATAATCATCAATCGCTTTTACCCCTAATTGATCCGGACTCATCTCTTTTTTATTAATTTTCTCTGCATTTTTTATATCATACATAATGTACGCTGATTTCGCAGCTGTATCTGGGTTAATCGCTCTTTGCCATGCGTATACGAAATCTTTCGCCGTCACAGGCTCACCATTTGACCATTTTGCGTCTTCACGTAATTTAAATGTATATTTTTTACCGTCTTCTGACTTCTTAAATTCCTTCGCTACACCCGGAACTAGCTTATCATCTTTCCCTAAACTGTATAAGCCTTCCATCGTATTAGTCATTACTCTTGAAGAAACTGCATCAGCTGATAACGCTGGATCCATCGTTGGAATTTCTTGCGTTTCAATTAAATTAATAACTTGCTTCGCACCGCTTTTCCCGCTATCCCCTTTTGCGTTCGCTTGCGGTTCATCTTTTTGGTAGCTACATGCCCCTAACATCATGCTCATCGCTACTGTTGATACTACAAAAACTGGCATCTTTTTTTTCATACTTCCACCCTCCACAAAAATGTTAGCCCTTTCATTTTCAAACAAATAGAAATATATATATGTTCTAATAATTCATATTATACACACAAATATATTTTTTGTATATTTATATTTCTATTTTATTAAAATTTTCTGTTTTAAAATAAACCTTTGTAAACGTTTCATATTGCTGATTATCCTTACTAAAGTGTTGAAAATAAGTGTTTTTATATTTTTCTAAATTATCAGAGAAAAATGAATTTTATATCTTATAATACTTTATGTATAATTATCCTTCTCTTTTTATCATAAAATAGCGCCCCCTTCATAATAAAGATATGTAGGCTAAAATGAGTGCAAAGGATAAGAAAGTATGTTACGATACATTTTGCTAAAAATAGATATCGGTAAAGAGGGGACGGACATGACAGCAATTCAGGCAAAAAACGGGCCGACAGAGAAATTAAGTTTATTCTTATTAACATGGCCTATTTTTCTAGAAGTTTTTCTATTTATGTTAATGGGGATCGCTGATACTTTCATGTTAAGTGCATTATCAGACGATGCTGTATCTGGGGTTGGTGCAGCGAATCAATACCTCCATATCGCTATTTTGGTACTAGAAGTCATCGGGAACGGCGCAGCTATCGTCGTATCTCAATACCTCGGTTCCAAACGTTTTATGGAAGCATCAAAAATATCAGCTTTAGCCGTCACATTAAATTTAGTGGTCGGACTCGTTATAAGCGCTGGTTTTCTATTATTTTCAAAACATATGATGATGGCAATGAACTTACAAGGCGATGTACTCATGTATGCACAAAGCTATTTATCCATCGTCGGAGGGGCTATTTTCCTTCAAGCTATTATTAATTCATTAGCCGCAATTATCCGCGTACATGGCTTCACAAAGCAAGCAATGTTTATTTCACTTGGAATGAACATTATTCATATCGCTGGAAACTACGTACTTATTTTCGGGAAATTCGGTTTCCCAGAGCTCGGTGTACAAGGTGCTGCCATTTCTTCTGCTGTCAGCAGATTAATCGCACTTATCGTTTTCTTCTGGTTACTGTACCGCGTTATGGAATACCGTGTGAAATTACAATATTACTTCACCTTATCAAAAGAATACATCGGAAAAATTTTAAAGATCGGGATTCCATCTGCATTTGAGCAGGTTATGTATCAAGCTTGCCAAATTGTCTTCTTATACTATGCAACATACTTAGGAACGGAATCATTAGCGGCTAGACAATACGCTACGAACATTTCTATGTTCACTTATTTATTCGCTATTGCAATCGGTATGGGAACAGCCATTATTATCGGGCGCCTCGTTGGCGGTGGTGAAAAAGACGAAGCGTATGAACGAGTATGGAAAAGTGTAAAATGGGCAATTGGTGTCACTTTATGTATGGTCGCTCTCGTTATTACGTTCCGCACACAATTAATGGGACTATTTACAGATAATCCGCACATTATTGCGTTAGGCGCAAGCGTTCTTTTACTAAGTGTACTACTTGAAACAGGGCGTACGATGAACATCGTCATTATCAATTCACTTCGCGCAGCTGGCGATGCAAAGTACCCAGTTTTAATCGGCGCATTCTCTATGGTATTAATGAGCTTACCGCTCGGTTACTTTTTCGCCTTCCATTTAGATATGGGGCTCGTTGGTATTTGGTTAGCGATAGCTATTGATGAATGGACGCGTGCCATTATTATGTTCTTCCGCTGGAAAAGTAGAGCATGGGAGCGTTATGCACTCGTTAAACCTGAAGAACAAGAGGAGATTGTTTCTGTTCAGGTACAGTAACACTCGTTTAATTAAGGTGTAGTCATTCGTAAAGGAAACTTATATCTGCGATTCTTTAAATATATCGACTTACCGAGAAATGTTGACAAATCTATTATATAGTAGAAAAAAGCCAATCTTCTTAACGGAAGATTGGCTTTTTTATTATTGATAAATCTCTTTATATTTCTTATACTCCGCTTCAGAACATAGTACGAAATGCCCTGGGCGAATTTCGCGCATTGTTGGTGCTTCACTACCATAATCATGCTGCGATGGATCGTATACGATACGTTTACGATTGCGCTCATAATCTGGATCTGGAAGTGGAATTGCTGATAATAGTGATTTTGTATATGGATGAATTGGATTCGCATATAACTCATCACTTGTTGTTAGCTCAACGATTTGACCACGGTACATTACGCCGATGCGGTCACTAATGTATTTTACCATCGATAAATCATGGGCAATGAATAAGTATGTTAGGCCCTTTTCTTTTTGTAACTTTTTCAGTAAGTTTACAACTTGCGCCTGGATTGATACGTCAAGTGCTGAGATTGGCTCATCGGCAATGATAAATTCAGGTTCTACAGCAAGTGCGCGAGCGATACCGATACGTTGACGTTGTCCACCTGAGAATTCATGCGGGAAACGGTTTGCGTGCTCTTTATTTAAACCAACTGTGTTTAATAATTCATGAACACGGTCCATACGCTCTTTTTTGCCTTTTGCTAATCCGTGAATATCAATACCTTCTGCAATAATATCCCCTACTGTCATACGAGGATTTAATGATGCATATGGATCTTGGAAAATCATTTGCATTTTACGGTTGAACTTCTTCAGCTGTGCGCGTGATTTTTTACCATGTACATTTTCACCATCGAATAACACTTCACCAGCAGTTGCATCATATAAACGAATAATCGTTCTTCCAGTTGTCGATTTACCACAACCTGATTCTCCTACAAGACCAAATGTTTCTCCGCGGTAAATATCAAATGAAATATCATTAACCGCTTTGACAACACCACCACTCACGTCGAAGTGCTGTTTTACATTTTTTACTTCAATTAATTTCTCACGTTGTTTAGTCATGTTGTTCACCTGCTTTCATTTGAAGAATGCGTTTTTCAACAACTGCCGGCGGTTTTACTTCTGGAGCTTGCTCATGAAGTAACCAAGTTGCCGCATAGTGTGTATCACTTACTTTAAATAAAGGTGGGTCCATTTCAAAATCAATTTTCAATGCCTGTGGGTTACGTGGTGCAAAAGCATCACCCTTTGGCGGTTTCAATAAATCTGGAGGCGTTCCAGGAATTGCGTATAACTCTTCTTCTGAACCATCTAAACTTGGCATAGATGCGATTAAGCCCCAAGTGTACGGATGTTTTGGATTGTAGAAAATTTCATCAACCGTTCCAATTTCAACAACTTTACCAGCGTACATAACTGCCACGCGGTCCGCAACGTTTGCTACTACACCTAAGTCATGCGTAATGAAAATGATTGCCGCTTCTGTTTTTTGCTGAATGTCTTTCATAAGCTCTAAAATTTGCGCCTGAATTGTAACGTCTAGCGCTGTTGTCGGCTCATCGGCAATTAATAATTTTGGGTTACAAGCTAACGCCATCGCAATAACTACACGCTGTCTCATACCACCTGAGAATTGGTGAGGATATTGTTTTAAGCGCGCTTCTGGATTTGGAATACCTACAAGGTCGATTAATTCTAACGCAACTTTACGTGCGTCTGCTTTACTCATCCCTTGGTGTTTAATAAGGCCTTCCATGATTTGATTTCCAATTGTCATCGTTGGGTTTAATGATGTCATTGGATCTTGGAAAATCATTGCGATATCTTTACCGCGTACTTGTTGCATTTCTTTTTCTGTTAATTTCGTTAAGTCACGACCTTCAAATATGATTTCACCATTTTTAATGCGTCCAGGAGGATTCGGAATTAATCCCATTAACGCTTTAGAAGTAACTGATTTCCCAGAACCTGATTCTCCTACAATCGCTAATGTTTCTCCTTTTTTCAAATCAAAAGTAACGCCGCGTACAGCTTGTACTTCACCTGCATGTGTATCAAAGGAGACTTGTAAATCTTTTACCTCTAACAATGTTTTCATTTTTGCCTCTCCCCTCTTTTACTTACGCATTTTTGGATCTAACGCGTCGCGCAATCCGTCTGCCATTAAGTTGAATGCTAAGATTAACATACTGATGACAACCGCTGGGATGAACATCATATGTGGATACGTTTGAATTGATTTATAACCATCGTTTACAAGAGAACCAAGTGATGCGAATGGTGGCTGAATACCTAAACCGATGAAGCTTAAGAACGCCTCACCAAACACTGCTGTTGGAATTGTAAACATTGTCATTACGATAATTGGTCCCATTACGTTCGGGATTAAGTGTTTTACAATTAATTGTGTGTTTGTTGCACCTAATGTACGAGATGCTAATACGTATTCTTGATTTTTTAATTTTAGGATTTGCCCACGAACGATACGCGACATCCCTATCCAACCTGTAATCGCCATCGCGAGTGTAATTGACCATATACCAGATCCCATAATGATTACCATTAAAATAACGATGATTAAGTATGGAATACCGTTAATAATCTCCATAACACGTTGCATAATGTTATCTACTCTGCCGCCATAGAATGCTGAAATACCTCCATAAGCAACCCCAATTACTAAGTCAATCGCCGCTGCTAAAAGAGCGATATATAAAGATACACGCGTACCTTCCCATGTTCTTGTCCATAAATCGCGTCCAAGATCATCTGTTCCAAACCAGAAATACTCTTTAATATCACGTTTTTCATATTGGTCAACACCATATTGATCTGTACCGTCAAATGGTAGCCAATGAACATTTTCAATCACTGGAATTTTCGGTGGTAATTTCGCACGACCTAAGTCTTGCTCTTTATACGAGTGTTTACTTACCATCGGTCCTAAAATTGCTAGTAATATAATAAGCGTTAATAAAACTAAACCGAACATCGCTCCTTTATGTTGGAACAAACGTCTTCTTACATCTTGCCAAAACGTTAAGCTTGGACGGGCAATGACTTCATTATCCACATTATTTTGATTGGCTTGTTGAAATAAATCTGGAGATAATTTTTGTACATCTTTCATCATTTTTTCCCTCCCGCTAAACGAATTCGAGGATCAATAATTCCGTATAAAATATCAACAATGAAAATAACTAAAATGAAGATTGCACTATAGAAAATTGTAGTTCCCATAATAACTGTATAGTCATTCACTGTAATAGATTTAACGAACTGTTCCCCTAGTCCAGGTACAGCATAAATTTGCTCAATAACTAATGTTCCTGTAATTAAACCTGCAACCATTGGTCCTAAAATTGTTACAACTGGAATTAATGCGTTACGAAGTGCGTGTTTAATAATGATAACGCCTTGGCTAATTCCTTTCGCTTTCGCTGTTAAAATGTAGTCAGCTTGCATAACCTCGATTAACTCCGCACGAGCGAAACGTGCAATTGTTGCGATAACTGCCATCGATAAAGCGATTGTAGGCATTACTGTAAACTCTGGTCCTTTCCAGAATGCTACTGGGAACCATCCAAGTTTTACCCCTACGAAATATTGTAGTAATGCGGCGAATACGAACGATGGTACCGACATCCCGAGTACGGAAATAATTGTCGCCCCATAATCGACCCACGTATTGTTACGAAGCGCCGCAACGATTCCTAAAATTAAACCGATAAATGTACCTAATATAATCGCTTGTAAACCAAGTTGTGCTGATGGTCCAATGCGATCCACAATCATATCTGTTACTGGACGGTTATCATATTGGAATGATACCCCTAAATCACCTTTTGCTAAGTTACCTAAGTAACGTGCGTATTGAACTGGCACTGGATCATTTAAGCCATATTTTTCAAGAATGATTTCTTTTTGTGCTGGTGATAGCTTCTCCTGGTTTTTAAGCGGAGAACCCGGAAGTAATTTCATCAAAAAGAAAGTCAGTGTAGTAATTAAAAATAATGTCAAAGCCATGTACACGAAACGTTTTAATACATAACGTCCCATAGTCAAGCACCTCCCCGTTTTTCTCAAAAGCAATAAGATAGTTTAAAATATTCTTACTTTTATTTTTTTAAAATAAGAGCATACGCCCATCATAGGCATATACCCTTATTCATGATGGAAACCATTTTTAGTTTTTTAGTTCAACCCACTTATAGCTAAATTCTCCGCCATATTTATGTTCTAATAGGCCAGTAATTGAGCCACGTTGTAAATAAGCTTTTCCTGGTTGATATACTGGAGCAATCGCTGCATCTTCAAGCAGTTGTTTTTCTGCTTGTAATAATGCATCCCAGCGAGCTTGTACATCAACTTCTGTTTTCGCTTTTTTAATTAAATCATCATACGCTGCATTTGCGTAATTTACTTTGTTTTGCGCATTACCTGTCGTATACATTTCAAGGAATGACATTGGATCCATATAATCTGGACTCCATCCCGCGTATGACATTGCGTAATCTCCACTTGCTTCAAGTTTTAATTTTTGTGCAAATGGCTGCATTTTTGTTGAAACTGTTAAACCTGGTAAGTTCTTTTCAAATTGGCCTTTTAAATACTCTCCGATTTTTTTAGCATCATCAGTATCAAAGTTTAATAGCTCTAACTCTACTTTGTCTACACCAAGTTCTTTTTTACCAGCTTCCCAGTATTTTTGAGCTTCTTTAATATCCTCTTTTATAAGCTTTCCGTTTTCTTCACGGAAGTCTTTTCCATTCGGACCTTTTGCTAAGCCTTTCGGAACAAAACCATATATCCCCTCTGAACCATCGTTTAAGATAACTTTCCCGATATTTTCACGCTCAAAGGACATTGCAATTGCTTTTCGGATATTTTTATTTGCTAAAAATTTATTCTTTTCATTTAAGCGAATAAATTGTGTAGATGGTCTCTTAATCGTTTTAAAGTCAGCATCTGATTTGTATTTGTCTACAAACTCTGATGTTAAGACTACACGATCAATTGCTTTCGTTTCATATAAATTTATAGCAGTTGAACGATCCTTAACAATATTGAAGTTTATTTCCTCAAGTTTTACTTCTTTATTTTCCCAATACGTTTGATTTTTCTTAAGTTGGAAACTTTGTTCATGCTTCCATTCATTTAATACGAATGGACCATTATAAAGTGTCGTATTGGATTCTAATCCAAATTTTGCTCCTTGTTCTGTTACAAACTTCTCATTCAAAGGATACAATGTTGGATAGACTGTTAAACTTACAAAATAAGGAACAGGGTTATCTAATTCCACTTCAAGTGTATGATCATCAATTGCCTTTACACCAAGTTCTTCAACTGGTAATTCTTTTTTGTTAACTTTCTCCGCATTTTTAACATCAAATAGTATGTAAGCAAACTTGGCACCCGTGTTTGAATCTACAGCTCTTCGCCAAGAATAAACGAAGTCTTTCGCTGTTACAGGTTCACCATTAGACCATTTCGCATCTTCACGTAACTTAAATACATACTTTTTGCCATCTTCTGATTTCTCATAAGATTTAGCGACACCTGGAACAAGCTTATCGTCTTTCCCCAGACGATATAATCCTTCCATTGTGTTATTCATGATGTTAGAAGATGCTGCATCTGTTGATAACGTCGTATCCATAGTTGGGATTTCAGCTGTCTCGGTTAGATTTAACACTTGCTTGTTTGAGGATTTTTCTTTTGCGCCTGCTTTATTATCCTCTTTTTGGTAACTACAAGCTCCTAACATACTGACAGTCAACGTCGATGCAAGTAATAACGGTATCTTTTTCTTCATGTTGTGTTGCCTCCCCTAATTGCACTTCCTGTACCCTCACTTGTAAAAAAGTAGAATTGAAAGAATAATCTCCAAGTTTCTACAATTTTCATTATACATATAATATAACAATTGTGAATATAGTTTTTTGTTTTTTTGTTAAAATTTTTAATAAAATGTTTATTTTCTTATTTTTTTGTAAAGGGATACGTTAACATTGCTACTATCATCTTGAAATCAGACCTTTAATTGCGTATAATTTTCAAAAAATTAATTCTAGTACATATTATAGCTTTTATAGTATAATAATTCTAGTAATATTTTGACGGAGGGGAACATTTTGAATAAAGTTTTTTTTCATACTTGTATACTAATTTTCATAGCGATAATCGCTTCTAGTATTGGCGCATTCCTCGTTTCATCGCAATTTTTGTTGAATTTTGTCAATATATCGTTTTATGTCGCACTATTTTTTATTCTTGTTGGCGGTTTTTTATTCATATTTCAAAATGGATTTTTCAATGTAACAATTTACGCCTTCCAAAGAGTATTTGGTACGAACAAAAAAATTGAGTCTTTAATTGAAGAAGTAGAGGAACCTGTCGATAAGAAAGAACGTATTTATAAAACATATTCATTCAAATGGACGTATCCAATTTGTATTACAGGTATCGTTCTTGGGTTGTTCTCGACCCTCATTAGCTTTACTATTTTGATGTAGTTTGCAAACACTATCCCATATGATATAATAATCAGCAAAACATTTTGTTATAAAACTTTAGTTCTTTCATATTAAAAGAGCTCAGGTAACAATAAATAAATTTATATGTATGCGATGATAAAGAAGAGTACATATTGAGGCAATTTCAGAGAGCTTGTGGCTGGTGTGAACAAGTAATTGTACAGTATGGAATGGGCTTTTGAGCACCAAACCGAACCGAAAGTAGTAGGCTTTGGCGTTATATCCAAACGTTATGATGGATTAGAGAGATTTCACAGTAGTGAAATAATTAGGGTGGTACCGCGGTCCATTCGTCCCTATAGTTTTTAGGGATGAATGGGCTTTTTTGTTTGCCTTCTCTTCCCCATCACGCATTCAAATTTAGGAGGAATTACTTATGTCAGTTATCTTTTCTGGTATTCAGCCGAGTGGAACGATTACACTTGGAAACTATTTAGGAGCTATGAAGCAATTTACAGAGCTTCAAAATGAACACGACTGTTATTTCTGTATTGTAAACCAACATGCAATTACAGTACCTCAAGATCCCGTACAACTTCGTAAAAACATCCGCAGTCTTGCTGCACTTTATGTAGCATGCGGCATCGATCCTGAAAAAGCTACTTTATTTGTACAATCAGAAGTACCAGCACACGCTCAACTAGGATGGATTATGCAATCAGTTGCTTACGTTGGAGAATTAGAGCGTATGACGCAATATAAAGATAAATCTTCTGGTAGAGATTCAGTTCCAGCTGGATTACTAACGTATCCACCATTAATGGCGGCTGATATTTTACTTTACAACACTGAAATCGTACCTGTTGGTGATGATCAAAAACAACATATGGAATTAACGCGCGACCTAGCAGAGCGTTTCAACAAACGCTTCCGTGAAGTGTTCACTGTTCCTGAAATTCGTATTCCAAAAGTAGGAGCTCGCGTTATGTCATTAACAGAACCTACGAAGAAAATGAGTAAATCTGATCCAAATCCAAAATCAATGATCAGTATGCTTGATGAACCAAAAACAATTGAAAAGAAAATTAAAAGTGCTGTAACTGATTCTGAAGGTATTGTGAAATTCGATAAAGAAAACAAACCTGGCATCTCTAACTTATTGACAATCTACTCTTCATTCTCTGGAAAAAAAGTAGAAGAAATCGAAGCAATGTACGAAGGAAAAGGATACGGCGACTTCAAAGGCGACCTAGCACAAGTAGTCGTAGAAGCAATTCGTCCAATCCAAGACAAATATAACGAACTAATCAACTCACCAGAACTAGACGAAATTCTAGACAAAGGTGCCGAAAAAGCAAACCGTGTTGCATTCAAACAACTACGCAAAGTAGAAAACGCAATGGGGTTAAGTAGAAAACGTAGGTAACTTATATAAAGCGGAGGCGGCTCGCTTAGAATGTGAGGGGGATGGAGCTCCTGACGTAGAGGCGATTTTTGCCTCGTAGGAAGGCGTGAAGCCACCGAACATTCTTGCCGCTGGAGCTGGATTACTACCAAAAGCGGAGGCGACTGTTTAGCCCTGACGGCTAAGGTTCTTTCCCACAGAAGGTGCTTTTTACCTTCTCGTGGGAAAGAACCTTAGACACGAAGAGCTTGCTGCTGAAGCTAAGTTACAACAAATAAAAAAAACCGCCAATTGGCGGTTTTTTAATTTACCTTTTGCTCGTTTTCCATTTCCCATAACTTTTCAAAAAATGGCTGTCCTTTTACGAGACGCTCGCATAATTGTTCGTGCTTCTCAGACCAACCCGTTTTCGCTTCCTCATAAAGCTTAGCCCAAATATCTTCAAATTCCATATGTTGAACCATTCCGTATGCTGATGGATCCCACTCTGTGAACCAATAGCGGATTTCTGCTGTATTTTTCGTTGTATGTAATTGATCTAACGCCATAAATAATAACTGTTTAAGCTGTCTTTCTTTACGAGTTAAGCCATTCATAATGAAAGGTGATGGTGATAAAATATGATGTTCTTTTTCCATTTCTTCTACTTGGAACTCATACTTTTCTGCTTGTACGTTTTCTACCATCTCATATACCATCTGCTCTTGGCGCGGTATAAGTCTGCTCTTTCGAATTGGTACATTATAACCAATTGTGTCGATCGCAATAATTCCTTTTCCATCTGTAACTACAAAGCAATACTCTTGCTGCAAACGTTCATGATTTTTACGAATATAAGCCTTATGATGTACGTCTTCCAACATTTTTTGCGGAAGCTCTAACAATTCGTTCTCGATGTAATGATATAATGTGGCATCTACTTTTAATAATGGCACTTGATCTAATAGCTCAATCGTATCATCTTTCCGCCATTCGTAAAAATGACAAACGTTATACCCATTCTCTTCACCTTCAAACCAATTTACCCATACATCATGTAGATATAACATTCACTACCCCTCACTTCACTACTGTTTGTATCAATCATTATGTTCAATTTTCCTTAACTTTATTCCACCTAAGGAAATATATTCTAATTATTATTTTTTCTTCTATTAATACTAAAAAAAACAGGAAATAGCGCTCCTGTTTTTTTATATATGAAATGTATTTGCTTTATTTAATATTTCTTTCGCATCTATAGATAATAAAGAAAGTGTATCTTCTCCTTCAAAAGTTACACAATCTTTGACAATATGGAATCCGAGTGCATAACCAAGCATCTTCGGATAAGAATGAAATCCATTCAATAAAATGTCGTGCTCCCTTGTTCCTCGTTTTATACTTATTCTTTCCTGTACAACGTTTTTCCAATAATAAATAGCCTCATCTTTTGAAAGATACGTCGTCCACGGTGCATTGTTTTTTTCTGAGTACCTTTCTGCTACTGCTTGCTCAGCTAGCCCTTCCATAATCATCGTATCAAGTAATGTGTATTCTGTTTCTTTCGTCTCAATTTGATGCAACCTGCATATGTGATGATATTCATGCGCCAATAACACTTTTAATTCTTCCACTGAATTCCGTCCACATACGAATAAGAAAATAACGTGACGCATAGATAATCCAGCCCTGCCGTTATACTCTTCTTGTACAGTTCGATTATAGGAATCTGATAATAAAATAAAGACAGGGACATCCGGACCTTTTAACCAATTTTTTAGTTTCTCATACTCTGTACGTAATTCTTTCCAAACTTCCTTTTTCTCTAACTCTTTAATTTCTTGTTCTCCTCGCATAACCGGGCGATACATACCTTTAGAAATTAAAAAGCGATACAATCTTTCTTTTGGCAACGGAATATACTTCGTAAATTTCTCACAGAGCTTTTCTGGCCGTCCATAATATAGATGTAACCACTCGGCAGTTTCAACAATCCCCATCTTTATCCCTCCTTTTTCTTATGTATATGCAAAAGGAGAAAAAGGCGTAAAAATAAATAAGGAGTTTTTTCGCAATATATTGCGAAAAAACTCCTTATTTTATCTATTATTTATACGATTTAAATACTAATACTGCGTTATGACCACCGAATCCTAATGAGTTACTTAATACTGCATTTACTTCTTGTTGTCTCGCTTTATTCGGTACGTAATCTAAGTCACACTCTGGATCTGGTGTTTCATAGTTAATTGTTGGAGGAATTACTCCATCTGTAATTGATTTAATTGAGAAGATCGCTTCAACAGCACCAGCTGCTCCTAATAAGTGACCTGTCATTGACTTCGTTGAGCTAATCGCTACTTTATACGCGTGCTCACCGAACGTTTCTTTAATTGCCATCGTTTCATACTTTTCATTCGCATCCGTACTTGTACCGTGCGCATTAATGTAATCAATATCTTCTGGCTGTAGACCTGCATCTGCTAAAGCTTGACGCATTGCACGCACGCCGCCTTCACCGCCAGGAGCCGGCATTGTAATATGGAATGCATCACCAGTTGCACCGTAACCAGCGATTTCCGCATAAATGTGAGCACCACGAGCTAATGCGTGCTCTAATTCTTCAAGAATTAAAATACCTGAACCTTCACCCATTACGAAACCGCTACGGTTTTTATCAAATGGACGACAAGCTGTTGCTGGATCTTCATTGAATGTTAATGCTTTCGCTGAGCTAAATCCTGCAAATGCCATACTTGTTAACGGCGCCTCTGCTCCACCTGTAATCATTGCATCAGCATCACCGCGCTGAATCGCTTTAAATGCATCACCAATTGAGTTTGCACCAGATGCACAAGCCGTTACAGAACAAGTGTTAATTCCTTTTGCTCCTGTTGCGATTGATACTTGGCCTGCTGCCATATCTGGAATCATCATAGGTACGAAGAATGGGCTCACGCGGCGCGGGCCTTTCTCAGTAAAAATCTTAAATTGTTCTTCGTATGTTTCCATACCACCAATACCAGAACCAATCCACACACCAATTCGAGGTCCGTTTTCTTCTGTAATTTCAAGCTTTGCATCCTCAACTGCCATTTTCGCTGCTGCTACTGCATATTGTGTAAAGCGATCCATACGGCGCGCTTCTTTTTTATCAATATATTTCTCGACTTCAAAGTCGTTAATTTCTGCTGCTACTTTTGCTGGAAATAGTTCCGGATCAATTCGTGTAAGTCGTCCGATTCCAGATACACCCTTTTTAATGTTTTCCCACGCTGTTTCAACATCTGTTCCGATCGGTGTAACAGCTCCTAGTCCTGTAATTACGACCCTCTTTTTTTCCATACAAAATACACTCCTTTTTTTCTCTCAGTCCTTATTTACCCCAACGAAGAGCGACTGCTCCCCATGTTAATCCGCCGCCGAAACCAACAAGTATAATTAAATCTCCATCTTGAATACGTCCATTTTGCAATTCCTCTACCATTGCAATTGGAATAGAAGAAGCTGATGTATTACCGAACTTCTCAATTGTCATACTCATTTTTTCTTGTGGTAAATTTAATCTCTCTCTTGCAGATTCCATAATACGAATATTCGCTTGATGTGGTACTAAGAAATCCACATCCTCTTTTGTAAGACCAGCTTTATCCAGTACGCGAAGACAAGATTCACCCAGTTGACGAACAGCAAATTTAAAGACTTCTCTGCCATTCATCATAACATACTCATCTTGATAAAGATGCTTACCGCCACTTCCGTCTGCTCCTAATTCGAAAGATAGAACTCCTCTTCCTTCTGAAACAGCTCCCATTACGATAGCACCAGCTCCGTCTCCAAATAGTACTGCTGTATTGCGATCATTCCAGTCTACAATTTTAGATAGTTTATCACTACCAACTACTAATACATTTTTATAAGTTCCCGTTTGAATAAATTGCTGCGCTGTAATCATCCCGTACATAAAACCAGCACATGCTGCACCTACATCCATTGCAGCTGCATGTTTCGCTCCAATCGCTTCTTGAATGACACAAGCTACTGCCGGGAAAGCACGATCTGGCGTTACTGTCGCTACTAAAATAAGATCGATATCTTCTCCGCTAACCCCTGCATCTTCAAGCGCTTTTTTAGCAGCCTCTACGGCCATATATGAAGTATCTATTGTATCGTCGGCAATGCGTCTTTCCGCAATCCCTGTTCTCGTACGAATCCATTCATCGGATGTATCCATTATTTTCTCTAAATCGTGATTTGTGACTACTTTTTCCGGCACATATCTTCCGATCCCTAAAATGCCTACGTTCACATCGCAGCCCTCCGTTTTATATCAATTATTATGACTTGGTACTAATTTTAAAACATAAATGTATTTTTGTCTAGAATATATTTCAGCTAAAACATAAAGCGAGCGCATTATTCACCTTATTGTTTATTAAAAGAAACAGAAACATACCTTTCCCTGTTTCTTTCGAAATATAAAAAGACCCGAACCGCTTCTATCCACAGTTCGGACCTCTCTTCCATCTAAAAAAATGCTTTTTATTCTTGATCTGCTTTCCCAAGCTCATATGCTTCGTTCATAACTTTCATCAATAACTCTAATACTGGTTGTGCTTTCTCCATATCAAGCGCAATTCCATTATCATCTAAAATGGCCTTTGCTTCTGGTAAATGCTTCATTGCGATTTGTAAAAATTGCATGCTTTTCTCATTCATATTACGTTCTTCCTCTCCATTAAAACTTTCACATACATAGTGTAACACGCTCGCTATCCTTCGTATAACTCTTTATATTTTTTCATATGTGCCAACTGTTTATTTAAACCGTATTCTAACGGAGTATTTCTTTTTATCGAAATAACCTCTACAGCTTCATCTCTTTCTTCTTCATTCTCTTTATTCACTTTATCCTCTGCACGTAAAAGGTTCATACCTTTTTTCCATAATGATTTTTTGCCACTAAGTAAATTATATATACCGAGATGCCCTTCGTTCATTCCATCTTCCCATAAGTATTCACATACATCTTCAACGTACAGTAGATCCCTTCCGTTTTCCTCAGTCGCATAATAGCACTCTTTCTCACCCAATTCTGATAAAATGAGCTGATGATACATCATAAAAGATGGTTGCCATGGCCCATATAATGTAGGAACTCGAAATACACTATATGGTGCCTCTCCTTTTTTCAATCCTTCTTCCACTTTCGAAAATAGACGCTTATTTTCGGACTCATCTGCGTTTCCTACTTCAATAGAAGAAATTAGATTTAATTTCACTTTATGTTCTTCACAAAGTCGTATAATTCGCTTTAAATACTGTAATATAACTCTTTCATTCCGAAAGCCACTTTTTTGATTTGGTTCATACAAGCAAAAGTAAACTGTATCGAACTTCTCTCCTTCTACTGATCTCCATCCATCTTCATCCCTTATCGAGTAATACGTAAATAACGCATTTCGCCCAATTAACAATAACTTTTCTTCATTAATTTTTGTCATATTCTCGAATTCATCAAAATCAAGACCGTACACTTCTACTTCTTCTGCAATCATTTTATTCACAAGGTGATAACCTACAAACGTAAGTGCACCTATAATTAGCACGCGTTCCATACCACCAACCCTTTCTCCTTGAAACAAATAGCTCCTCATTTATGTATATGGGAGCCTCACAATTCTTCTTCATATTTTTTAAAGAAATCAGTCGTTTGCCTAACCATTTTATATTTCACATCTTGCAGATGGAATAAGACAGAAGTATCACATTGATTGAATTGCCTCATTTTCTCGTATTTACGTAACAACTGTTTTCTTCCTCTTTTTTCTTGTGTTGATACGAAAACTTTAACAGGTACACAAGATGGAAGAAGCGTAAATGATTTCTTATTTATTTTTGATTCTAATTCTTCTTCTTTGGAATCATACGCCAAACTTAATTCCTTCACGAGTCTCTTGTAAAAAAACTTATGCTCTTTCTCAAACTCCACATATTCTGGTAAATCTAAACATGGATTTAACATAATGACAGAGCGTATACATTCAGGGTATTTGTTCATCATTTCAAGTGCTACAAGTGCCCCCATACCATCCGCCATAATGTGCATTTTCGCATTCAGTGTCTCTTTTCTCAAAACAACGTCATATAATCGTTTTGCTAGACGAACAGATTGGTCGTTTCCCCAATGTCTTCCGTATAAATTAGAAGAAAAGACCGTGTAGCCTTCCTCAATAAGGCCATGTAAAAAATAAGATCTACCCGCATGCTGTGTCCATAAACTTGTACCATTCTCAATAAAGTAGTTGTAATCACCAAGAAGCATTACAGAAAATCCATTTGGCTTCTCCGGTAAATAAATGACACATGGTTCTTTTTCTAAGTAAAAAAAACGTTCCGTAATACTCATTTTTCCCCCGCCTTATTTTCTAAACGTATAAAAGTACTCTTTTATAATGTATGAACGGAATGCAAATTTGCGTTGAAAAATCTACAAATATTTTTCTATATTCTTTTTTCAATTGTGTTACAATAAGGACAGATTGAACGAATAGAGGTGTAAAATATGCGTTTCATTTGGGCATTAATTTGGTCGTTCTTGCTTGTACATATGATGAGCTACGTAATCGGCTCTATGACTGGCGGTACATACGATTTTAACCAAGCGTCTATTTTCTCAGTTGTTCTTGCGGTATTAGTACTAGCAATTTCAGCTGCAATTCCAAACGAGCCAGTAGAACAGCACTAAAAAAAGAGTCCGGATTTTATCCGAACTCTTTTTTTATTTCACATGCACGACTAATTCGTTATTTGCTACATCAACTACTACATGACTACTGTCCATAATCGTACCTGCAATTAATTCTCTCGCTAATTTCGTCTCAACTTGACGCTGTACATATCGTTTTAACGGACGAGCTCCGTACATCGGATCAAAGCCAGCTTCTACAACAAATTCTTTCGCTGCGTCTGTTAATTCTACTGTAATATGACGGTCAGCTAAACGACCTTGTAATTCTTTTACAATTTTATCAACAATACCTTTAATTTCATTCGTTGTAAGAGGTTTGAATAAAATAATTTCGTCGACACGGTTTAAAAACTCTGGTCGGAAATGTCCTCTTAATTGTCCCATCACAAGTTCTCTTGATTCTTCTTTAATGGAGCCATCTTCTTCTAATCCATCTAATAAATGAGCAGATCCAATATTTGAAGTCATAATAATAACTGTGTTTTTAAAGTCTACTGTACGTCCTTGCGAATCTGTAATGCGTCCGTCATCTAACATTTGTAATAAAATGTTGAATACTTCTGGATGTGCTTTTTCGATTTCGTCTAATAAAATAACGGAATACGGTTTACGTCTTACCGCTTCTGTTAATTGACCGCCCTCTTCATATCCAACATATCCAGGAGGCGCACCAATTAAGCGTGACACAGCGTGTTTCTCCATATACTCAGACATATCGATACGGATCATTTGCTCTTCACTATCGAATAAAGACTGCGCTAACGTTTTTGCAAGTTCTGTTTTACCAACACCTGTCGGTCCTAAGAAGATGAAGGAACCAATTGGACGGTTCGGGTCTTTAATACCAGCGCGCGCACGAAGAACTGCGTCTGATACTAAGCTTACCGCTTCCTCTTGTCCGATGACACGTTCTGATAAAATTTGCTCTAAGCGTAGTAATTTCTCGCGTTCACCTTCAACGAGTTTTGCGACAGGAATACCAGTCCAGCGTGAAACAATATCAGCAATCTCTTCTTCACTTACTTCCTCACGTAATAAACGATTTTCTTGTTTATTATGCGCGCCCATTTCTTCTGCTTCTTTTAACTCTTTTTCAATTGCAGGAATTTTCCCATGGCGAAGTTCCGCTGCTTTATTTAAATCGTAATTCCCTTCTGCTTCTTCTAATTCGCGGCGCAGACGCTCTAAATGTTCACGTAAGTCACGAACTTTGTGAATATCTTCTTTTTCTTTCTCCCATTTCGCTCTCATACCACTTGCAACTTCTTTTAAATCCGATAATTCACGTTGCAACGTTTTTAGACGTTCTTGGCTACCAAAGTCCTTCTCTTTTCCAAGAGCTGCTTCTTCAATTTCCAACTGCATAATGCGGCGCGTTACTTCATCTAATTCTGTTGGCATAGAATCAATCTCTGTTCGAATCGTTGCACACGCTTCGTCAACAAGATCAATTGCTTTATCTGGTAAGAAACGATCCGAAATATATCGATCTGATAAAACAGATGCTGCTACAATCGCGCGGTCATGAATATTTACACCGTGATAAATTTCAAAACGCTCTTTTAAACCACGTAAAATGGAAATTGTATCTTCAACAGTTGGTTCTTCTGCTAATACTTGTTGGAAACGTCTTTCTAACGCTGGGTCTTTCTCAATATATTTGCGATATTCATCTAGTGTTGTCGCCCCAATGCAATGCAGTTCACCACGTGCAAGCATCGGTTTTAACATATTTCCTGCATCCATCGCACCTTCTGTTTTACCAGCGCCGACGATTGTGTGAAGTTCATCAATGAATAATAAAATGCGGCCTTCACTCTTTTTAATTTCATTTAATACAGCTTGCAGGCGCTCTTCAAATTCACCACGGAATTTCGCTCCAGCTACAAGGGCACTCATATCTAATGCAAAGATTGTTCTATCTTTTAACCCTTCAGGTACATCCTTCTTCACAATACGCTGCGCTAACCCTTCAACGATTGCTGTTTTACCAACACCTGGCTCCCCAATTAAAACCGGGTTGTTTTTCGTTTTGCGTGAAAGAATGCGGATTACGCGGCGAATTTCACTATCGCGGCCGATAACAGGGTCAATTTTCCCCGCTCTTACTTCCGCCACTAAATCACGGCCATATTTTTCTAACGCTTCATAAGTTGCTTCTGGATTTTGACTAGTCACTCTTTGATTCCCCCGAACTGTCATTAAAGACTGTAATAAGTTATCTTTCGTAATATGAAATCTTGTGAATAATTGGCCTATATCGCCTTTTTCTTCAGTAAAAGCAAGCAATACATGTTCGACTGAAATGTAGTCATCTTCCAATTTTTCTGCTTCTTTTCCTGCTCTTACAAGTAATTGCTGCAGAGCACCTGTTATATATAATTTGCCTGCTTCTGCACCGCTTCCCGTTACAGAAGGCTTTTTCTTAATTAATCTTTCGGCGCCTTGTTTTAACGCTTCTATATCGACATTCATTTTTTGAAAAATACGTACTGCTAACCCATCTTGCTCTTCTAATAATGTAAACAAGAGATGAACAGTATCTACTTCTTGATGATGATGAGATACCGCTAAAGATTGGGCACTCATAATCGCCTCTTGTGTTTTTGTTGTCATTTGATTTAAGTCCATCTTTACAGTCCTCCAAATGTTTGACTTTCTTTGACCTTTGATTTGATTATACGCCAACTGACTTTTTTATACAATAATTTTGCTTATGTATTTTCAAACTTATTATTGGAAAAAGAAAAAGGGAACATTCATTGTACAATTGAAAAATATACGGTAAATGAAATTATAATGTGTAGCGACAAAAAAGCCGCAATAATGATTGCGGCTTCTGTTACGGTTTTCTTTTATATGTCCACTGGCGATTATGATTCGTGTTATCTGGAAACTTTTCACCAGCAGTTAGTTTTACCATTTGCGGATCTTTCACCATACTTCCCGTTTCACCAATTTCTACGTAAATGCCATCATTCGGCGCTTTTTGTCCAGAACGAAACCTACGATTTTGTCCCATTTCCATTCTCCTTCCATGACGTCTTTGCCTCATTAGTATATCCATTTTAAAAGAAAGCTTTTCTGTCATGTTTAGGAAACAAGTACTATATTTCATCCTTGTACATATACATGAATGACACAAGCTTAGGAAGGGATTTCTTTCCTATTTGTAGAAAAAAAAGAAACCAACCTACTATAGGCCAGTTTCAAAGGAGAGTCAAACATATACGAGAAGATTACATGTTCATTATAAGCCTCATCATACGAGTAATGTAACCCTTTTCACCATTTGTCCATAATGAAAGAAACATTGTTTGAACTTTCTAAAAAGATGTTGACTTTTCTTGATTTCCAGCGAGAAATAGTAGACACCGCAGCACTTTGCGACGTAAGATGGATATATAGTGAACTTTCCATCTTTGGTGGTCTCACCCAGTCTAACCTCTTATTTCTGCATATTAAAAACGGAAATACAGATAGATACAAAAAATTATTATAAGAGGTGAAATTATGAACAAACAACATTTAATCGCATTAGACTTAGACGGCACTTTATTAACAGACAACAAAATAATTTCCACTCGCACAAAACATACAATTGCAAAAGCAAAGGAACAAGGACATATTGTCGTTATTTCAACAGGGCGTCCCTTCCGTGCTAGTTTTGATTACTATAAAGAGCTCGGTCTGAATACACCAATCGTAAACTTTAACGGCGCTTACGTACATCATCCCCTTGATTCAAAGTGGGGCACACACCACTCTCCTCTTGAACTAGCAACAGCACAAGAAATTGTCCGAGCTTGTTTTGATTTTGGCGTAAAAAATATATACGCTGAAGTAATGGACGATGTGTACGTTCGTGAAATTGATGAAGATAAAAAACATATTTTCGAATTCGGTTCTCCAAAGATTTTTACAGGAGACTTATTAAATACTTTGAATGATCATCCAACTTGTTTATTAATTGACGCACATGACGAGCATTCTGTTGCGATTCGTCAACATTTAACTGATATGCACGCTGAAGTAATTGACCATAGAAAATGGGGTGCACCTTGGCCGATTATTGAAATTGTAAAAAGCGGGTTAAATAAAGCAGTCGGATTACAAAAAATTTCTAGTCATTACAACATTCCACAAGAGCGAATTATCGCTTTCGGTGATGAAGATAACGACTTTGAAATGATTGAATTTGCTGGCCACGGCATCGCAATGGGAAATGCCATCCCTGAATTAAAATCACTCGCAAACCATACGACGTTAACGAACGAAGAAGATGGTATTGCACTATATTTAGAAGAGGTTCTTGGATTGTAATCTAAAAATTCCCTGCTTATAGTTTCTCGCCAAACGCTCATACTATAATTAGACGCAAAAGTCAGCGCGTCGATTGTTTTCAGCTAAATAAAGGGGGTTTTTCGAATGGGTAAAAAGAACAAATCAAAACGTTTTATCCAACAAGGAGCCGATGCTGTTATGAAGCATGATGCAAGATTCCCGTATAGAGGTACATTAGCTGAGGCAGAAAAAGCGAGAAGTAACTCTTCTTTTGGAGGGGTCTAAATGGGGAACTTACTATTCCAACAAGCTAGAGACGCTGTTGCAGATGCCGTATCTTGTTCAAGCGGCGCCGAGCAACAAGATCTCGTATATAGAGCAAAAAACGCGTTGCACTCTGCTTATGCAAACTCTTCAACAGCTGAAAAAGTTCAGCTACGCGAAATGCAGGAGCAGTTGCAAAACATTACGAATTTGCATTAAAAAAGAGGACCAGCTTTGGTCCTCTTTAATCTTTTCGAAACAATCCAAACACCCCAACTGTTTGCAGTACGTTTGTAAATGCACCTGGGTCAACTTGTTTAATAACCCTCTCTAATTCATACAGTTCGTAACGAGTAATAACTATCATTAACATTTCCTTATTTTCATTCGTATAAGCACCTGTTGCCGGTATAGTTGTAATCCCCCTCACTAAGCGTGAGTGAATCGCCTTTCGTACATCCGTCCCATTCTTCGTAACGATTAAAGCTGTAATCTTCACATGGCGCGTATGAATCGCATCGATAATTCGCGTTGATACATACAAAGTTACCAAAGTATACAATGCTTTTTCCCATCCATACACATAGCCAGCGGCGATAATGATGAGCGCATTAAAGAAGAAGAAATATGTACCGACAGGCTTGTCTTTAATCTTTGATAAAATCATGGCGATTATATCTAAACCACCTGTAGAAGCCCCCCACTTCAACGCAATCCCTACTCCAATCGCTGAGATAATCCCGCCAAAAATCGCATTCAATATGATATCGTTCGAAACAGCCCTAACCGGAATAATTTCTAGAAATAAAGTCATAAATATAACGCAAAGAAAACTAAAGAAAGTAAAAGCCTTTCCAACCTTTTTCCATGCTAAAATAACGACAGGAATATTAAACAAACTAAACAAAACCCCCGTTGATATGTGAATAGATAAAAAGTCACCTAATATTTGTGATAACAATTGAGACAATCCAGCAAAACCACTTGCGTACACTTTCGCTGGCGTTAAAAATAAATTCATTCCAATCGCATTTAACAAACCTGCGACAATTACAACGATTAACTTCTTTATAAGTTCGGCATAATTCAACTTCAAATCCATTTCTAATCCACCCTTATTATTCATGAATGCACTGCTATACATAGTCTTTACGAAAAAGGAAATGATAAACGTACAACGTTTAGAAATGGAGTTGATACATATGCCACATACGAGTGACAACGATAAAAAAGCACGCGATAATAACGCAAAGCGTACGCAAAAAAATGAGCAAGAACAAAAAAATATTCAGCAAGGTAAGCGTGCCTATTCTAAAAAGACCGATCACCTTTGATTCCATCGTACATCAACAATATTGTTGATGTACTTTTTTTACATTTCACAGGAAAAAACATTAAAAATTCACTTCATGTTCACTTCTATATTCTACAATAGCGATAACATATTCGGATGAGGTGTTGGCATGAGAGGGAAACACATTTTCATTATTACTGCACTACTAAGTATATTAATGCTATCTGCTTGTGGACAAAAAAACGACTCAGATACAGTCGCTACAGCAACAGACTCAACCATTACGAAGGACGACTTCGAAAAACAGTTGAAAGATCGTTACGGAAAAGACATGCTATACGAAATGATGGCACAAGACGTTATCACAAAAAAATATAAAGTATCTGACGATGATGTAGATAAAGAAGTAGAAAAAGCAAAAAATCAATATGGAGACCAATTTAAAAACGTATTGAAAAACAACGGTTTAAAGGATGAAGCTGATTTCAAAAATCAAATTAAGTTCAAACTTGCTATGAATGAAGCGATTAAGAAAAGCATTACAGAAAAAGACGTGAAAGACCACTATAAACCAGAAATTAAAGCGAGTCATATTTTAGTAAGCGATGAAAACGAAGCGAAAGAAATAAAGAAAAAATTAGATGCTGGTGCTTCATTTGAAGAATTAGCAAAGCAAGAATCACAAGATCTACTATCAAAAGAAAAAGGCGGAGACCTTGGATACTTCAATTCAGGTAAAATGGCACCTGAATTTGAAACAGCTGCCTACAAACTAAAGGTCGGACAAATTAGCAACCCCGTTACATCACCAAACGGTTATCATATTATTAAATTAACTGATAAAAAAGATTTAAAGCCTTATAATGAAGTGAAAGACTCTATTCGAAAACACTTAGAAGAAGAACGTCTCGCTGACCCTATATTCAGCAAAAAACTATTACAAGACGAATTGAAAAAAGCAAATATTAAAATAAACGATAGTGACTTGGAAGATACATTTACTTTTATGCATGAGCAAGGAAATTAAAAAAAGCACCACCTTATTTTTATGACAAAATAAGACGGTGCTTTTTATTTAATTTACTTCTTAAAATATGTCCAACCTTCTTCTTGGTAAATCTTCTCTTCTTTCATCATTTTACCAAGCGCGCGCTTAAATGCAGCTTTACTCATGTTGAAACGTTCTTTAATGTCTTCTGGGTGGCTCTTATCCCAAAACGGCATTGCTCCGCCTCGTTCTTCCATATATGCATAAATTACTGCAGCATCATCTTCCATTCCTTCTTCTTTACGAGGAAGAAGTGAAATGTTAATTGTACCGTCATCTTTTACGTCAATAATACGGCCCGTTACACGTTCACCGATGCGGACTTGTTCTTTTCTTTCCGTATGGTGTAAGAAAGCACGGAAATGCTCATCAGTTAGTATGAATGAACCAACTTGAAGTGAACGATACACACGTCCATTTACGTTTTTATTACGCATAGATGGTGTCGCATCTACGATAATTTCTTGCATATCACTATCTCTTGCTGGAAGAGCGATAAGGCGATCACGATTCGTTAATTTTAACGTACAATATAATTCGTCTCCAACTTCAGGCCATACTGGCATATAAATTGGGAACTCATCAGCTGGGATTAGTATATCTTTTGATACACCAATATCAACAAACACACCTAAACTAGGAATAACTTCTACAACCTTTACCCAGTTCCAGTCAAAAGTTGTAATAAGTGGCTCCTTCATTGTTGCTGAAACACGATTTTGATGATCAAGGTATAAGAATACATCAATCGTATCGCCTTCTTCAATTTCTCCAACTAATTCGTTTTTATGTAGGAAAATTTCTTCTTCTTCATTCCCAACCATATATCCGATTTCCGTTTCGCGTAAAACAGTTACCTGTTCAATCGATCCTAATTGCAAATACATATTTTTTTAATTCCCTTCTATATATATAAAATTATCTTTTTTATCATTCCAAACAAAAGTTAATTATAACACGATTTTTCCTTTATTTGTCCAACTGCCCAAAATTCACTATAATAAAATGAGGTTACATGAATATAAGTATGAAAACACTTAAGTCTAGACTCGTTTTCAGCTATACTTTAGTATGTACAGTACATAAAAAGATTAGAAATTTATTTGGAGGTGCTAACTATGGCAAAAGATAGTTCTTTTGACATCGTTTCGAAAGTAGAATTACCTGAAGTAACAAACGCAATTAACATCGCATTAAAGGAAATCCAAAACCGATATGACTTTAAAGGAAGTAAAAGTGATATTAAATTAGAAAAAGAAGTACTTGTTTTAACTTCTGACGATGAGTTCAAATTAGACCAAGTAAAAGACGTTCTAATTTCTAAACTTGTAAAACGTAACGTTCCAATTAAGAACTTAGATTACGGAAAAGTTGAAGCTGCAACTGGTAACACTGTTCGCCAACGCGCAACACTTCAACAAGGTATCGATAAAGATAACGCGAAAAAAATTAACAACATCATTAAAGAAATGAAATTAAAAGTAAAAACACAAGTACAAGATGACCAAGTACGTGTTACAGCGAAAAGCCGTGATGACTTACAAGCAGTTATCGCTGCAGTTCGCAGTGCTGATTTACCGATTGACGTACAATTCATTAACTACCGTTAAAAAGAAAAACATCCTCTACACAGAGGATGTTTTTCTTTTTAGTGGGTAGGGAAACTCACAATCGGATAGTATGCATAAATTAAGGAAGCCCTTTTGAAAATCAGCGTAAGACCACCCTCCCCACTCAAATGTAACAAATTATGAGTATAAGAATATTTTCCACCCTTTCATGTAATGTACAATTAGTAAGGAATTTGTTTTATGAAAAATATTCATTAAAAAAGAGTTAGAAGTGGTTATTTGAAAAAATTAATACTATGGTTTTTATTAACTACATTCTGTCTACTTATTGCAGGATGTTCTAATAATATGACTACACTCAAGGATAAATCTAAAACTTCAACACCAGCGAAGTGCAAACACATCAACAAAGCTTGGTATAAGAAACATATGTAATGCAATAATCGAATCATCTTAATTTTAATACTATATAGACGGAAATATAAATTATTAACAGGGATACAAACTTCAAAAATGATTTTAGAATCAAGTTTATAGAAAATAATAAGATGTTTATAAGCGTAAAACCTACAGAGATTTTCCCTGTGGGTTTTGTTCTATGTATAAGTAATTTTTAAGCATTTATAGATGTTTTTTTAAATATTTTTCTTTAATCCTTTTTATATAATGCTCTTTTTCTGTTAGTTCAAATATAAATAATGCTTTTTTCATGTTATCAACCATATCTTCTTCATTATGTTCTTTAAGCCTTAATAAATTCCAACCCTTTAAATAGTATAGTTCACCTAATAGGTATAACGTGTTTAAATTAATAGCTAATTTGATGCCCTTATCAAGGTATTTCATTGCCTCTTCATGTTCGTATGCCTGACCTAAACAGTTCGCTAAATTAAAAATGATTTTTAATTTAATTTCTCTATCTCTAGGAAAGTCTAATTTATTAAAGTTCGTTAAACATTTTCTTAATATATCAATACTTTTTTCATATTCTTTGTTTTCCGCATAAAATATAGACATTGTCTGCATAATATCTATTTCTCTTTCTGATAAAAAATCAGCATTGGTTAACGTTAGTTTTAATGCATTATTTAAAAGATCTAAAGCCGTTTTTGTTGATCTATTCACCATAAATATAGCAATTGCTTCATGCCATAGTAGAAATTGTTTATCTTCTTTTGTCTGGAAAGCATTTTCATCTTTTTCTTTCTTTACTATCTCATAAAGTTCTGTATATTGTTTTTGCTTTATGCAATCTCTTATTACACATTTTACATTTTCTACATATTTCAATCTTTTATTTTGAGTTAGTGCAAATATATTATTCGGATCAATACCAAGTCTTTCAGATAGTTGATATAACAATATACTTGATGGAAAAATCATACCTTTTTCTATTTTGCTAATTTGACTTTGTGAACATATTCCATGACACAATTCAGATTGTGATATATTCTTTTTCACTCTAAGTTCTTTAATGGTAATACCCAAATCGTAAAATTCCATTTTTCCTCCTCAAATGTGTAACCTTTAATGAGTATAAGACTATTTTTCATTCTTTAATGTAATGTAAAATTCGTATAGTTGCAATTATTGTTTGTTCTAACTGACTTTTCACTTCTTTGCTCAGCTACATTTCGAGGTGAGAGTCTTACTTCACAGAAAAACAGACTAGGGAGAAAGTTTTCTCCTTAGCCTGTCCCACCGAGATTTCGCATTTATTAAGAGCAACACCATATTGCTTTATCAAATGATTTTTCAGGAATGTATACTTTATCATTTTCGATTTTGTATTTTATATCGTTTCTCTTCAGAACTGCCGTATCAACAGAATGAACACTATCGCCCCACCGAACAAATTCCCCATCATCACGGTTGTCCCAAAAATAAAAACTTACGAATACGATAAAAACACATACGCATAGAGCGAACCACTTCTTTTTCCGCAAATACCTCACCACCTTAAACTGGAGAACTACTAAAAAAAACGCTACTCATTTCCGTCTCTTTTTAACCGCGATTAAAAACGCAATAAACAATACGTTCACACCGACGATTAAAGAGATAAATAGCCAATTCACACCTGTTTCCCCGTTAACTTTATACACATTTGATTCTTCACGCTTTAAAACAAGATAAAAATTTCCGTTTTCTTCTCTTATAATTTCATCTTCTAACAATCCTCGTAACTCTTGTTTTTCGCCAATTGCACTTACAGGTAAAGCAACTTTTTGCGTTTCTTTCGTATTATTAATCGCTACTACTGTCACTTCATCTTTATACTTTCTCTTTAGTACACTCATTCCACCTTTATCGTATAGAAGCTCAAACGTACCCCTACGTAGAGATGGTCTCGATTGTCTAAGTTCACCGAGTTTCATTATGTGCTGCATAAATTTTTCATCTGATTTGAAATCCATTAATCGTCTATTATCCGGAGTATCCCCTCCATCTAATGCAATTTCAGTTCCGTAATAAAAATTCGGAATACCTGGTGTTGTAAATAAATATGTAAGGGCTAGTTTCAAGCGAGATGGCGGATAATTCATATTCTCTTTTGCAATACGAGCAAATCTTTTCGTATCTTGATTATCTAAAAATGTAGCGGATTCCCCGTCTTTTTTACTCACATCATATAAAGGTTTCACCGATACGCCCGCTTTAGAAAACGCCCCTACTATTTTTTCGTTGTATTCACTATCTTCTTTTGTCATAATACGAAAATCTTTCTTTATCGCTTGCATATCTTTTTGCACGTCATCCCAAAAAGCATCCGACTTTTTTTCACTATGTATTACATAACTTGCATCTAAATCGACTTCTTTGATCCACCATTTCATCGCGTCGATGACTTGTCGTGCGTTCTCTCCAAGAGGAAATTGAAGTACAACTTTTATTCCTTTTGCGTGAGCTGCTTGTACAAGTTCTTTCACATCATTTTCTGTTCCGAAATGTTCATTTACCTTTTGAAAATTGTGCACGTCTAATCCATCGTACTTTCCACTTTCAAAAAGCGGAGAAAGCATAACAGTGGTAAATCCCATTTCTTTTATGTAATCCAGTCTTTTTATAATTCCTCTTATATCTCCGCCTTGATACCCTTCTAAATTACCAACTTCTAACTGTTTGTCATTTTTCGGTTCTCCATTATTAAAGCGATCAATCATAATAGAATAAATAACTTCGTCTTGCCACTCTCTTTTTTCATCTGCAAACGTATGTATTGGTACAAATAAAACGACAGCTAAACAAAAATAAATGAACAGTTTCCTAGCATGTATTTTCCCCACACGCATCCCCCATGTTTTTAATTGTAAGAATATTATACCAATTTTTCGGACGAATCGCATACGTTGATTTCATTCTTCTCAAATTATCTCATGTTAGATTTTCTAACATGAATTAAAAAGTTTTCTGAATTTTTAGTTGATTTTTCTTTTTATTTCGAATATGATATGAAACATAACAAATCGATGTTATTTTTTCTAACATTATAGGAGGAGAGAGAATGAATACGGGAGATACTGTTTTTATTTTTGTAACGACTGTAATGGTCATGTTAATGACACCAGGATTGGCACTTTTTTATGGGGGCATGGTTCGCAGTAAAAACGTGCTTAGTACGACAATGCATAGTTATAGCGCAATGGCTATCGTTTCGATTCAGTGGATTGTAATTGGTTATTCTTTATCATTTGGACCAGATTGGCACGGACTTATCGGTACACTCGATTGGTTCGGTTTAAACGGAGTTACCTACGTACCAAATCCAGACTACTCATCTACTATTCCTCACAATTTATTTATGATGTTCCAGCTTATGTTTGCTATTTTAACTCCCGCTTTAATTTCAGGTGCATTCGCCGAAAGAATGCGATTTTCAGCTTTCCTTATTTTCATCCTTCTATGGACAACAATCGTTTACAATCCTGTCGCTCATTGGGTATGGGGCGTTGGCGGTTGGCTAAGAGAACTTGGTGCGTTAGACTTCGCTGGTGGTAATGTCGTTCATATTACATCTGGCGTCGCTGGCCTTGTATTAGCTATTTTCCTTGGAAAACGAAAAAACATAAACGGTACTTCTCCTCACCATTTACCATTTACGATGTTAGGCGCAGGTTTACTATGGTTCGGCTGGTTCGGTTTTAACGTCGGTAGCGCATTATCCTTAAATGATGTAGCTTTAACTGCATTTATTAATACAAATATAGCCGCTGCTGCCTCCGCATTAACTTGGATGCTTTCAGAATGGTTCTTTCAATCAAAACCGACTGCGATGGGAGCTGCTTGCGGAGTCGTTTCCGGTTTAGTTGCTATTACACCAGCTTGCGGGTTCGTTACACCTTTCTCCGCTCTTCTTATCGGAGCGATCGGCGGCGTATTATGCTTCGGAGCGGTCTTTTTCTTAAAAACAAAATTCGGATACGACGACACACTCGACGCATTCGGATGCCATGGCATCGGCGGAACTTGGGGCGGTATTGCGACAGGACTATTTGCAACTACTACTGTAAACGGCGATGGCGCGAACGGATTATTTTACGGAAACGCCGCTTTACTGTTCAAACAACTTGTAGCAATCGGCGCAACATATGCATTCACGATCATCATGACGTATGCCATTATTAAAGCAATTAACTTCTTCCTCCCTGTTCGGGTTGATGAGCACGAAGAACATATGGGTCTTGATATTTCGATGCACGGGGAGAAAGCTTATGAATATACGGAGCGAGCAAACTAAAAAAAAGATGCAATCTACCGGTAGTAGATTGCATCTCTTTTTGTTGTAATTGTCGGCGTTTCATACCCCACCTGGTATTTTGACGAATATATCAGCGATTATTCGGATATATCGACGTTTCGACACGATATATCGATTTACCAAAAAATTCCGACATATCGAAACCGAGAAATACCCCGGCGTAACTTACGAATCGCCGTACTTTCTTTTATTCGTACTTAAAATAATAAGAAACGCAATCGCAATTTGAAACGGCTCAGCCATCGCTTTATTTTTTATAAACGTAGCACGCTCATCACCTTGTTTCCCAATTGCTATAAACATTTTTACGATAGGAACTACTACAAATACAAAAACACTTAGCGCAATAATAAAAATTAAAACATCCATCAAAATACACCTCGCATATATAAAACATCTTTTACACATAAAAAAAGACGACCGTTTAACAGTCGTCTTTCCCTATTTACCCCGATATTTGCGGACAGTAAGATCCCCCAGCTTAAAATTCAGCGAAAAACAAAAAGTTAGGTGAGGGATCAACTGCCCGTAAAAGCCCGATTGGTGAAGGCTGATAATCAGCGGGGATGCCCCCCCACTGATTAAAGTTTCACTTTATTTCGGAGCATTTCCCACATATTGCGTAATATCAACATTTAGCGCCTGCGCTAAACGCATTCCATACTCTTGATCTGCACGGAAGAAGTTACAAACGGCTAATAATTTCGTGCGTTCATTTACGTCTTTTAAGTCATTTGTTAAGTTTGCAATTAAGTTGTCTTGCTCTTCTTTAGAGAATGAACGGTAACGCTCACCTGCTTGTTTGAAGTCATTTGGTTTTTCAATTTTTTCACGAGATACGTAGCCTTCTACTTTCATAGTTGAATCGCGGTAAGCTTTGTCTTCAACTGGATTTTCAGCATGACGGCTCGGTTCGTAGTTGATTGTAGATGGGTTTTGATTGATTTGCATTGCACCATCACGTTGTTGGTTATGAACAGCTGCGTATGGGCAGTTTACAGGAATTTGTAAGTAGTTTGCACCAAGACGGTAACGCTGTGTATCTGGGTAAGAGAATAAACGACCTTGTAATAATTTATCTTCAGATGGTTCAATACCATTTACAGTTGCACTTGGAGAGAACGCCACTTGTTCTACTTCTGCGAAGAAGTTTTTCGGATTACGATTTAACGTCATCGTCCCTACTTCAATTAACGGGAAGCGATCTTCTGGCCATACTTTCGTTGGGTCTAATGGATCAAAGTCTAAAGAATCCGTTTCTTCTAATTGCATCACTTGTACGTGTAAATCCCACTTTGGATAATTTCCTTTTTCGATTGCATCGAACAAGTCACGAGTTGCATGGTTGAAATCTTTCCCTTGAACTTCTTGCACTTCTTTTGCACTTAAGTTACGTACAGCTTGCTGTGGTTTCCAGTGATATTTAATGTAGACGATTTTTCCTTCTGCATTAATCCATTTAAATGAATGGACACCGAAACCTTCCATTTCGCGATAGCTTGCTGGTGTACCGTAATCAGAAAATACCCACGTCATCATATGTGTAGATTCTGGACTTAACGTCATGAAATCCCAGTAACGATCTGGCGTTTGAATATTTGTATCAGGTGCTGGTTTTAAAGAATGCACCATATCAGGGAATTTAATTGCATCACGAATGAAGAAGACCGGTAAATGGTTACCTACAATATCGTAATTTCCTTCTTCTGTATAAAATTTAACAGCGAACCCGCGTGGGTCACGAGCTGTTTCCGGAGAACCTTGACCATGAATAACCGTTGAGAAACGAACAAATACAGGCGTTTCAGTTCCTTCATTTTGTAAAAATGCTGCTTTCGTATATTGCTTCATGCTGTTTTTCGTTACGAATACACCGTGAGCACCTGCACCACGTGCATGCACAACACGCTCCGGAATACGTTCACGATCAAAGTGAGCCAGTTTTTCTACTAAATGATAGTCTTCTAATAATACCGGTCCACGGCGACCAGCTGTACGAGAATTTTGATTGTCTCCAACTGGAGCACCTTGGTTTGTTGTTAAGCGATTATTTGGATTCATCTAGGGGGATCCTCCTCTTTCTTTCATAGTAATTATTATTTATTTAAAATTATTATAAATTAATTATTATTCAAAACTGAATTCTTGTCAACTATTTCCTTCATTTTTTTGGAAACAATTTCAGCTAAGCAATCGATAAATGCAGATTGTGAATTTGGCATATTTGGTCTAAAATATACGGCATTTAATTCATCAGTAACAACTTTACACTCATAATCGTTGTCATATAAAACTTCTAAATGCTCTGCGACAAAGCCAACTGGGCAATATATGAAAGATTCATATCCACGGTCTTCAAATAAATCTCTCGTTAAATCTTGCACATCCGGACCAATCCATGGATCCGGTGTATTTCCAGCACTTTGCCAACCAATTGTATAGTTTTGAATATCGGCAGCCTCCGCAATTAAATCTGCTGTATGCTGTAATTGCTCTACATAAGAGTCCCCTGCCGCAATAATTTTTTCTGGCAAACTATGCGCCGAAAAAATTACGACTGCTTTCTCTTTCTCTTCAATCTTTGTAAATGTTTCTTTTATTTGATCTGCCCAATAGGAAATAAATTTCGGTTCATCGTACCATTGTTCAATTGGTTCAATAACAGGGCCACCGATTTCTTTTGAAAGACGAATCGCACGGTCATTATACGCTTTAATGCTAAATGTAGAATAGTGCGGTGCTAATACGATACTAATCGCCTGCTCAATTCCATCACGCTTCATCTCTTCTACTGCATCTTCTATAAATGGAGCAATATGTTTTAAGCCTAAGTAACAAGTAAATTCATACTCTGTAAATATATTATTCATTGCATCTGTTAATTTATGCGCTTGCTCTTTCGTAATTTTTGCAAGTGGTGAAATTCCACCAATCGCTTTATAGCGCCCGATTAAGTCTTGGAGTGATTCTTCGGAAGGTTTACGACCGTGGCGAATATGTGTGTAGTACGCTTCTACATCATCTAATGATTCTGGCGTTCCATACGCCATTACGAGTAAACCTATTTTTTTCTTTACCATCTATATAACACCTCAATTTTATAAATGAGAATCTTTTTCAAGAACATTTGTTTCCAATTATAACAACTAATAATAAATACGTAAAGATAATTATTCTAAATAAGTATTTTTTCTAATATGATTTTGAATTTTATTTGACAATTTATTTAATAAAAAGCGACTTACATAAAAGTAAGTCGCTTTTCTTCTATTCTTTAATATTTACGCCGTATTCTTTAAACCAAACATGAATTTGCGCTAAATGGGCTAAGAGTTGAGGCCCCGTCATTAATTGACCGAACCATGGTGATTGAAATGCACTACCGCCTGACTCAATTAATCCGCTCAGCTGCTCTTTATCAAATAGTTCGTGTAAAATTGAACCTTTATCCGTCAATAAATCTTGTAGCCATATTGTGACTGCATTTGTATAGTGCGGATTATGCGTTTTCGGATACGGACTCTTCTTTCTATATAAGATGTCATTTGGAAGCAATCCTTCTAACGCTTTACGCAATAGACCTTTTTCGCGGTTTTTATACATTTTCATTTCCCAAGGAATATTCCACGCATATTCGACAAGTCGGTGGTCCGCAAATGGAACGCGCACTTCTAAGCTTGCCCCCATGCTCATACGGTCTTTTCTGTCTAATAATGTTGTCATAAACCATACCATGTTCAAGTAAAATAGTTGTCGTCTCTTTGCTTCAATCGGGCTTTCTCCCTCTAAAATAGGAACTTCTTGAATGGATTCTTCATAGCGCTGCTGTACATATTGTTGTAAATTTAATTTATTTCTCCATTCTTTCTTTAGCAGTTGTTCACGCGCTTCTGTAGAGCGCATCCACGGAAACGCACTCGATTGTAAATCATCTTCTCTATAAAACCAAGGATAACCACCAAATATTTCGTCTGCACATTCCCCAGATAAACCGACGACAAAATCTTGTTTAATTTCACGGCAAAACCATAATAATGACGAATCAATATCTGCCATACCAGGCAAATCACGAACGAGTACAGCTTCTGTTAAATACTGCGCTAATTGTTCATTTGAAATGACGCATCGATGATGAATCGTTTGAAACGTCTCCGTCATCAAATGAATAAATGGCGCATCTGAATTTGGCTGGAATGCATTCGCTTTAAAGTATTTGTCATTATCTTCATAATCAACAGAGTATGTGTGTAATTGCCCTTTTCCTGACCGTGCGTATTCTTTCGCAGCAATTGCTGTAATCGCGCTCGAATCTACACCACCTGATAGAAAAGTGCACAGTGGTACATCAGAAACGAGCTGCCTTGTAATCGCATCTTGTAATAAAAAGCGTGTTTTCTCTACTGTTTCTTCAAAGGAGTCTTCATGTTTTTTGCTTTCCACATTCCAATATCTCCATATACATAAACCGTTCTTTGAAAATGTCATCGCATGACCTGGACGTAATTCTTTTATACCAGCATAAATACCGTGACCAGGCGTTCTAGATGGTCCAAGGCCGAATATTTCGGATAATCCTTCTAACGTTACTTCCGCCTTCACATCAGGATGAGCCAATATCGCTTTTAACTCTGAACCAAATAATAACCGCCCACTATCATATTTAAAAAATAGCGGCTTTACACCTAATCGATCTCGCGCAATAAATACTTGTTCTTTCTGTTCATCCCATACGGCAAACGCATATATACCGTTTAAATGATCGACACATTCTTCTTTCCATTCAATATAAGACGCTAATAGTACTTCCGTATCAGAATGGCCTTTGAACGTATATCCTCTTCTTAATAGTTCCTTTCGAATATCTTCCGTGTTATACAGTTCACCGTTATAGCAAATCGCATAATTCGTTTCATCTTTTAAACAAGTCATCGGTTGTTTCCCACCCTCAGGATCAACAACGATTAACCGTTTGTGCCCAAATGCAACATTGCCTTTAATCCAAACTTTATTATCATCTGGGCCACGCTTCGCTAACGTCTCAGCCATCTTCGTAACGACGTCTCGCTCTCCTTCTAATGAGCGTTTATAATCCACCCATCCTGTAATCCCGCACATATAAATCATCCTTCCATCTTATTTCTTTTCTTGAACGTGCAGTAATCCCCACCCTAAAGGGTGCGGATCAAAAAATGAAAAACTTGACGATAACCTACTATCCACATACAGAATAGAATTTTCACTCAGTAAAACGTGTTTTATTGTATGCCCACCTATGTCTAGATGTGTCTAGTTATAAAGAATGCGCGAACTGTCTATAACAGAAATAACTACTTTTCATAAAGGAGAAATCATGTATGATACAACGTAACCATATTTTATATAACCAGCCTCGTGCTCATACGGTCGGTAATGTAGAATATATAAACAATGAATGGGTATTCTTTGATGATGAGAATGATGAAGCATTTTTATTAGAAGATATTGCCGAAGATGGCTTTGAGATTTTATATAACAACAACTGGCTACCAGCTCGTTTCTATGAACAAGATGTATTACAAATCGCCAACGAACAGCACCATTTGCAAAACGGAGAAATGATACGAATTCGAAAGAAATTACTGCTTAGCTATACGGAATGGCTTGAGGAATTGCCTGACTCCGTCTTTACATTATTAACGGAATCATTGCAATCTCTTCATTACTCTTTATATGATTGCATGTATTGTCATAATTATTTATCTTTCTTACCGAAAGAGGAAGCGTGCGAAGGAGTAAATATTCTTTTGTTTGATAACGAAGAGATGATTTGTACACTGCAGCACCATTTCGTTCGTCACGCTGCGTCCAATAAAAATATGTTTCGTTTTACGAAAGTAAACGGAGAAGAGTTGCATATCGATGCGACATAAAATAAAAAACCACCTTATCTCCCAAACATTTGAGTTATAAGGCGGTTTTATTTTTTATTAGAATACTTGCCAGCCAATCGGTAATTTCAGTCCAAGGTAAAATACTGCTACTAGTGCAACAATAAATAGTCCCCAAACTGCCCCTGTTGCTTTGTTCTTGCTCATTTTTACAAGAACCATTTCCATTCCACCGATCACTAAAATACCAGCTACCATTTTTAAACCATACCACATGTGCATGTTACTTGTTGCAGTCTTCATAATACCCATGTACAACATGAAACCTGTCACAATAATGATAATGTACATAAGACGAAGCCCCATATGTACACCTTTACCTTTTCTTCCTGCTGAATAAAGTGAATACGCAACGAAGAATAAAATTAAACCTAACGCCCATGCTGTAATATGCATATGTACCATCGTATCCCTTACCTCCTCTTTTCACACTTTTTCACTCTATATGATAACATGTTCATTTATTTTCAGGAAATGTTTCGCTTTTTTACATTTAAATGATATAATATTTAGAGTATTTACAAACTTCTTGTAATAACAAAAGGGGGAACAATCATGATTCAAACTAAGGATATTATCGAACTTACAGACACATACGGAGCAAATAACTATCACCCACTTCCGATCGTTATTTCTAAAGCAGAAGGCGTTTGGGTAGAAGATCCTGAAGGAAACCGCTATATGGACTTATTAAGTGCATATTCTGCAGTAAACCAAGGTCATCGTCACCCAAAAATTATTAACGCTTTAATTGACCAAGCTAATCGTGTTACGCTAACTTCTCGTGCTTTCCATAGTGATCAATTAGGTCCTTGGTACGAAAAAGTTGCGAAACTAACTAATAAAGAAATGGTACTTCCAATGAATACAGGTGCAGAAGCTGTTGAAACTGCAATTAAAACAGCTCGCCGCTGGGCTTATGACGTGAAGAAAGTAGAAGCAAACCGTGCTGAAATTATCGTTTGTGAAGATAACTTCCACGGACGTACGATGGGTGCTGTTTCTATGTCTTCAAACGAAGAGTACAAGCGTGGATTCGGTCCAATGCTTCCTGGCATTATCGTAATTCCTTACGGTGATTTAGAAGCGTTAAAAGCTGCTATTACACCAAATACAGCTGCATTCATTTTAGAGCCAATCCAAGGTGAAGCAGGTATTAACATCCCACCAGCTGGTTACTTAAAAGAAGCTCTTGAAGTATGTAAAAAAGAAAACGTTTTATTTGTAGCAGATGAAATCCAAACAGGTTTAGGCCGTACTGGTAAAGTATTTGCTTGTGACTGGGACAATGTAACTCCTGACATGTACATACTTGGTAAAGCACTTGGCGGCGGCGTATTTCCAATCTCTTGCGTAGCAGCAAACCGTGACATTTTAGGCGTATTCGAGCCAGGTTCTCACGGTTCTACATTCGGTGGTAACCCACTTGCATGTGCTGTTTCTATCGCAGCTCTTGAAGTGTTAGAAGAAGAAAAATTAACAGAGCGTTCTCTTCAATTAGGAGAAAAATTAGTTGGGCAATTAAAAGAGATTGATAACCCAATGATCACTGAAGTTCGCGGTAAAGGTTTATTCATCGGTATCGAATTAAACGAGCCAGCTCGTCCTTACTGTGAACAACTAAAAGCAGCTGGTCTATTATGTAAAGAAACACATGAAAACGTAATTCGTATCGCACCACCTCTAGTAATCTCTGAAGAAGACTTAGAGTGGGCATTCCAAAAAATTAAAGCAGTATTATCGTAATAATAGAGAGGTTGTCCTACACGTTAGGACAACCTCTTTCTTTTTATATTGATTTATACTAAAATTAAATTGTAATTTTCTGTATTTTAAAATCACAAAGGAGGTGCGATATGTTATTAAGATATGGCAAACATATTAACTATTTAGCTACATCTTTTCTTTTAGTTACATTCTTTGGCTTCCTACTTTCTGTAACATTGCTTAGTCACTACTCAACTCCCACTACATTCACACTACTGAAAGCATCATTTTGGACTACTGTTATTCTTACTATTATTGGTTTTGGACGAGAAAAAAGCGCACTTACGGTTATACTATTTGGCATTTGTACACTTGCAGTCATTGGTCTTTACACTTTTTCCGTTATCGATTACCTCTATCACCCAAGACCATAGAAAAGAGCTATCTTTTCATAAGATAGCTCTTTTCTTCACTTCACTTCACTACATTTCGCAAAGTACCAATTCCTTCTACTGTAACGACCACTTCATCACCCGCATGTAAAAACTTCGGTGGTGTGAAACCTTTGCCGACACCAGCTGGCGTTCCTGTTGCGATAATATCTCCTGGTTCTAATGTCATACCTTTACTTATCGTTGAAATAATTTCTTCTATTGAAAAAATCATTTTATTTGTATTTGAAGTTTGTCTTATCTCTCCATTTACTACCGTTTCAATGTGTAACGCATTTGGCGCTTCAACCATTGATTTATGAATTAAATACGGTCCCATCGGACAAAATGTATCGAAACTTTTTCCAAGGAAAAATTGTTTATGCTTCCTTTGAATGTCGCGAGCAGTTATATCATTTATAATAGTGTAACCAAAAACATGCTCAAGCGCTTTTTCTTTTTTTATTTGTTTCCCTCGCTTACCGATGATGATAGCTAGTTCTCCTTCATAATCTAGTTCATTCGTTGCGTGGGGGTGACTATTAATTTTTTCATCCATTCCAATAACTGTCGTTGGCGCTTTCGTGAAGATCATTATATTTTCTGGAATTGACTCTTCTCCGCCCATTTCTATCGCATGCTCACGATAATTTTTTCCAACACATAAAATATTCTTCCTTGGCCTTGGAATTGGCGCTAATATTTTTACCTCAGTTAACGGGTAATACGCCGTTCCTTCATTTTCCTTTGCCCAATTTACAATATCACATATTTTTTCAAAACATTCGGTTCCTCTTTCAATACACTCTAACATCGTAATCGGAATCGTAACCTTTTCCCCTTTTTGTCTTTGCGCTTCTCTTAAGTGCAATACCTTTTCTTCCTCTTCATCCACAATACCTACAAATACCTTTTCATCTTTCTTCGCCGTTACCAAACGCAATATTTCCACTCTCCATCCTAAAACTCATACCATTTAATTGTATTCGCATCCGTAAGAAAAAAACCTTCTCATGCACGCTAATTTTTACAATATTCTTCTCCCATCCTATTCGTTACTCCTATGCATTTGGCATAAAATGTAGAAATTTTACTTTTTTTAGCGAAGGTATTTCTTTTTTATGGTTTTTTTGTATAATATGTACTACATATATACTAAAAATTTCATTTAGAGATGGAGCCGATTTCAATGTTTGAGCAAGCGATTGAAAAAAAACGTGAAAAAATGATTTATTTTGCTGAACGCTACGGAATGACTTCTCAAAAAACAGTGGATTGTAGCCAAGAACTGGACAGGCTCTTAAATGCAATTTGGCATGTACATACGGATTTTCACCCTAATCAAACACTCGATACACACACACAATAACGTGTGTGTTTCTTTTATTTCAAAAAAATACACATTTTATTGAAAACGCCCATACAATAGTAGAAAAGAAAATTTTAAAAACGAAAGGTGTTTTGTATGCCAGCTATGGTCGGACATATTCGTATCGTCAATATTGGATCAAGTGGTATTTTTCATATTGGAGATGTATTTGCGATTAGGCCTATTAGTTATTCACGCGCTTTCGCCGGAGCCGGCTCCTTTAATGTTGGAGATAACGTTTCTGTCTACAATTATCAAAGCGCAACAACTGTTAATGATTCAGATGTAGTTGACCAAGCGATAATTGGTTCAACTTAGGGGAGGCGATTGTATTGAATTTTTACGTAAACCAAAGCATCATCATTAACAGCATTAGAATTGATAGCATTACAACCTCTTCTGTATTCCAAATTGGTACTGCTGGAAGTATTAAAGCTCTATCTAAATTCTCAAATACTGGCGGATTTACAGAGCCCCTTCGCCCATTACAGGCGAAAGGACAAATTATTTCTATCAAACCATCAACTAGTTCTTCTTAAGACATCCTTGTCATAAATATATAGCAGGAATATATTTACCCTCCCTATTGAAAAGGAGGTTTCACAAATGAATCAAGATATATATACTTATTTACACCAACTTCAACAAGCTCTTCAAGCACAACAAGCAACCATTCTTAATTTAGAAAATCAAGTTCGTCAATTACAAGAAGAGCTTAATGAATTAAAAAGTCGCCCCTCCTCTTCTATAGGAAAAGTGGAATACAAATTCGATCAATTAAAAGTAGAAAATTTAAATGGTACTTTAAATATTGGCTTAAATCCATTTTCAACAAAAGGACAGCAAATTGAGGATTTTCAAGTTGATACAGAAACTTTGAAGGTCAATCCTGAAACTGACACAAACCCAGACTTTTACCAAGGCATCCTTCAAGAAATGCATCGTTACTTAGATGAAGAAGCATATAACCGAATTCTCCATTTTGAACAAGAAGAGAGAACGCCGCTCGATGAAATGTATAGACAAATGATGGTGGATGACATAAAAAAACAGATGGAGCATAGACTTCCTTATTATTTATCACAAGCGCAATCATATGAAGGGATTTCAACAGATCCAGATTATTTACGAGATATCATTATTCAAGCAATGAAACATGATATTGACAAAGCTTTCTTATCTTTTATCCAACACATACCGGGAAATTTCCGAAAGGAGTAAGTATGTATGAACCTTAATGTTGTGAATCGTGAGTTAAAAGTCGGACAGATTAAAATGAACGGTGTATCGTCGTCTGCACTCTTTTTAATTGGGGATGCGAATCTCCTCATACTATCTTCTATTCTTGATACACCATTTGAAACTGTTACAGAGGGGCCATTTGTACCGCTAGTAACAGATGTCCCTCCTACTCCAGGTTAAGGAGGCTGAGAAATTATGTTACATCATGTGTCTGTTGTCCAAAATGTGTCTATTATTTCTTTAGGAATTGCTGCCGTATTTCAAGTTGGAGATGCAAATCAAATGGAATTAAAAAGTAGAGCGCTTGCCGTACACAGGGAAATTCCTTGTTATATAAAAGGAGAAGGTCGCTTAGATGCATTTGAAATCTTTACAGATGAACACGTCACAATCCCAAAGCGAGCGACAGATGTAAAATTAAACATTGTAAATGAATGCCCTTTCATTGAAGTAAACAATGTTGAATTACGATCACTTTTAAATTCTGGTGGATTTCAAATCGGAAATGTTGATTATGTTTTTAATAACTCTCGTATTATGCAAATCCGCCAATACATTACGGATGAACCTTCCGCTCAATAATTCATATAGTAATTAAAAAGCTTAGTAAAGTAGGTGGATGGTATGCCTTCTATTGTTGGAAATCTCGTCGTTCAAAACAGTAATGGTTCTTTCAATTTAGGGGATTTTTATAATGTGTCTCCGAAAGAAAATACGAAAGCTTATAATGGATCCGGAGCTTCCAATGTTGGATTTGTCGTGAATACTTTTAACGGTGTTAGTGCAACAAATACGTTTGATTCTGATGTGGCCGATCAAGATCAAATTGGAACAGCGTAAAAAAAGTAGGAGATATTCTCCTACTTTTTCTTTTATCTCATTCAAGATTATCAAAAAACACTGTTTACTGTTTCATTTTATTTAAATGATAACCCGCTCTCTTCCAAAGCCTTTCTAAGCTTCGGCATAGACGCAGGTCCCATACCGTGCAGTTTTAAAATCTCTTTTTCACTATACTTTGAGAGTTCTTCTATCGTGTGAATTCCATGATGTTGCAGTGCATTTCGTGCTGGTGATGAAAGAAGTGAAAGAAATCCTGTTTTTGGTTTCTTTTCTTTCTCACAAGTTGGGCAAGTTGGACAATCGCTACTTTTAAAATATTCATGTCCTTTTTCACACGTTCTTAACGTTTTTTCCGTTGCCATTTTCAAGTCCCTCTATTCTTCAATTTTTACAACATGGTTGCCATCAAAGAAGTATAAGCATTTCTCTTTCACAGGGTGTTGTAAGCTTTTTTCAAGTGCCTTTGCATATAAAGAAAGCTGCACTTTATATCGATCTTCTAAAATTGGTTTCGCCTGATCGAATCCGCCTGGGAACTTCCCTTCAATCGTATCCGTTTTAAAGTCAATTAAAGTGATTCCGTCTTCCTCTTCGATCATGCAATCGATAACCCCTTGGACAAGAATTGATTCTCCGCTCTTCCCTTGCCAATCTTGATATGCTTCTTCTGCTGCAAGCATCATCGTAAATGGTACTTCACGCTCCACACTTTTCGCCGCTAGTACCCTTTTACCTAAATCACTGTCAAAGAATGAAATGACTTTTTCAATCGCTATTTCTTCTGCTTGTTCGAATGTTAATAGCTCTTTATTGACCATGCCATTAATTTGTTCCCGAATCACTTCTTCTGTAATCGGCTTCTTTAAATCAACATGTTGCATAACAGCATGAACTGCCGTACCTCTCTCAGCGTACGTTAATCCTTTTTTCTCCATAAAACGAGGGCGCGTTTTAATTGGCGCACGTAGTTTTTTAATAAAGGCGTTATCGCTACCTTCTTCAGATTGATAATTTCTCTTTATTTCTGTAACAGACTGTTTCGCACGATGAGATGTTGCTTCCTCATATCCGTACTTCCACATTAATCTGTCATACACTTCTTCTTTTCGTTCACTTTGCAGGGGAACAGCTTTTTTCTCACGAAGTGCTTCTAGTAATTCTTGTTTCTCTTCTTGAACTGGTTCTGGCGCAAGTAACGTGTTACCGTCAACAACTTCTACTTTCCAGCTCGCACTATATCCATAAATTTCATCCGGAATACTCCCTTGTCCTAATTCAAGAAGCATTTCACTATCACGATGTCTATATAATGAAGGTGCAATCCAGTCTAAATAACAAGACGCTCCGGCACGTATATGGTCTGGTAATAACCATTCACTATGCTCCCTCGCATCAAGCCATTTTTCCATTTCTTTATTTGCATCCTTAACTGTACCGATTAAAATTAACTTCTCTTTTGCACGCGTTAACGCTACGTATAATACGCGCATTTCTTCCGCGATTAATTCCATTTTCATTTTACGCTTAATCGCTAGTTGCGATAATGTCGTATATTTAATTCGTTTACGAGGATCGATGAATTGTGAACCGAAACCGAAGTCTTTATGCAGTAAGAAACGTTTCATTAAGTCTTGTGTATTAAAACGGCGACCAAGTCCAGCTACGAACACGACTGGGAACTCTAATCCTTTACTTTTATGAATTGTCATAATGCGAACGACATCTTCTTGTTCACCTAAAGCTCTCGCCGTCCCCATATCATCACCGCGTTCTAAAATACGTTCAATAAAACGTAAGAAGCGGAATAATCCTCTAAACGATGTTGCTTCGTATTGTCTTGCGCGGTCATATAATACACGCAAGTTTGCTTGTCTTTGCTTTCCGGCTGGTAAACCACCGACAAAGTCGTAATAACCTGTCTCACCGTACACTTTCCAAATTAAATCAGAAAGTGATTGTTGACGCGCGAATTCACGCCATCCTTGTAGTAAGTTATAGAACCACTCTAATTTATCATGTAGTTCTTTTTCTTCTTCAAGCGGTGCCCCTTTTAAGAATGAGCTCATTACTTCATAAAACGAGCCTTTTTTCCCGTGAGCACGAAGCGTTGCAAGTTCTTCATCATTTAATCCAACGATTGGTGAACGAAGCACTGCTGCAAGCGGAATATCTTGCATCGGATTATCGATAACGCGGAAGACGTTCATCATAATATTTACTTCTGTCGCTTCAAAGTAACCAGTCGCAAGATCAGCGTATACTGGAATTCCTTGCAATTTTAACTCTTCCATAATTTGCGGCGCCCACGGCATGGAGCGCAGTAAAATAACGAAGTCGCGGTATTGTACAGGGCGCATACTATCCGTTTTACGGTCATACACTTCATAACCTGAATCAACCATCGCTTTAATACGCTGCGCCATAAGACGAGCTTCAAGCTGTGCTTTTTCGACTTCTGCACCTTCTTCTCCGTCTATTACTTCTTCTTCCGTTTGCTGAATACATAGTAGTTCCGCCGCTACATCTTCACCTTCTGGATAGGTAGCACCTAACTTTAATTCAGCGTCAGCATCGTAATCGATTTCTCCAACTTCTTCGCCCATAATTTGTTTGAAGATAAAGTTCGTACCTGCTAAAACTTCATGACGACTACGGAAGTTTTTTGCTAAATCAATCTTCATTCCGCCGCCTAATCCTTCTTGCGTGAAGCGTTTATATTTTCCTAGGAATAAGCCTGGTTCTGCTAATCGGAAACGATAAATCGACTGCTTTACGTCACCAACCATGAATAAGTTTCCTTCACTCTCAGAATCTTTCGTTACGAATTTAATAATCGATTCTTGTACGAAGTTCGTATCTTGATATTCATCGACTAATACTTCAGCAAATTTATTTCGATATTGGAGCGCTACTGCTGACGGCTTCATTTCATCATTTTCACTTTGTTCACTTAAAATTTGTAAACAGAAATGCTCTAAATCTGTGAAATCGACCATTCCTTTATCTCGCTTCATCGCTTGGAAACGCTCTTTAAATACTTTTACAAGTTGAACGAGCTTTTCTAATACAGGGTGCATATCTTGAAAATCTCGTAAGAAACTTTCAGGTTTGCGGCTAAATAGCTCTTCTTGTAATTTCTTCACTTCATCTTTCGCTTTATTACGAAGAGAATCTACTTGTTTTACAACATCCTCGTTGTAATCACTTTTCTTAATACGCTTTAACGTTTGCCACGACACATTCTGCATCGCTTCATGCACACTTGTCCACGATTCACAAGCTGCTGACGATAACGTTCCAAGTAAAGCTGCATCAGCTTGCAAGGTTTCAACACGAGGCGCCGGGCCGTCAGGAAGCATTGCGAGTTCCGTCGCTTTACGAATATACTGTTCCGCTGTTTCAAGCTGGAATTTCACATCTTCTAATAAGTAAGAAGCGTACACTAAATCTTCAATTGTCTTTCCTTCTACGTCGTATGCTTCTACTAATTTATCGAGCCATTTTTCCGGATTCGGATGCGCTCTTGATTCTGTATGAAGCGCTAAAATCATACGCTGTAAGTCATCATCGCTACGATCACTCGTATAACGATCAACGAGTTCAAAGAATATCGTATTATCTTCAATTCCATACTCTTCTTCTAATATGTCATCTAGCACTTCTTCTTTTAATAATTCATTTTCCGTTTGATTCGCAATGCGGAAACGAGGATCAACATCAAGCATGTAGTAGTATCCTCTAATTACTTGTAAACAAAAGGAGTGAATCGTTGAAATAGAAGCTTTATTTAATAGACTCAGCTGCTTTCTAATGTGCTGCGACCCTGGCTCATCAATTAATACTTTTTCTAACGCTTCCCCAATTCTGTTTTTCATCTCTTGCGCCGCTGCATTCGTAAATGTTACAACGAGCAGGCGGTCGACATCGACTGGATTTTCTTCATTTATAATCTTTTTAATAATACGTTCAACTAATACTGCTGTTTTCCCTGATCCAGCTGCTGCTGCGACTAAAATATCACGTCCGTTCGCTACAACCGCCTTCCACTGATCATCTGTCCACTGACTACCTTCTGGTTTTTTAGGCCAATTTTCAATCATTCTCCGCCAACCTCCTCTCTAATTTTCTCCATCGCTTCGCTATCTTTCATATCTTTTAGCGTACGGAATTGGTTATCTTCAAGTGATTCATCGAACTGACAAACAGATTTGAAGTTACAGAACGTACATGCCGCTTTATTTCCCTTTTTGTAAGGAGCAATATCGATAACGCCTTCTGTAATATCTTTTCCGATATTTTCAAATGTATGGTGTACGTATTTTTGAAGTACGTTAAACTCTTGTTCACTTGCAATGCTTGAACGCGCACTAAAGCTACCGTCTTTTTTCAGACCAGCAGAAATAATATCAGAGCTTCCTGTTGAAAGCTTGTTGTCCATTAAACGAACAACGTCAGCGTCTCCTAGTACGAGCCCTTTCATTTTAAATTTCTTTAAAATCTCTTTCTCAATTTCCGCTTCAGATGCGTCACCTTTCATCTCAACGATCGGGTTATGAATATGGAAGTACAGTACACCAGCCGGTGATGCCGTGCCGCCTTTTTTCATCCACGTATGTGCATTTGAAGTAACAACATCTAAATACGTTAACATTTGAAGTGCTAATCCGTAGTACACTTCCGTTAAATCTAACGCTTTTGAGCTTGATTTATAGTCAATAATACGTAGGAACGTCCCGTTTTCATCTTCTGCCTTATCTACACGGTCAATACGGCCGACAACTTCCATCTTCACACCATTTGGTAATGAGAATTCCATTGGCGGAAGCGATCCTGTACCGCCCATACCGAATGGCACTTCTAAATCAACTGGTACGAAACCACTCGATTTCGCGTGTTCACGAAGAATGATTGACGTACGGAAAATGATTTGTTGTAGTTTTTGTTTTAAATAGAAATGACGGTTTGAACTTAATAAAATTTGTCTTTGTAATAACGGTGCAATTTCTTCTATTACTACAGCCGAAAGATGCTCACACTCTTTTATTGATAAATCTGCCCAAGTACGATTTTCACGTAATAGCCTGTCTGCAATTCTCTTCAGCGCTGCATGGAATAATTCACCTATATCTGGCGCATCTAGTTTGAAAATATCACGCTCTCTTAATGCTAGACCGTGCTGCGCGAAATGAGCGTACGCACAACGGTTAAATAATTCCATACGAGAGACGCTTCCTTTTATTTTGTCTCCGTATAAATCTCTACTTACAACTGTACTTAGTTTTTGCGCACGATTTCGGTAGAATAAGCTTGATAATACGCGGCTACTTTTTTGCTTCCATTCATCTGAAGTAACGTAGAAGTTATATACGTCCCACCAAAAGTCTAAATTCCCTTCAAATCCGTATCGCTTCCACGTTTGAAGTTGCTGCATAACGTAAGATAACGTTACTTCTGGCGTTGCTACGTATGAAATTTGTTCCGAACGGGATAAATCATTTACATCATTCGTAATAAATGTATCTTTCACATCAGGAAACATTCTTTTTATTTTTTTAATAAAGCTAGAAGCAAGTAACGTCTTTCCTTCCTCATCTGCTAGCGGGCATGAAATGTATAATTTCTCAGTTGCTCTCGTTACCATTTGATACATAACGAACTGTTCTTCTAATAAAGTTTGTCTCGTCGTTGGTGCTAATTCGATACCTGCAGTACTAAGAACGTCTCTTTCCTCATCAGAAAGCATACCTTCATCCATCGGTGCTGCTGGAATCACACCTTCATTCACGCCAATGACAAATGTTGCTTTCACATTTGATAATCTAGAACGATCAATATTCGCAATTAACACTTGGTCTAATGACGGCGGAATGTTGGCGAATTGAAGCGCCTCAAGACCTGTAGACATAACGTCTGTGAACATAGAAAGTGACATTTTTTCTTCGCCAAGCATCTCTACGAACGTATCAAGAAGACTCATTACTTCTTCCCATACTTGTTCATGATCTGTCGCAAATAAGAAATCTCCGCTCTCTTCTGCACGAATACGTAATGCTTCTAGTTTTTTCGGAACGTCAAGCTCTTCTAAAAATAAGTAAACAGCTTCGCACATTTGCATAACTGTTCCCGCACGCTTCAGTCTTTTTTGCATACGAATAACTGGCGTTCTTACAACGTCACGCAATCGATTTATTTTCTCTTCCATTTCACGTTCACTGTCTGTAATCATCCCGTCCGTATCGTCAAGAGAACGATAGCGGCGATACATCCACGGATCCTCAGAAGTCCATCTCTTTCCTTGTACACCGTACGCTAAACAGTAGTTTTCAAACTCATCCATCTCTTCACGCATCGTTTCTTTTCTTACGTCTAATGGATATAAAAGCTCTGTTTTTACGCAGCGAAACACTGCATCATAACGCCAATTCCCGCTAATAATCTCGAGTGCAGAACGAATGCATTCTACTAGCGGATGATGTGACATCGGGCGTTTTTCATCGATGAAATGCGGGATATTATAATCTGTAAATAGCGTTCGCATTACATCGTAATAACTTTCCCCGTTACGAAGAAGAACCGCAATATCTCGGTAACGATAGTCTTCATCTGCCACAAGTCTACGAATTTCACGCGCAACGCCTTCTACTTCAGCTCGTAAATTCGCTGCTGTACTAATCGTTACACTTGCTTCTCCGTGAAACTTTTCATTTGGACGAGCTTCGTAATGCGTTTCTAAATGCGCTAATGATTGCGAATGAAAACGCGGTTGTTCCATAAGTGGAATCGTTTTTTCAATTTCTATCTTCTCTTCACGTGCTACTTGTTTTATTTTTTCATATGTTAACGTCGTTTCATAAAATAAATCTAGTTCATTTACTGGCTGCGCTAACGTTTTTTCATCTAGTGTTAACGTGATTGTAACTCTCGCACCGCAAATCATAAGCTGTCTTACAATTTCTAGCTCTTGCGGTGAGAATGAATGAAATCCATCTATATAAATTTCAGCCCCATTTACATAGTCAGACTGCGGAAGCTTTTCGACTAGTAATTGCAAATAGTCTTCTGAATCTAAATATTTTCCGATTAAAGCACGCTCGAAATCATCATATAGTAGTTGTAAATCATACACTTTATTCGCTAATAGCTTTTGTTCGGCACTGCTACTATGTGCATCTAATTGTTGCCACATTTCATATACGTTAGATGGCGTCACGTTGTAACGTTTAAACTCCGCAATCATACTACCAAGATGTTCAAAAAAACCGTTTTGCTCCGCTGCTTTTTGGAACACCGATAATCCATCTTTACGAGACTCTACAATTTTACGAAGTAACATATGTACGCCCGCTTCATCAATATGAAGGCGACTCGCTCCGCCAACTTCTTGCAGTACCTTCCATGCTAACCGTGAAAAACTAAAAACTTGTGCCCGAATAGAACCTCTAACATCCTCACTACCAATTAACGCCTGCTGCGTTTGGAATGTCATCTGTTCTGGCACAAGATATAATATTGTTTCCCCTCTTGGACGTTGCTTTAACTCTTCTTGCACTTCGTGTAAACAAAGTGTACTTTTTCCACTTCCCGCTCTACCAATCACAAATCGAAGTGACATGTAACCCCACCTTTCACTTACATAACGAACGTTAGTTTGCTACTATAATTGTATTATAGGACACGAAAAAAGACAAACGGAGTAGTTTGCCTTTTTCTATACTTCTATCTATTATATCAACCTTTTGAAAAATTCGTTTGCACCTCTTGAATTGGCCAATATCGTAAATCAACTTTACCGACAACTGTATCAGCTTTTACAAATCCAAAGTGTCTACTATCCCAGCTCCCGAGGCGGTTATCACCTACTACAAAAATATATCCAGGTGGCACCGATTTTTCTTTCGTTAACTCTTCTAGTTTAAAATCACCTGTTAGTTGTCGTCCATTTATCTCTTTCTTATACGTTTCTAAATAAGGTTCATCCACGAATTGTCCGTTTATATATAATTTATCATGCTTATATTCAATTTGATCTCCAGGTAAACCGATAATTCGTTTTACGTAGTCCTCTTTTTTATTCGCATGAAACACAACAACATCAAACCTGTTCAAGTCCCCCACTTGATAACTCACCTTATTTACAACGAGCATATTGCCATCTTGCAATGTCGGCATCATTGACTTCCCCTCTACAACGTACGTCGAAAAGAAAAACGTTCGAAAAAATACAGCTAATAATACACCAATTAAAATTGTTCGTATCCACTCTATGCCTTCTTTTTTCAAAGTTTTCTTCATCCGCTTCTCCCCTTATCCTTTAATAATGAAGCTTTCCTTTACAAAGAAGACTATTCTTAATGTAGTTCTAACTTTACTTCAATTTTCTTACCGACATACCATAAAATAAAAATACCAATTGCTACAATAACTGATTTCACCGGATTATGAATAAATGACATTAAATCATGGCCGATATACGTTAAAATAAAAATCATCACAAGCTTTCCGAACGCAAGCGCAAGGCCAAACTGTTTTACACTAATGCGAGATAGACCCGCGACAACATTTATAAGCGCAGACGGTGTAAACGGAAAACAAAATATGACGAAAATCGGCGCGAACCCTTTTCTTTCAATCCATCCCATCGCCTTGCGTACTCTCTCATGCTTATTTACAAAAGAAAAGAAACGACTTCGGCCAAAATGGCGGATAATGAAAAAGACAAGTAAGGCACCCATTACTGATCCAAGCCAAGAATAAAGAAAACCGAGCCAAAATCCAAATGCAACAGCATTCGCCAATACAAATACGATGAGTGGCAATGCCGGAATCAACGCTTCTATCATCGGTAAACCAATACCAAGCAGTGGTCCGAACGCTTTATAACTTTCAACAATATGATCCATATTTTCTGGTGAAAAATACTCTTTGATTGTCTGAAAATCCATTCTACACTTTACCCCTTTACTCTAAGTACTACCTCTACTGTATCATTGCTTATATGAAAGAGGAAATGGTAGATACGACATATGGAGATGTAATTATTAAGTTTCCATATCTTTCATGAGAATTCCTTCATTATTATGCTATGATAATCTATCAATATTCGACAGGATATGAAGTTAATTTAGACAACGTACCTAGATTATCACTCAATAGTTATTATAAAAAAAGAAGAAAATACAGAAAGATACATTTAGAATTTTTAGTTTTTTTATGAAACTTACAGCGTGACGGTATATAATAAAATCAAAAAAGGATGAGTTCCCCCATCCTTTTCCTCTCAAACATCCTCTTCTCTAACAAAATACACTTTCTCATAAGCTGGTCTTAATGTCGATTCATCCCTTTGATCAATCTCTTTAAAACAAGGGTTCCCTTGTTTTTTTCTACGATCTTCATATTCAGTACGCAATTTCGCTGTACGATTTTGTTGATTTTCAAAACTACTTTTTGATATTTCTAATTTCACAGCAAAGCCATTTATAAATCTAACAATGACATTTCCATCTTTTGACTCTTTATTACTTTCAATATAAAAATGAGACAACCAAGCGCACTCTTTTCTAGAGTATGAATAAGTAGGAAAAAAATAAAGTTGATCTGTCGGACTAATCGCAATCGGTGCTTTATGTGTAATATGAGTTAATTCTTTCGTCCCTTCTTTTCTACCTAGGAAACTAGAGCCATGCTTGCGACAACTTCTTTCTATAATATCTAGAGGCTTTTGAAATACGAAAAAAGAATCTTCCATCTCAACAACTCGTGTAACAATTTTCTTCTCACTTAGAATAACTGGAAGTAAGGCCATTGTATTTTTATTTACCACATAGTTTTCGACATAGCGTTCTACTTTACTTTCCATATTCTACTGTCTCCTTTTTTCCATTTATATTAGCAGCTGCATATATAATTTTAGCATCTATGAAAAGGAAACGCTTTACAAATTCCGCTTTTTTACAATACTTTATCATTTGTCAAACACCTTTTAAATTATAAAATAAATATATAGTAATTTTATAATAACAAACCTATACAAAATGTATTTATACTACCTATAAATATTTACAACTACTTCCTCATTTCGCATCATTAAGACAATTAACTTTGCTATAATTAAAATAAAAATCCAATATATGGAGGTCCGCTATGGAAGAAAAAGAAATGCAACCAACGATTCACATGAAAAATAACAACATCGTAATCGTGAAAAACTCAGCTAGCATTATATTCGCTTTATTTTTCATTCTATTATTTTTTGCAAAGCCTTTTCGTAAATCGAAATGCTCTGAATGTAAGAAACGCGCGAAGAAAAAAGTTGAAAAAGAAGAGTAAAAGGCCTTCCATTTTGGAAAGCCTTTTACTCTTCTTCATTTTGTATACTTTTCCATCGTATATTACAACAAAAAAAGGATGGCAGCTGCCATCCTTTTTTTCATAATAAACTATAAAATTATAGTTTGATTACGTTTTTAGCTTGAGGTCCACGGTTACCGTCTTCGATTTCGAAGCTAACTTTTTGACCTTCTTCTAGAGATTTGAAACCGTCAGTTTCGATTGCAGAGAAATGTACGAATACATCGTTTTCGCCTGGAACTTCGATGAAACCGAAGCCTTTTTCGTTGTTAAACCATTTTACTTGTCCTGTTACTGCCATAATTATTTCCTCCTAAGAAAATACACATTTTATTTTTTTAGTCTTCCTGTCTAAAAAAAGAATCCACACATTATCAAATACGAAACATACACTAGTTCTCACATACTTTTTCTCGTTCGTTTTCAGCACTTGATAACATATGGATTGCTTAATTTAACTATTCAACTGACATCATCATAGCACATTAAAATAAAATGTACAATCTTTTTTGAAAATAACTGACAAATTAAATTGATTGTACATTCGTAAATATTTGATTTTAACACGTGCAGAATTCATTATAAAATGAACACACACATCATTTGAATACGATTATATCCCTTGTTCTCAGGTGTTATAATTTAACCACGCGGTTGCGATATTGGAGGGGATTATATGTCAAACTACACAAACGAAGAAAAGCTTACCGGGGGAAATGTATCAAATGTATATCGTTCTGAAAATACTGTTCGGCGAGAATTAAAGCCTGGCAGTGCAAAAATTCATACATTATTACAACACCTAGAAAACAAAGGCTTTCATCACGCTCCAAAGTTTTTAGGTGTAGATGAAAAAGATAGAGAGATTTTATCCTTTATTGAAGGAGAAGCTGGCAATTATCCTGTAAAAGAATATATGCGATCTAATGATGTATTAAAAAAAATCGCAAAGATGCTTCGCCTTTATCATGATGCGGTAAGTGACTTTTCGTTATTAAATGAATGGAAACCGATGGATTGTACTCCAAATGATATTGAGGTTGTATGCCATAACGATTTTGCCATATATAACATTATTTTTCATGACGAGAAACCAGTAGGTATTATTGATTTCGATGTTGCTGCTCCTGGCCCAAGAATTTGGGATATCGCTTATACACTTTATACTTGTGTTCCTTTAAGCAGAACGTATTATACAGAATCAGGTGAGGCAGTTCATTATGAACCTGCACAACATGCTGATCATACGAAAGAAAGAGTGAAATTGTTTGTCCAGTCCTACGGGAAAAGTATGGACGAGGATTACATAAGTATGGTACTACTACGCCTAGAAGCATTATGTACGTATATGAAAAGAAAAGCGCAAGAAGGAGATGTGAATTTCCAAAGAATGATTGATGAAGGACATTTAGAGCATTACGAGAAAGATATAGAGTTTATTCGTGCTCATGGAGCTGAATGGATTTAATCATATTGTCTTTTTTGTCGGTAAGTCGATATCCTTTGTCGAATCGGTGATATATTTTAAGTTATGATAGATATATCGAAAAAATCGTCGATATATTTTCATTTACTCCTCGAATCGTTCAAAAAATAATAAGGGGCACCCTTCAAACAGGTGCCCCTTCCTTTTATTTCGTAAACTGTGCTTCTTCTGTAGATCCTTTTAGCGCTGTCGTTGATGAAGTACCACCTGTAATAACTTGTGCTACTTCATCAAAGTAACCTGTTCCTACTTCTCGTTGGTGACGAGTTGCAGAGTAGCCGTGTTTTTCTGCTGCGAATTCTGCTTGTTGTAGTTCAGAGTACGCTGCCATGCCGCGCTCTTTATAGCCGCGTGCTAATTCAAACATGCCGTAGTTTAATGAGTGGAATCCAGCTAGTGTTACGAACTGGAACTTATAACCGTAAGATGCGATTTCTTTTTGGAAGCTCGCAATTGTTTTCTCATCTAGTTTTTGTTTCCAGTTGAATGAAGGTGAACAGTTGTATGCAAGCAATTTCCCTGGGTGCTCTTTATGAATTGCGTCTGCAAATCGTTTTGCATCTTCTAAATTTGGTTCAGACGTCTCGCACCAAACGAGGTCTGCGTATGGTGCGTATGCTAAACCACGTGCGATTGCTTGATCAAGACCTGCTTTCGTACGGTAAAATCCTTCCGGTGTTCTGTCCCCTGTAATAAACGCTTTATCAACAGGATCGATATCGCTCGTAATTAAATCAGCTGCATCCGCATCTGTTCTTGCAACGATAATTGTCGGCACTCCCATTACATCTGCCGCAAGACGTGCCGAGATTAAATTACGTACCGCTGTTTGCGTCGGTAGTAATACTTTTCCGCCTAAATGACCGCATTTTTTCTCTGAAGATAATTGATCTTCAAAATGCACTCCAGATGCACCTGCTTCAATCATACCTTTCATTAGTTCAAATACGTTTAATTGTCCGCCAAATCCAGCTTCTGCATCCGCTACAATCGGTACGAAATAATCTGTATCACCGCTTCCTTCCATATGCTGAATTTGATCCGCACGTTGCAGCGTTTGATTAATTCGTTTTACTACAGCAGGTACGCTGTTCGCTGGATATAAACTTTGGTCTGGATACATATGCCCAGAAAGGTTCGCATCAGCTGCTACTTGCCATCCACTTAAATAAATTGCTTTTAGCCCAGCTTTTACTTGTTGCATCGCTTGGTTTCCTGTTAATGCACCAAGTGCGTTAATGTAATCTTCCGTATGGAGTGATGACCAAAGCTTTTCAGCACCGCGGCGCGCTAACGTATGTTCAATATCAATTGACCCGCGCAGGCGAATTACATCTTCTGCTGAATATGGACGTGTGATTCCTTTCCAACGCGTATCTAGTTCCCAGCTCTCTTGTAATTTCTCGATTCTTTCGTTTTTCATTTGTTCCATCCCCTTTTCATTTTTTATAAAATTTCATAACCCGGTAATGTTAAAAATGGTACGAATTCATCATTCCGAACGAGATTTGTAAACAACGTTGTCGCCTCTTGGAATCTCCCTTTCTTAAAGGCTTCTTTACCAATCTCTCTTTCTATTTTTGCTAGTTCTTCTTCTTTTAGCTCTTCCATCAATTCAAGCGTAATATTACGACCATCATGTAGCTTTCCGCCTTCATGACGAATCCATTGCCATACTTGTGCTCTAGAAATTTCCGCTGTTGCCGCATCTTCCATTAAGTTATAAATTGGTGCTGCTCCCCGTCCGCTTAACCAAGATGCGATATATTGAATGCCTACGCTAATATTTAGGCGAAGTCCCTCTTCTGTAATCGTTCCTACTGGTACTTCTAATAAATCCTTTTCTGTAACATGTATTTCTTCGCGTTTTCTAAAAATTTGATTCGGTGTTTTCATAATGTGATTAAATACTTCCATCGCGACTGGTACAAGTCCCGGGTGGGCAACCCAAGTCCCGTCATGACCGTCTAAAGCTTCGCGCTCTTTATCTGCACGCACTTTTTCAAAAGCTGCTTCATTCGCTTCTGGATTGTTTTTAATCGGAATTTGTGCTGCCATTCCTCCAATAGCTGGTGCATTACGGCGGTGACACGTTTGAATGACTTTCAAAGAATACGCGCGCATAAACGGCGCCGTCATCGTGACTTGCGCTCTATCTGGAAGTAAAAATTCATTATGATTACGGAAACCCTTTAAAAAACTGAAAATATAATCCCATCTTCCGCAATTTAATCCAGCAGAATGATCTTTAAGCTCATACAAAATTTCATCCATTTCAAACGAAGCGTGAATCGTTTCCAGTAGCACCGTTGCTTTGATCGTCCCGTTTGGAATACCGATATATTTTTGAGCAAATACGAAAACATCATTCCACAACCTTGCTTCTAAATGGCTTTCCATTTTCGGTAAGTAAAAGTATGGACCGCTTCCTTTTGCTAGAAGAGCTTTCGCATTATGGAAAAAATAAAGTCCGAAATCTACTAAGCTACCAGACATATTCTTCCCTTCAACTTGCATATGTTTTTCTTCTAAATGCCATCCTCTTGGACGCACAATTAATACAGCTGTTTTACTATTTAAACGATATTCTTTCCCGTTTTCATTTTTATGTGAAATCGTTCCCTGCACAGCATCTCGTAAGTTTATTTGACCTTCAATCGCATTCTCCCAAGTTGGTGAATTCGAATCTTCAAAATCTGCCATAAATAGATGTGCTCCTGAATTTAAAGCATTAATAACCATCTTTCTATCTACTGGCCCAGTAATCTCTACGCGGCGATCCTCTAAATCTTTTGGCAACTTGGCAATTGTCCAATCCGCTTCACGTATGTGCTTTGTTTCTTCTAAAAACTTCGGAAACTCCCCTGCATCAATTCTCTTTTGTTTCTCCGCACGCTTTTGTAAAAGTTCTATGCGGCGCTCATTGAAATTTTCATGTAGTTTCTTTAAAAAACTAAGCGCCTCAGGTGTCAATATTTCGTTGTACGCTGGTAACATTTCTCCGGGTAATGTAACCCGTGAAGTTTGCGTCGACATATTAGCATCCCCTTCTTAAACTGTTTTATAACAGATTTGATTTTATGTTTTATATTATATAACAAATATTCAGAAAAGGAAGTTTTTTTTGAAAATTTTATTGTTTTTTTATGAAACTGTATTCTTTCACCGGCATTACACATAAAAAAAGAAGCCAGTGTTATACAACACCGACTTCTTTTTTATTATTTATTCAAAAATTGTTTTAAATAAGAACTGCGCATATTGTTCACGTGTTACCTTCATGTTTGGAGCGAAATTACCCTTGCCATCTCCTACTGAAATACCATTTGAACCTACTGCATTAATCGCATTTTCTGCCCAATGTCCTTTTGGTACATCTTTAAATCCTTTTGTTTCTTTTACTTCTAACTCATATGCTTCTGTAAGTACTTGAGCCATTTCTGCGCGTGTTAATGTATCTTTCGGTCTAAAGTTTCCAGTTCCATCACCATTAAAGATACCTAACTCTGTTAATACTAAAATTTCTTCTAAGAACATTGTTGACTTTTCATTAATATCTTTGTAAGGATTTTCAAGAATATCGCCTTCCTCGAATACTTCACTGAAATCGATTGTGCGATAAATTAAAGCAGCTACTTGTTCTCGTGTTACGTTATGTCCAAAACCGAACACACCATTTCCATAACCAAGCATAATTTCTTGTTCTGCTAAAGTTTGAATTGCTTCATAAGACCAATGTCCTGCTGGTACATCTTTAAAGATGGCCGGACTTGTTTGTTGCGGCTTAGGCTTTGCAGCTAATTCAGCTTGCGCTGTTGTCCCTTCAGCACTAAATGCTACTCCACCCATAATTGTTAAAGCTGTTGCTACTTTTAAAACTTTTTTCTTCAAAGTATTCTCTCCCTAAAAACATATTTTTTTCTAATATAAAGAATTAATGGAAGCATAACAATATAATTCCTATGTGATTTTTGTCTAATTTATGAACTATATTTCACATACTTTTATTTACACTCTATTAATAATAAAGTTACTAAACCGCATATCCAACCAATAAAAAGTTACTTTATTCAATTTCTTCTTATCCACTAAACTCCAACAACTACATTATGAGTAGCAAATTGATATACTTATAAATAATTTAAAACAAGAAAAAAGCGTGGAATTCCCGCGCTTTTTTCTTGATATATGTTATATTAATATAATTTAAGTGCCCTTATATTTTAACTTTTATTCATAATTTTCATCTTTTACAGGAAAATAAAAAACAGCTTTATTTAAAAACGTTGCATATTGCTCACGTGTTACAACTTTATTCGGTTCAAATTTTCCATTGCCTGTTCCTACTATGACATGATTAGACTGCAGTGCACTAATCGCATTTTTTGCCCAATGATTATTTGACACATCTTTAAATGTATGGTTCTTCTTCACCTCAAATGTAAATGCCTTCGTAAGAATTTGCGCCATCTCTGCACGTGTTACAGGTGCTGCTGGTCTAAAGTTTCCTTTTTCATCACCTTGAAAAATACCATGCTCTGTTAATACTAAAATTTCATCTAAAAACATGGTTGCCCTCTCAGAAATATCTTTGTATGGATTTTTTAAAGATCCTTCTTTTTTCAAATTCAATGTACGATAAAGTACTGCTGCTACTTGTTCTCGTGTTACATTATCTCCTACACCAAACTTACCATTTCCATATCCTAACATTACTTTATTGTATACTACGTCCATTATATCGTCATATGCCCAGTAGTTTACTGGAACATCATCAAACACAATCATTTCTGGATATTCTTCTGCCTTTACATTCGGGACATTCGCACTTACAAACAAGCCGCCCATAATAGTTACCGTTGCCATTATACGTAACATGTTCTTCTTCATTGCCCTCTCCCCTTTATCTCCATTTGGAAAAACGGAAAATAATAGACTGAAATCCTTTCCAATATTACATATGTTTCCTTCGCACCCATTATGCAATATATTACATTTAAAAAATCTATTATTGTGAAAATCACTACTAAAGGAGAGCCAATTCGCTCTCGATTTCAATCTTTATACCGAATTGTTCGCAAATCAATTTTCTTTCCTGTATTCATGTAAAGGTGTTTCTATAATATAAATATTCTACTTTTTTCAAAAGAAATCCTTCACATTTTAAGAGTTCATTTTCTAGACAAAAAATGCAATTATATCGACTTAACTACAACATACGACAATATTAACCTATCTATTAATAAAAGCTCATAATGAGCGGAAGATACCACTTCCACAAATTATGAGCTTTCTCTTTATTTATTCCATTTTCCCTGGAGAATTATCAATTGCTCGTTGTAAAAACTTCGCAAATTGCCCGCGTGTAACGAGCATTTCAGGCTCGAACTTGCCATCTCCCGTTCCAACGACAACTTTATTAGACTGTAATGCGCTAATTGCATCTCTTGCCCAATAGTTTTCTTGTATGTCTGTAAATGTATGCGGACGCGTTGTTTTCAACTCATACGCTTTCGTTAAAATTTGTGATAACTCTGCGCGAGTCATTGTTGCTTTCGGACGGAAATTCCCATTTTCGTCTCCTTTAAAAATACCAAGCTGTGTTAAGCGTAAAATTTCGTAAGGGAACTTGGTTGATTTCGCACTAATATCTCCATATGGATTCCCATTAATCGCACTTCCTTTTACATGAAGTGCGCGGTATATTACTGCGGCCGCTTGTTCACGTGTTATATGATCTTCTACACCAAACTTACCATTTCCATATCCATACATAATTCGATGATATACTAAATTCGTAATTTCATCATATGCCCAATGACCTGTTGGTACATCATCAAATTCTATCATCATATTAGGGCTAGATTTCTGGATAACATCTGTATTTGCAGACACACCGTTCGCACCTACAAATATTCCTCCCATTAATGTTAACGATGTCGCTATCTTTACTAGCTTTTTCATCTCTCTCATCTACCTTTTCCTTTATTTTCCTACAATTTATATTGTACAAAAAATGAGAGGATTTTCAATAGAACGCAGATTAAATTATTTAAAATTCAGAATGCAATTTTTCTTTTATCGCTATTTTTTCCTCCTTCGTTTTTCGAAAAGTAAATGCCATCCCTACAAATATAAGAACAATCCCTACTATTTGCATACTAGTCGGTCTAAACCCTGTAAAGACTGTATCTAATAGTATTGCAACCGCAGGATCTAAAAACACTAATACAGAAATTAATCTCGTCGATAAATCTCTTAAACTGTCAAAAAATAAGTAATATACAAATCCAGTATGTATAAGACCTGTCGCTGTGATCATCATCCAGTTCATTTCTGTTAACCCTTGAAACTTGCCAAAATCTACGAATGGTAGCAATAAAAATATACCTAAAAAAGTTTGTAAAAATGTCATCGCATATGCGCTCGTATGCTGAATTCCTTTTCCTAATAAAGTAGTAAAAGCATAAAATAATGCTGCAAGAAGTGCCCATACCATTCCAGACGACATCAATTTTTCGAGCGATAGACTCCCATCTACTCCAGCTACTAAAACGGTTCCGATAAAACAAATGACAATGGACATAACTGCAAACACTGTAAGTCTCTCTTTAAATACAATACTACCAATCATTAATACGATAATAGGTGCAAGATGGTAAACTGAAATTGCAATTGTAATCGACATAACTTCAAACGCTTTAAATAGAAATACCCAGTTAAAAACGAGAAATACACCACATGCTAATATTTGAACAACTTCTTTTTTATTCCATTTCTCATTTTTATACTGTCCTGTTACGAGCCAACATAGTGCTAAAAATATAGTCGCACAAATGCAACGAACGAATACTAATTCAAAAGACGGTAAACCTGTTTGAACAGAAAAAAATCCAATTGATCCGAAAATAGACATCGAAAGGATCATTTTTATAGCCGGCATTGATTTTGAATGAAACAAAATATTAACCTCCTAAACTTTTAACTAAATATTCCATATATTATACACTATAATTTTCCAAAACTCGAATAACTCATAAAAAAGAAGCAGTACACTACTGCTTCTTTTCCTTTTCATATTGTTCAAACGTATGAATTCTTTCGAAAATTGGTGGATGTGTGTATAAGAAAAACTTTACTAACGCAGGAGGATTTACTTGGCTTAAACTCGTTTTTGATAAATATTGAAACGTTTTCACACCAGATTTCCCGTCCTTCGTCATGTCTAAAGCATATTGATCTGCCGCTCGTTCTTCTATACGAGAAACATAGTTTGTTGCTGGCTGTGATGCAAAAGAGAGTACAGAAGAAATTAAGAAAAATAAAGGTAAAATCGAAAAACATGCTGCTTTTGAAATTTGCAGCGTATTCCCCCATTTTCGAATACACATATTGATAATACGACTAATGAGAAACATTCCTATAAACGATAGCAACATATAACTCGCTACGCCCCAATATATATGTTTCATAACATAATGCCCCATCTCGTGGGCCATTATAAATAAAATCTCTTTATCTTTTAATTGCTTAAGCGTTGTATCCCACATTACAATACGGGCGTTAGGACCAATTCCTGTTACATATGCATTTAATGCATTCGTTTTCTTCGACATATTTACTTCATATACATGTTTAGCAGGAATGTCAGCTTTGTCTGCTATCGCTAAAATTTTCGTTTCTAATTCTTTATTTTTCAGCGTCGAAAAATCGTTATAAAGTGGATCAATAACGACCGGCTGTATAAATGTTAAAAAGATTGTAAATGGTACAGAGAGCGCCCACCCTGCTAGCCACCATCTCTTCGGAAATTTACGGATAAGCCATAAAAGAACGGCAACTACAATTAACATCGTCGCATAACTTTCCCAAAAACCGATAACGTGATCTTTTATCCAACTTTGTGTACTTTGCGTTGAAATGCCGTAATCAACGGACACTTTTCGGCTAATCCATTGCATCGGCAGGGCAAGAACTGTTGTGAGTAGTGATAAATAAAAGAAATAAATCGCAACTTGCAGAACACTTATTTTCGTCGTTTCCTTCGACCATTTCTCAAACTTTCTTGAAACACCGAGCACAAGTACAAATAATAAAATAATCCATTCAAGAGGCGTCGCTAAAAAGTACAGTAAATTTTTCACGCGCGAATAATCTTGGCTTAGCGTAAGCTCCCTTGCATTCATAAACGTTTCTGGATCTGCACTCGTTCCTTTATACATGTCCGGAATCAGTTCATGATTCCATCCAAATAAATACCAATATATAAGCAACGCAAACCCAACGTACAAAAAAAGCGACCACCCAATAACCTTCCTCACGCTATTCCCTCCTCTATGCTGCCTGTCTATTATTATTGTAAGTTCGTACATGCTAAATTAGAACAAGCTTATTACGCGAATTGCTCGAGAACCTTCTATTTACATAAAAAAACTCTTCTACAAAAAGAAGAGTTTTACCTACCTTTAGACACTTTCTTCGGTTCATAATTTTGGATAAGAAACGCACTTATAAACTAGCGCCTTTTACATAGCGTATAAAAAATACGACTAAAACTATTACGTATCCCCTTAAGGAAGTACATCTATTAACAAACTAAAATCTTGTAAAGAAAAAGAACTATATTTCATAATACCTTGTACAGCTAAAAGTAAAATAAGACCGGTCACACACATATAATTAATGCTTTCTTCACTCTTTTTTTCAGCAACTATTCCGCCGCTTATACATAAAATCCCTAACAAATGGAGTGCTAAATACATAAAGAAATAAGCTTCCTCCCAGCGAAGAATAACATTGACTGTCGTTATCAGCACAATACTAAGCAAAATCAAATAAAAAAACTTATTTGATGATATTGTTTCATTCATATAATTTTATACATCCCTTTCAAATTTCGAATTAATGATGTTTCAAAGCTATAAAGTAAAAGGAAAGCCACTGTTACTTTCTCAAATACTTTATGAATCCACATATACTTCTCTTCATTTTTTCGAAGATGCGCTTCATCATTTCTTCTACAATTAGACCAAATACTAGTCAAACCCCTAACACAATAAGAAGAGAAATAATATTTTCTTTTAAATGAGTACTAGAAAATAAGTAATACTCTGGAAATACAATCGTATCTACTACAAGTTACACCCAATGACAAACGCTTTTATCACACATATCTGTAAGAGACGTAGATTCTATCATGTCTTTCAATATTTTTTCAAACGTTTTCTTCATCTTACTTATCTCCCACTACGTCTGAAAAACTCTTTTCCTGCTCTACATATATAGCTGGCATTTCTTTATTCCAATATTTGCGGTTAACAAATAAAAAGATGAGTACTAAGTTTAATCCCGTCATAAAAATAATAAGTCCTGGAAAGAACGTCGTATAATTTGAGAAATCTGCAAAACTCATTATCTCTTCTTTATTTATTAAAAAAGAAGCACAGATTACAAATGCATTGTTTAACATGTGAATAGCAATTGGCATGAGTAAGCTATTTGTACGAATATATACGATTGATAGTACAACACTAAATACTACTGCGCCTAGGAAATCAACATGTAGCAACGCAAACAACATCGCTACTACAATGATCGCTATACTCGTTCCCCACTTTGCAGCAAAGCGTTGCAGTAAAAATCCGCGAAAAACAAATTCACCAATAATTGGTGCGATGAATACAACCATAATAAATTGATATACATATCCCCCTGTGCTATCTATAATCGGTTCACGTAACGCATTCATAATAAATTCCGGTGTAATCCATGCAAAGCTATACATGTACAAAATAAGATATCCATAACTAAACACAGCTAACATAAGTGCAATGTATAAAACTTGCACCAGGTTAAATGTTTCATTTTTATTAACAAATAGCGAAAAGGAAACACGATGTTTTCTATACTCAAAAAAAATCCACGTAATCGGAAGGATATAGAATATAAGAATATTTATAAAAGTAGAATTTTGCATATGAAATGTATTTTCTATCAATTCATTACTGACCCTTGCAACTAAAGTTAATAGTGCAAATACAATTAAAAAATATCTAGCTCGCATCGTTTGAAACGGATTCACACTCATCTCCTCCCCTATGTTACTTTTATCATATCATTTGATTCTTAATTTTTTGAGAAAGAAAACCTTAAAATTTCCTTAAAAATTCCATAAGTTACAGAAAGATGATATGATATTCGAGGAAATTAGGAGGGATTTTTATGTATGAAGCAAATATTTTGCTCGTTGATGATGAAACAGCAATTTTACAATTACTAACTACCATTCTTGAAAAAGAAGGTTTTTCTCATATTACAACTGCAACATCCGCTGAAATAGCTTTATCTCTCACCGAGCAAAACGATTACGATTTAATTATTTTAGATGTCATGCTTCCTGGACAATCTGGTTTTGATATTTGTCCAATCATTCGCCAGAAAACAGATTGCCCTATTTTCTTCCTCACAGCTAAAACATCTGATTTAGATAAAATATTTGGATTTTCACACGGTGCAGATGATTATATTACGAAGCCATTTAATCCACTTGAAGTAGTAGCTCGTATGAAAGCACAACTCCGTAGACATATGAAACAAGCAGTACCACACGAACAAAAAGCACACTCCAGTTCATTTGGCAGATTTGAAATTGATCGATATTCCGCAGAACTTACAGTAAATGGACATGTTGTCGAATGTTCCGCCCAGCTATTTCAGCTACTACTCTTCTTTTGCGAGAATCCGAACTATGTATTTTCAAAAGAAGAAATATACGAAAAAGTTTGGGGAGCACCTGCCTACAATGGCGATGATAATACCGTTATGGTCCACATTCGAAAACTACGCGAAAAAATTGAACAAGACCCAAGTAAACCAGAATATATAAAAACCGTTCGCGGACTTGGCTATAAGTTCATTACAAAGTAGGGTGAAGATATGAACTTTAATAAACGACTTATTATCCAGTTTATCATGCAACACGTATTTGTTTTAGTTACATTACTGATTGCTGTAGTAGCTGCATTCACTTATTTAATTTTTCTTGTTACGAGTACTTCATACGAACCGAACATTCCAGATGCTGATAATTTTATGATTTCAAGATATATCTCTTCAGAAGATGGCGATATTTCGTTGAAAGCTGAAGTAAAAGACTTAATTAAAGAGAAAAATGATTGGATTCAAGTTGTAGAGGAAAACGGAAAAGTTCTCTATCACTTTAATACACCAAGTGACGTGCCAACATCTTATACGAAAGTATCTTTATTCTCATATATACAGAATCACATAGAAAGCCCTTATACATTTACATATTGGGAAATTGAATTAGAAGAAAAGAACGTACTTGTTATTTACGGCGGTACGTTAAAAAGCAATGTATTACTGAAAACGATCCAAAAAGAGCACCCTTCTGTATCTACGGATACGTTCGCATTAACAGAAGAAGAAAAACAGTTACTTTCTAAAGAAAAGGCTACTCTTCAAATCTTTAATAGTGGCGGCGAAGAAGTATTCTCCTATCCAGATGGAAAGAAAAAACCGTTTTCTGTCATACAAGCTGCTCTTAGCGAAAAGGAACCGTGGAATCATAAAGAAAACACGTCTAGCTTTTACGACATAAATAGCAATCATCTTCTCGTTGTAACTGCCAAAAATGAGTACTACTATCCAGATGATGAAATAGACGATGTATTTGCTAAAAAGTTTCTAATCGGATGCGGACTAATCCTTCTTATCGTATTTGTTTATTTAGTCATTCTTTCTATTTGGTACGGTAATAAATTTGGAAAACCGTTATTACATGCGATGCGCTGGCTTAAAAATATAGCTGGTGGAAAGTATGAAGAGCCTGTTAGTAAAAAAGGGAAACCTGTCAGGTTCCGGCGATCTGGTAAAGAGAAATGGTCATTCCGCTTATTTAGTGATGTAACAAATTCACTAGAGCACCTTTCTATTACACTCAAAAAAAATGATGCAATGAGACAAGTATTGCAGCAAACACGTGAAGAATGGATTACCGGTCTAACGCACGATTTAAAAACACCACTTAGCTCGATATATGGCTACGCATTATTACTAGAATCACAGCAGTACAACTGGACTGATCGTGACATTCAACAATTCGGCAGCGTTATGAAAGAGAAATCTCAATATATGACGACATTAATTGATGACTTAAGCTTAACGTATCAATTAAAAAATAACAGTCTTCCTGCGCAGCACGTAAACATTGAAATGAATCAATTCGTCCAAAAAGTATTATTACAATTCATTAATAATCCGACACTTCAAAATCAAAATATTGAATTCGTACCAAGCTCAAACAAAATTCAATATTTTATTGAAGAAAAATGGTTCCAGCGTATTATCGAAAACTTACTCGTAAACGCTGTAAAACATAATAATAAAACGACAAACGTCATCGTAAAACTTTCGCAAAATGAAAATTCATTCACACTCTCTATTTCAGATAACGGAAAAGGAATGGATGATAAAACGAAAGAGCTTCTATTTGAGCGATATTACAGAGGAACCAATACAGAAGAAAGCAACATCGGAACTGGACTTGGCCTCGCTATTACGAAACAGCTCGTTCATGCTCATAACGGAACGATTTCTATTGATAGCGAACTCGGAAAAGGAACGACGATTACACTTGTGTTCCCGTTTCATTCGTAGGAAAGGCGCTATGTGGCGTCTTTTCTTATGGGGGAGTTTGGTGATAAATGAAATTATATCGGTTTACCGACAATAACAATCCTTTCTCCTTACCATACAAAATAACCTTTCACAACTCACTATGAAAGGTCATCTCCATATTTTAGCTATTTCCCTACTAACACAAACACATTCTCATCAGGTGCTTCCATTACCGCAACATGTCCTGATTCTGTTGGAAATGCTTCGCGAATCCATTTTACATCTTTATTACCTTTTAAAGTTTCATACGTTTGTTGCACATCTTCTACTAATACTTCGACTTCCATAAAGTTAATATCTGGATGATTGCTTATTACTAACTCCGAACTTTTCTCATCTGGAAACTTCAATCCTATTAACGTCCAAATAACCCCTTCTCCTAATTCTCTTTCTATAACCCAGTTTTCCTTCATTCCCATTTCTTTATAGAAAGAAACTGATCTTTCTATATCCTTCGTATGTATAGAGACACATTCTAGTTTTTTGAACATTGTCCCATTTCCCCCTTTATAAAAAGCGAATCACTTCCCAGTGATTCGCTCTTATCCTATTACTTCTTCTTCACCGGTATCCAAAGTTCAATTTGAGCGAACTCACTTTTATCTGCATGGGAACGCTCATCATATAGTTCAAATTCATTAACGCCGCAATGTTCATATCCTGAATGCGGGAACCATTCTGAGAATACAGCATTCCACGTTTGATGAATAGACGATACCATTTCTTCATGAGGAACTTTCGGCGTTGTAAATACAGCATATGTCGCTGCTGGGAAAGTGCGCTTCGCAACTTCATTTGGTACATTTTCAAAGCCTGTAACTTCCATTCCGATAATATAAGTGAAGTCGCCCGTTTCTAAATTAAAATCAGTACATAATCCAAGCTCTACCCATTGGCTCGTATCTTTACGATTCGGAATCGTTGTTCCAAGATCTTTCTGTAAATATTCTTGCCAAAATGCTGGGATGTCTTGATGGTTTTTCCCTTCTTTACTTGTCGTCTTCAGTTCATAGCCCACCATTAAAAATTCTGGTTTATTTACAATACGATATTCCATTTGTATGCCTCCTAAATACGGATTTAATTTTCTTTGTTTTACATTCACGCTGTAATACATCGGCGTTTCAATTTCTTGTTTTCGATATTCACTCGGTGTCATTTGAAATAATTTTTTAAAGGCTCTCGTGAACGTTTCGTGAGATTGAAAGCCATGCTCAAATGCGATATCAATAACTTTTTCATCCGTATGAGAAAGTTGATAAGCTGCCCGGGCTAACCTCCTCTTTCGAACATACTCCATTACTGTATCACCTACTAACGCCTGAAATACACGATGAAAATGTGACTCAGAAAAACCTGCAATGCGAGCTAAATTACGCAGCGTCTGTTTTTCCATGACATCTTCCTCAATATAATCAATTGACCTTTGAATTTGTGTTTCATAGCTTTCCATCTCTGTTCACCCGCCTTATATGTATTATGATAAAAGAGAATCCTATCCAATTCTTGACGTTTTTTACTATATTTTTAAAAACAAATGTAACTTTTTTATATGTATTTCGTTGTTATGTATGAAGGGAGGGAAATATAGTGAAACGCAAACAATCATTAGAAGACATTTACTCCGAGCATATGCAAGATTTATCCCACTTTAATGGGCAGTAAGACCCCCACCTCAAAATGCAGCGAAAGCAAAGAATTTAGGTGGGGGATCAACTGCCCATAAAAGTCCGATTGGTTCAACTAATAATCAGTGGGGGATGAAGAAAACCCCCACTGATTAAAGTTTCACTTTATTTCGCTATCTTCTCTCCCTAACCGGAGATTCCCACTATGCGGAAGATCTCATGCAAGAAACGTTTTACCGAATGCTCGTCCATATTTACTATTATAAAGGAGAAGAAATTAGGCCTTGGTTATTTACAATTGCCTACAACGCCTTTATCGATTGGTATCGAAAAGAAAAAAGATATAAAACAACGACAATTGCAGAATTCCATTTACCAAACGTACCAAGTACAGAGCACTCTTATTTCGTAAAACATGAGATTGCTAGTTGGTTAGACAGTTTATCTTCGCTGCCCCTTGAAAGACGAAATGTCCTGCTACTACGAGATTACTACGGATTCTCATATAAGGAAATAGCAGAAATGACTGGTCTCTCACTAGCGAAAGTGAAAATTGAATTACACCGAGGACGAAAAGAAACGAAAGGCATAAAGGAGTGATTAGGATGGGTTGTACAAAGTTTAAAAAACTGTGGGAGAAATACGAAAACGGAACGCTCACGTATGATGAACAAGAAGAGTTAGAAAGTCATATTGAGACTTGTGAAGAGTGTGAAGCGCATTTGGATGAATTGCTTGCGAAAAGTGAGCCGATAAAGAAAAGGTTACCACCACAAAATTTGAAAGTCCCGTTTTGGAAAATAAAATGGAAACAGCGTTGGCAAACCGTTAGTTTTGTCCTTGCAGTTTGTATAGCAATCTATTTTGTTGGTCATTTTTCATCTTCTTTTTACTTCTATAATATGAAAAAATTAGCTGAAGTAGATGAGATTCCAGCACTCGCACTAGAAGCAACAATTCCAAATAGTCGTTCCACTGGAGGCAGTACAAAAATTAAACCCTTTTTCCGTACAGAAAATGAAATGAATTTAGTTAAAACTGTCGGCAAAAAAGAAGTTCAATTCGGTACAGTAACAACGAAAAGCTTCTTAACGTCTGTAACTGTTACAAATAAATCTTGGGCAAACAAATTGAATTACTCTAATCTTTATTTTGTTCATCCAAAAATAAAACAAGGTGATCACTTAAAAGAATCGTCTAAAAAAGTTTGGGATACACTTGCAAAAGTACATGACGGAACCGTTGCTGAAGTAGCGATATCTTTTGACAAACTATATTCGTTAAAAGAACTAGAATCCATACTATATAGCATATTTGAAGCACAAGAAATGCCACCAACTCCTGTATGGTACGCTTTAGATACAGGACAAGAGAGAATAGATGAGGAAGATTTCATCTTACATGGCGGAGAGGCTATCGGATTTCCAGAACATATAAACCTCCCTGATAGTGAAGCAGAACGACCGAAGACAAAAGAAGATGAAGTAATCGAAATGATGCGTATTCTTTCTACCCATAAAAAAACTGTAAGTAAAACTACTTGGACTCATGAAAAAGAGTTGAACTTAGATAAGCGTTATGAGTATGTAAAAGAGAACGGCGTAAAAGTATACGGCATTGTCATTACAGGTCCGTCAAAAGAGTTATTAAAATCACAAAACTCACCGCACGTTCGTTATGCGACTCTTGGAGATATTGAGGTTTGGAATTGGTTTGATTATTAATGAGAAAAAAGAGAGCATCCAGAAGTGATGCTCTCTTTCTATTTTATTTCCTCTCCACAAACTTCCAAACTAACATTGCTGCACATAAATAGGCGATCCCCATTACTAAAAAACTATAGCTCGCTCCACTGTACCAACTTGATGATTCATTTAAAATGATTCCCGTAATTGCTATACCGACTAATGCACCAATTTGACGATTTACATTTAAAGTTGCTCCAGCCATATTCCCATTTTCACGACCGGCAGATTTCATTACAATTGTAGTCATGGCAGGTACTGCTATACCGATTCCAAGATTAACAACACTATAAATGATTGCAATTCCTATATAACTCACATTATTTACTAGAAGCATTAATAATAAAGACCCTATACTAGCTATAAATAACGCTATGAATAATAACGATTTTGAGTTAAACTTACTCACCATTTTTGCAAATAATACATTCCCAATAACAAATACGCTCATCATTGGCAATAGTTGTAGTCCTGCTACAAACGGGCTTGCTCCATATGCTTTTTGTAAAAAGAGTCCAAACATAAATATGCCGCCAAATAACGCAAAGTTTATTAGAAATCCAACTATATTCGCCGAGATAAATGTCTCGTTTTGGAACAACACTCTTGGTACAACTGAGTTTTTTGATTTTCGTTCTGCATAAACAAAGAGAATAGTAGTTAATACTGTCCCCACTACTCCTCCTAAAATTTGAGGCGAGGACCATCCGTAGCTTGGCCCTTCAATTAGAGTAAACGCCAACAATGTTATTGCAATTATACCGATTAAATGATTCGCTACATTTATTTTCTCCTTTTTCGGTAAAACATTTGGAATCATTACAAAAGCCATTAAAATACCAATCATCCCAAGTGGAAGATTTATAATAAAAATGCTTCGCCAGCCAAATGTATTTACTAAAAGGCCACCAATAAAAGGACCTGTACCAGAGGCGATAGAGACAATTGCCGACCATACCCCAAACATTTTAGCTCTCTTCTTTTCATCTGGAAATGATACTACTAATAAGCTAAGTGAACTTGGCATAAATAAAGCCGCTCCAACACCTTGAAGTACTCGGCCGATAATGAGGGTGTTCCCATTTGTGGCAATCGCACATAAAAGAGATGCGAATACAAAAATGATTAAACCAACCATATATAGTTTTTTTGCTCCAAATCGATTGGCTAATGCCCCTCCAGCGAGTAATAATGCCGCAAAAGATAAGATATATCCGTCGACAATCCATGCCGAACTATATAATGTCAGTCCTAATGTTTCTTGAATATTCACCACTGCAACATTTACTACTGTTACGTCTAATGTTGCCATTATAAAACCCATTGCCAAAGTTATTAAAATGACGATACCTGATTTCTCTTTTGTTTGAACATCTAAATTTCTACTAGCCACTCCATTCACTTGCTAACTCCCCTCTCAAAAATTAGTAATTTACCTATATATTCCTTTAGAACTATAATAAAGAAAGTACTTCATTTATAAAAGTACTGATTTTTTATATAGTACCTATACTTTTATATAGTAAGGAGTGTTTATATGGAAAATGTAAATGAAGAAATTTTATTAAAATGCCCCATTGAAAAAACAATGTCTGTAATAGGTGGAAAGTGGACTTTCTTAATTTTAAGAGATTTGTTCTATGGTCCTAAACGTTTTGCTGAGCTTGAAAGACGTCTAAGTGGCATTAGCCCACGCACACTCTCTCTTCGTTTAAAAGAACTTGAACAAGAAAATATTATAAAGAGAACAATCTATTCAACTATGCCACCTCACGTGGAATATTCACTTACAAAAAAAGGGGAAACACTCCGTCCTATTTTTGACGCGATGAAGGACTGGGGAAATGAGTGGAAAATATTGGATAAATAAAAAGAAGGTATCATCTTATGTGATGATACCTTCTTTCTATTAATCCGAAATCACTTTCACATACATCCCTCTCACCGCTTTTTCATACGCAACCTCACTCATCTGTCTTATTTTTTCCGACACAACAGACGATGTAACAACTTCACCTTCACGAAGTAACGGAGGATCAATAAGACGGACTTTATTTTTCTGATACAAATCATAATCGTTTCTATCTTCTTTTACTTTTACATTCGGATGAACTTTTCTTAATAAAGCATGTACTTCTGAATCATTACATTGCTGCAATTTCGAAATAAGCTCATCATCTTCAAGAAGAAAATCATCTGCATGAATAATCCTTTTATGAAGTGCTAACTTTAACGTTTTCGCTAACATGTCGTTTCCGTAAATATTCATTGGTTTCATAAAGAAATCAATTACTTCTTTGTAATACGTTTCTGTAAACCATTCTGCCATTTCGACACTTTGAAGAACCATCTTCCCATCTACTGCGATGACATCTTCTAAAAGACTGTGAACTTCTTCTAAAGAAATATAACCATATGTATACATATCTCGTAACGTATAATCCACTCTGTCTGCACATAATTCTGGTGCTGACCTTTCGAGTAACGTCCATTTCGAATCATCTAACAAAATATCTTCATAGTTATAACCATACTTCGAAAGGATTGCTGGAATTTCTGAGTTTTTCACTACAGAACTAAATATCTCTTCATGATAACTTTCACCCTCATTATGAAAGACATAATCAATCACGTGGGAAAAAGCAGTATGTGATACGTCATGTAGTAAACCTGCAATTTGTTCTTCAACTGAACCACCGAGTTTTTTAACCAACAACATAACGCCAACTGAATGATCAAATCGTGTTACATTCCATTTCTCATTTATTAAGTAGCTTGCGCCAGCTTGATGAATACCTTTTAGTCTTTGCACAGACTTACTTGAAATTAATTCTTCTACTACTTGATCCACTTCAAATTCTCCGTATAGTACATCTGATATGCTCACTTATAATCCCCCTTTATTTCAGCAGAATCTTCTAATCGTACCTCTTTTATGAAATCGACATCAATACAAACATTAAATTTAAATATATCGATATTAAATTACAAGTATTGTATATTATACATGTCTGTTATTTCTTTTAATTCATTTTTTTATTGAGTGCTCCTTATGTGGAGCCTTTTTTTATTGAAAAAATAGAGAGCAATTCGCTCTCTATTTTATACACCTATTCAAACGTAACTTCCACCTGTACAATCTCAGATCTACTTCCAAGTCTAAGCGGTGGTCCCCAAAATCCGAAACCAGAAGAAACAATCGCGTGGAATGCACCTTTTTGTGCGTATCCCCAGTCTAGTTCGTACATTCTTCTCGTTACAATATGATTCGGCGCCATTTGTCCGCGGTGCGTGTGACCGGATAATAGTAAATCTACGCCAGCATCCGCTGCTTGTTTTAATTCAAACGGTTGGTGATCCATTGCGATAACTGGCATGGATTTATCCACTGTACTCATAAGTTTTTCAAAGCTTTGGCGATCTCGCTCAGTTTTATCTCTTCTTCCAACGAGATAAAACTGATCTTCAATTGTGATCACTTCATCTAACAGAATACGAATATCGATTTTATCCATCTCTTGCAAAAATTCCGGAACCGCTCGTCCGTAATATTCGTGGTTTCCTAACACACCATATATGCCTAATGGAGCTTTCATTTGTTTCATAATATGTCCCATATTTTTTTGAATGAACACACCTGGATGATCATCGATAATATCACCTGGCAGTAAAATAATATCAGGCTCCATCTCATTTACATGACGGACAAGTCTTTTTAAATGCGAAACGCCAGATAATTTACCGAAATGCATATCAGAAGCCATCGCAATGCGTAAGCTTTTACGTCCCTCTACTTTTTTCGGTATGTGCACCTCGTACTTTCTAACTACCGGGCTATATGCGTTGAATACCCCATATGCAAAAATAAAGATAAACGCAAGTAACACGGCCGTTCCTGTCCAAATAATTGCCGCTTCTTTCTCCACTGAAAACTGTAAAAAAAAGACCGTAATATTCGCTAACGGCAACAGCATAAGCGCATATTGTATGACCGCAAACCAAATCGAACCTATCGTTCGTAGAAATGGTAAGAACTTAAACACTTGCACGAGAATGTACGCATATGAAATAAATCCGACTACGAAAGCGTAATATCCCCAAGATTCCCAGCCAAACACCGTACTAAGCCAAACCCAACCGTTCCAGCCGATGTAAAACATGAGTAGTGTGTATACAATTAAAATAGTGAATATATTGAAATAACGAAGATTTTTCACAGCCAGCCTCCTTATTCATTTCTTCTATTATATCTTGTTATGCACTTATAACGTAAATATTAAGCACAGCCATCTTCACAATAAAAACCTCTAACTGCTAGATGCAAACTTAACAATTAGAGGTGCAATTCAAAACAAAATTACTTTTACAGATTTTCGTTATAGAAACTTGTTAATTTTTCAACTGCAATTTTTACTGGTTCTGGTTGGTCATATAAATCGTAATGACTCGCACCTTCCACAACAAGTAAATCTTTTTTCTCTGAAGCTGCTTTCTCATACAGCTCATGACCATCTTTATAAGAACCGAATGCGCCTTGCTTGCTTCCGACAATAATTTGTAACGGCTGTGTTAATAATATATCTGCTAAATGGAACGCATCAAAACCAATTACCGATCCCATGCTCGTAAAATTTAACTTATTTGGAGAGTTAACACTTTGCCCACGCGGTGTTGTATAATACTCAACTGCTTCTACAATATCTATATCCGTCATACCTGCTGCCTTTAATTCCTCTTGATTTTTAGGAATCCAGTTTGTAATCATCGCCTCTGCTCCGCGCGCTTCAGCAGTACGTTGTTTACCGATGGCCTCTAACACCCCGATTGGATCAGCTTCACGATTTAATCGGCCGATATTTGCACCAACAACTGTGCCAACTGCTTTAATACGGCGCTCCGTCATTGCGGCATTTACCGCATATCCTCCGCCCGCACAAACACCTAATACACCGATACGTTCTTCATCTACATAAGGAAGAGTAGTTACATAATCTACCGCTGAGCGAATATCTTCAACGCGCGCAGCTGGTTCTTCCATATATCTCGGTGCCCCTTCACTTTCACCTTGATACGATGCATCAAACGCAAGCGTTACATAACCTTGTTCTGCTAACTTCTCCGCATATAATCCTGCCGTTTGATCTTTACAGCTACTACCTGGATGCACACAAACAATCGCTGCATTTTGTTTCTTTTCCTCAGCACCTACAGGAATATTTAAAATGCCTGCAACTCGTAATCCTCTTGCATAAAAATGAACATTTCTCTTCGTAACTGCCATATATAAAACCACCCTTACTTTATTTTTAATTTACACTTGCGAGAGTTAATACTCACGTGTATATTTATGATAAAGCGAGCAAGCACTTGTTTCAATGACCACATTTATGCATTTGGGTGATAATACACACATAACGAAATATGTGTATCAACAACGGAGGAACACCATATGGAGAAAATCGATAGAAGAATTATAAAATCACAAAACGCCATTCAATCTGCATTTATCGAAATGTTAATTGAAGATGGCTTTGACGAAATTACAGTAAAAAACATTACAGAAAAAGCAAACATCGGAAGAAAAACTTTCTACCTACACTACTTAGATAAATACAATTTATTAGACAAAATTGTGGACGATCATTTAAATCAATTAAGAGAAATATGCGATATAAAACAAACAAAAGGCTATATAGAAGGAACTGTCATATGGTTTGAATACTTCAAAGAACATAAACCATTTTTCGCGTCGTTATTTAGAAGCAATAGCACATTATCATTTCAGAAAAAGCTCCTAACGTTCATCATGGGTGAACTAGAAAAAAAATTAAACACAAATACGTCAGTAAATAAAAACATTGATACACACATCGTTTTAAAATTTTTAGGAACAGCTGTCATGGGCATTTTGGAATCTTACGTGTTGGATGAAATTGATAATGATGTTGAGTATGTTGCGATGCAGGTTGGGGAGTTAATGAAGAGGAATATATAACAATGCAAAAAGGAAGATTTGAAGTTCAAATCTTCCTTTTTTATTTATACAAAATCTAGTATACGTTTTAATTTATTTCTTTAACTTATCCGTCTTCGCAATAAATTGTGCTGCTTCCGCACGGCTTACTGCTTTATCTGGAGCCCAGCCATTATCTGTTCCAACTGAAATGTTTTCTTGGATTAAAATATTGGCATACTTCGCACCCCAATGATTTTTTAAGTCAGCAAATTCTTTTGGTAGTTTAACATTTTCATTTCTTTCTAATTTATATGCATTTACTAACATAGAAGCCATTGATGCACGGTTAATAATTCCATTCGGATTAAAATTACCCTTCTCATCACCTTTTACAATACCTGCGTTTTCAACAGCAGCGATATATGGAGTTGCCCAGTGATTTTGTGCGTCAGGGAATGATGGCTTTGCATCTTTATTAATTTCTAACCCTAAAACAGTTGCTAATATTTTTGCAGCTGAACTACGATCGATATTTTCAGCCGGAGCAAATGTACCGTTTGGCTTACCGTGCACTGCTTCTTTATCTACTAAATATTGAACTGATTCTTGTGCCCAAGCTGGTACATCTGAGAATTTAGGCTTCTGTTCAATTGCACTTGCATCGATTTCAAACTGTAGTTGATATTTATGATCGTATTTAATTGCTGGAATTAATATATGCATTTGCATATTATATTTTTTCGAGAACTCACCAATTTCAAATTGAACCACTTTCGTACCGTTATTCGCTTTATCTTCGGAGATTACTTTTACATCATGGAATGTCCCTGCTTTATTTGGATCTTCTACTCTAAGGTACTGAAAATAGCTACTATCTTGAACTGTTAACGTAACGATTTTCTTATCACCTTGAATGGTTACTTTTGGATTTTTTAAATATGTAGACGCAACTGATGTATCATTCGTTTGATCTTTATAAGTCTTTAAAATAACGTCATATGTGCCATCTGCTAGTTTACTATTTGCTTTCATTTCTACTGCCGCTTCTGCTTTCGCAATCGGTGCCATAACACCACTAAATGGAACTGCTAAAGTTGCCGCTATAACGAATGCATTGATATATTTTTTCTTAATCATTATCAACATAACCTCTCTCTTTATATGATTATACCCAACATAACCATCATATTGATAATGATTATCAATGTCAAATAAAAAATATCATTTCCTACACAAATACGCCTTTCGTTCATTTTTAAATAGTAAATAATGTGCCGTATGAACTTTCCGTTCTAAATAATCGATAGAATACGAGCTTGATGGATCAACTAAATCACCTATCGCACCTGAAAGATGATCAATGACTTGCTGCAGTATTTCTAAGTTTTTCTTTTCACTTTCAGAATTCATTTCATCCATAATGTCACAAATCAGGTATTGAACTCTCCGTAAACGTAATTCCTTTTGCTCCACGTATATCTCCTCCTTATTAGTCATATTACGGTTTAAATATATGGGGTTATAGCTTAACCAATTCTAAAAAATACAAAGGCAACCACCTTCAGAAAGATGGTTGCCTCTATTTTTAAACTTGCATCGCTTTCTCTTTTAACGCTCTTCTTAACAATTTACCCGTCGTATTCTTTGGTAACTCTGTTAAAAATTCGATACTCATTGGCACTTTATATTTTGCTAAATGTAACGTGCAATAGTGCATAAGTTCCTCTTCTGTTACGTTAGCTTGTTTCAAAACGACGTAAGCTCGCACTGCTTCTCCTAAGTTTTCATCAGGAACGCCGATTACGACAACTTCTGCTACTGATTCGTGTGTGTACAATACTTCCTCTACTTCACGAGGGTATACGTTATAACCGCCAACTAGGACGATATCTTTTTTGCGATCAACGATATAGAAGTAACCTTCTTCATCCATTTTCGCTAAGTCTCCTGTATACAGCCAGCCGTCTTTTAATGTCGCAGCTGTATCTTCTGGTGCGTTATAGTATCCTTTCATAACGTTAGGTCCGCGAACAATTAATTCACCGACTGCCCCAACAGGTACTTCTTCCCCAAGTTCGTTCACAATTTTATTTTCTACATGCCAAATATTTGTACCGATCGACCCTGGTTTACGCGGACGATCGAGCGGGTTAAAACAAGTTACTGGTGATGCTTCTGATAAACCGTATCCTTCTGAAACGATAACGTCAAAACGTTTTTCAAAGTTTTGCAGAAGAGCAACAGGCATGGATGCACCACCTGAAATACAAAGGCGAAGCGTCTTCACATCTTCTGCGCCTGCTTCTTCAAATAAATATAAATAATTGTACATCGTCGGTACACCAGCAAAAATCGTTGGTTCGTACGTGCGACAAATACGGAATACTTCTTTCGGACTAAATTTCGGTAACATTAAAATAGTTGCCCCGTTCACAATCGGTGCATTGACCGCCACTGTTAAGCAGAACACGTGGAACATTGGCAGTGCCGCAACGACGCGATCATCAGCAGTAAATTGTAAATAGGACGCAACATCGTTCGAATTACTATATAAATTTTTATGTGTTAACATAGCGCCTTTCGGTTTTCCAGTCGTGCCTGAAGTGTATAGAATAACCGCTACATCTTCTTCATCTAGCTCAGGGCCTTCGTAAGTTAAATCTCCAGCCCCTATCATTGTCGTAAACGTTTTCATTTTTTCGGTTTCTGTATGGTTAAAATCTGATGAGGTTTCACATATGATGATGTTTTCAAGTGAAGGAAGTCTTGTTGTAAGAGATTGTATAACAGGTAGAAGGACGTCGAGTACGATGATTGTTTTTACATCTCCATTTTGTAAAATGTAATGCATTTCGTCTGCTGTATAAATTGGATTAACCGGAATAACAGTTGCTCCAGCTTTCATTGTTCCATATAAACCGACCAAAAAATGTGGTGAGTTTCCAACAACTAATGCGACATTGTCCCCTTTTCCAATGCCCATTGCTGCTAAATTGCTAGAAAACCTTGTGACCATTTTGTTTATTTGGTCATACGAGACCGACTGATCCATAAATATATAAGCCGGTTTATCCCCCTTCTTTTTCGCCGTTTCAGCCAAAGATTGAACGAGATTCACACAAACCCCACCTTTATAAAATTTAGAATATTTAAAAATTCTAAATTAATTATATTAAAAGAAAATTAAAGTAGCAAGTGATATTCCATTAACTGCATATACAACGATCACCTCCTTTTGAATCTCTTTGGAAGGATAAGGGAATTCTATTTGTTAGCAAACTATGAAACGAGTGCTAAAATCATTTCAGGATAATATGCATTCATCTTTTCACTAAGTTTTTTTAGCTCCTCTTTATTCAAGCTCGTATGCTCCCCATACAAGTTGATTGCATCCGCTCCATTTTCATGAAAAAACAATGTAACATATAACGTTGGTATTCCTTTATTGTCCTCATCTATCGAAAAGACAAGATCTGGCGTTTTATTCACCGTACTAAACGTTTCATTTCTTTTCCATTTCTTATTTTGAAACATAGTTTGTATATCAGCTATCTTTCGTTTATTATCCGTATGCGTAAAATATATAACATGATCCTTCGCTGGCTTTCCAATAGATAAAAGTGTGCGACTTGAAGACGTTTCATCGTTACAGGCTGTCATTCCGATAACGAAGCTGAGTAGTAATACAACGTACATTATCCTCTTCATTTCAATCCGCCTCCTTTTGAATATATATATGCCTTTACGAGGGGCAAATGTCCTGTGATTTTATGGTGAATGAAATTATATCGGCGATTTTTCAGATATATCAGCGCAACTCAATTTATATCAGCGATTTTCCAAATATATCGACCGTAACTCGAAATATATCAGCGATTTTTCTAATATATCGACTTACCGACAAAACGCGACAATCTACGCAAAAAAAAGAGGCTGCCGTTACGGCAGCCTCCCTTATTTTTAGAAGAATAAATGTAAGAAATCTTCTGTTGTAATATTACCGAAGTAGCGTTTAATATCTACGCCTTCTAAAGCTGCAGTGAATGCATCTTTATCAAATTGTACACCTGTTAGACGCTCTTCAATGTCATGCACATCTAATGAACCGAAGAAATCACCGTAAATTTTACATTCTGTTACTGTTCCTTTTTTCACTTCAAGACGAACGTCAACTTGTCCAACTGGGAATCGGTGTGAATGTTGTAAGTTGAACTTCGGAGATTTTCCGTAGTTCCAATCCCAATTTTGGTAGCGCTCTTCAGATAGTTTATGGATTTCTTTCCAATCATTTTCTGTTAATTCGTACGTTGGAATTTCTGTTTCCCCTTCGAAAATTGTTTCTAGAAGAAGTTGTCTAAACTCTTCTGTCGTCATTTTTTCGTTTAAAAACTCTGTAATGTTCGCAACGCGGCTACGGATTGATTTAATACCTTTTGATTGAATCTTATCCATTTTTACTTTTAACGCTGATACGACGTGATCGATTTCAGAGTCAAATAGTAACGTACCGTGACTGAACATACGACCTTTCGTTGAGAACTGCGCGTTACCTGAAATTTTTCTACCTTCAGCTAAAATGTCGTTACGACCACTTAATTCTGCATTTACGCCTAATTTACCAAGCGCTTTCGTTACAGGCTCTGTGAATTTTTTGAAGTTGCTGAAACTGTCTCCATCATCTTTCGTAATAAAGCTGAAGTTTAAGTTTCCTAAATCGTGATATACTGCGCCTCCGCCAGATAGACGACGAACGACATGAATCCCTTTTTCTTTTACGTAATCTGCATTAATTTCTTCTACTGTGTTTTGGTTTTTACCAATGATAATGGAAGGTTCATTAATGTAGAACAGTAAGTATGTTTCGTTAATATCTAAATTCTTCACACAATATTCTTCAATTGCTAAGTTTATTCTAGGATCTGTAATTCCTTTATTATCAATAAATAACATCATATCACCTCATGAGTTCCATACGTAGCCACTATGCGCTAGCGTAATATGGCCACTGAAAATTTGTTTTGCTTCTGTTACTAAATCAGATGGGTTGCCTGTATGCGGTAAGTGCGTTAATAAAAGCTCTTTTACGTTCGCATCTTTCGCAATACTTGCCACTTCTGTACTATTCATATGTCCTGCTTTTGCTGCTTCTTGATGTGCATACATATTACACTCACAAATGAAAAGATCAGCATCTTTTGTGAATGGAATAAATTCAGGAATATAACTGGAATCAGCGCTATATACTACAGCCTCACTACCAGCTGTAATACGCATCGCAAAGCATGTAACAGGATGAACAGTTTTTAAGAATGAAATCGAGAACGGTCCAATTTGAAGTGCTTCTTCTGGATTGTACGCGATTCCTTTCGTATGTGGTTCATGCGTTAAAGAATGGAATCCATTCTCGTCAAACGTATGACCGTATATTGGTAATTCCGGTAGTTGCCCCTTCGCCCCGCTCATAATTAATCTCGCATATTGCAATACCCCAATGTCTGCAACATGATCGTGATGATAATGCGAAAGTACAACTGCATCTATATCAGATGGTGTTATATATTTTTGAAGCTGTGCTAGTACACCACTACCACAGTCGACAAGTAAACGAAAACCATCGTGTTCAAACAAATACCCCGACGTTGCTTCTCCCGCTTCAGGAAAGCCGCCCCAAAAGCCGACAACAGTCATTTTCATATGTATCCATCCTTTCTAAAACCGAGTAGGAATGCATGTTTCACTTACATCCTACATTGTTAACTATAATCCATTTCCTAAACTTTTTCATTAATTTTCAATTTTGTTATAAAACAGTTGTTGACTTTTATTTTTTGTACTAATACAATGATAGTAAGAAATGGAAATGGAGGGATTGACATGATCGATCAACCAATGGAGTTTTTCAGAAATTTGCCGACGAAAACTTGTGCGCACTGCGGGAAAGAAATTGATGAGCAACACGAAGCATACCATAACAAATGTGATGACTGCGTTCACGAAGAATAGTAGTTTGTGAACATAAAAAAACCTAGCAGACATAGTCTACTAGGCTAATAACATCGTATCCTTCATCGTTGAACCTTTCACCAAGAGCTCCAGTTCAAACTCATACAATTCTTTTTTTCGATAATTTTTCGTATGGATTTTATCCATCATCAGGTCGACAACTTTTCGGGCCATCTCATCGATTGGCTGTTCAATTGTCGTAATACCTGGCTCTGTAATCTGTGATAAAATTTGATTATCAAAACCGATAACAGCTAGATCATCTGGAATGCTCCAGTCATGGCGTTTCGCCTCTGAAATAATTCCAGCTGCTACTTCATCGCCTCCTGCCAAAATCGCGGTAGGATTTTTTTTGTCCTTTAATACTTCATGGAATATTCGTTTTCCATCCTCCCAAGAGAAAGCGTTTTCAAGAAAATCGATCGCTTCTACTTGGCGGCTCTTCTCTGTTATGGCACGTAAAAAGCCCATTTTTCGCTGTTGACTAACCACTTTGGTTTCGTTACCACGACAAAAAATAAGATTACGATATCCTTGTTCTAACACATGCTTCGCAGCTATGTATGCTCCTTGTGCATGGTCAAACTTCACTGTCGGAACATTTGCTTCCTCAATATATTCATTACATAACACGATTGGACCGTGCTGTAAGTATGGCTCTACATCTTCCCACGGATTTTCTAGTGAACATAGAATAATCCCATCTACTTGTTTCGTAGATAATAATTGTAAATACTCCATCTCTTTTTCCGGTAAATATCTTGTTTGACAAATAATCAGTTTATATTTATGTTCAGAAGCAGCAATCTCGATTGCTTCGATAAATCTACTGAAGAAAGGATTTGTAATCCTTGGAACTAGCACCGCAATTGTTTCCGTCTTTTGTTTACGAAGCCTTCTCGCCGCAGAATTAGGAACGAAGCCTAAATGCTTCATTGCTAATTGAACCCTTTTTTTCTTCTCATCTGAAACATATGGATGATTATTAATCACCCTAGAAACCGTTGTCCTTGATAACCCCGCTAATTTCGCCACGTCCTCTATAGTCGACACGAAATTCTCCCCCTTTGCATGAAAACGTTTTCTTAAATTGATTATATAGTATATTATTGGAAACTGCAACATGGGTTGTTATGATTTTACTATATTAATATTATACATAGGGAAAAGTATGTTAATGGGAGGAGAATTTATACTACTTTTAGAAGTTTACAGGAGGCATATTTATTAAAGATAAAAGGAGATATTTCATGAATCGGACGGATCGTTTATTAGCTATATTAATTGAATTACAAAGAAGACAAACTGTTACAGCACAAAACTTAGCGGAAAAATTTGAGACAAGTATAAGAACGATTTATCGAGACATGGATGCACTTAGTGAATCTGGCGTCCCACTTTTCGCCATGCCCGGCCACGGCTACTCATTAATGGATGGTTATTTCTTACCACCCATTCAACTTACGCCTGAAGAGGCTGTTACTCTTTTATTAGGCGGTGATTATATCGAGAAAACTTTCACTTCTTCTTTTTCTGTACATGCACGATCAGCAAAAGAGAAACTTGAAATTGTTCTCCCTACTGATCAACAAAAGAAAGCCCAGGAATTACGAGGAACTTTTCGTTTCCTTTCTCCTATATTTTCACATCAGCAATCTGAACAAGAAAAGCTGGAAAATCAAATTCTCCTATTGCAAGAAGCTATTCAAAAAGAACAGGCTATCTCTTTTTCTTATCTGAAACCGAGAGAAACTACAAAAATAAAACGGACCGTTCATCCTTACGGCTTAGTCAATATTTCAGGAATTTGGTACATCGTTGCCTACTGTTTACTTAGAAAACAAATACGTAATTTCCGCTTAGATCGAATGGAGAAATTACAGCAAGAACAAGAATCCTTTACAAAACCCGAAGACTTTTCTTTGCAAGAATATCAGCCCGCAAGCAACCGTACTGTGATGATTCATTTATTATTCCCATCCCGTATTGCACATAAAATTATTGAATCACGATACTTCTTTATAGATTCATACGAACATAGAAATGATGGTTTTCACGTCTTTTTGAAATCAAGAAACATAGATGAAGTGTTTCAATGGGTATTGAGTTGGGGAAGCCAAGTGCAAGTACTTGAGCCAAACGTTCTATCTGAAAAAATCCGTGATGAAGCAAAGAAAATGTTACAACTTTAATTTTTGCATTTCACTACTGACATAATGTTGTCAGCATTACTTCTTTATAGTAGGTATTAACAAATACATTTTCATAAAAAGGAGTTAGTGATATGAAGAAATTTGAAGAGTTAGCAACGTACTACATAGAGGAATTAGAAAAGTACTCTATAGAACAATTTAGGACGAAGCCGTCTAGCGAAGAATGGTCTCTTGGTCAAATGTATAATCATTTAATTGCCTCTACATATATGCAGTTAGATGCCATTGCGAAATGTAAAATTGAAACACCATCAGCAACAAACAAGAAAACGGATATGGGTGAAAAAGTATATAAACTTGGTGCTTTTCCAAATATACAAATCAAAGTACCAAATCATCCTGGATATACACCTGAAAATCCCTCTAATAAAGAAGAAATACAAAAACGTATTCTAGAATTAATTACAGTTGTTAAAGATATTGAGCCAACACTTTCTTCTATTCCAAGTGATTGTAAAGTAAAGCACCCTGGGCTTGGCTACTTACATGCAGCAGAATGGTTCCAGCTTATTTCTATGCATTTTGCACATCATCTTCGTCAGAAAGAGCGATTGGAATTTAAGGTTTGCTAAGTGTAAACCTTCCACTAAAAAAAGACTGCCAATATTGGCAGTCTTTTCAGTACAATATGCACCGACTATACAATTACTCATAAAATCCCACTTTCTATCAATAGAAAACTCCTTTATTTCATTCAATGTAAAAACCCATCAATACGTCATCTCCATAAGATCCATCTTCATATTTAATTTGCTTTCTTTGTCTTCCTTCTTCTACAAATCCCATACGTTTATACACCTTAATCGCCCTATCATTAATAGAAACTACGCCTAAGCAAATTTTCTCTAAACCTTCCTGTCCTTTAGCCCAGCTAATAAGAAATTCAATTAGTTTTGTACCAATGCCTTGATTACAGTACGCCTCTCTAATCCCCATTCCCATTGTACCTACATGCCGTAGACGTTCTAGTTCGTAGCGATTGAAAAGTAAAAAGCCAACCACCTTACTATCTGCTTCATAAACTATATAAAGATTCCCTTTTCTATTGCCTTTCCGTATCTTTTCTTTTTCTGCATCAATATCATTTGGCAATTTATTTGGAGATACTATAAAAAACTTTGTAGTAGTTTCCGATAATATAATTTCTTTTCTAATATTCATAATGGATTCTGCATCAATCTCTTTTGCTAATCGTATCACTGAATCACCTCTTACCTTTTTCTCGAAAGAATAATGCTAAATGCATAACTAGCGTGAACTCATCATCAGTAGGGATTCCCCCGCTAATTCATTATTTTAACTCCTCCCACTTCGTCCACACTTCTCTCCCGTTTATATGGTACATATTATCCTCTCGCTCCATAAACCCGTGTACAATGAACTCGCGTCTAATCGTACAAAAATCATCGTGATACTGTTTTATAAAAGTATTAATTTCTTTTTCCGTATATTGATTTCCAGCGTGTAACTTGCTAATTAAATGCTCCAACAATACTAGTTTTTTCTTCTTTTGACCTGGAATCGATTTTAGACGGTCCTCTTTATCGAAAAAGTTACGAATCGTCGTATCTCTGAATTTTATTTCATTTTCGGTCATTTTGTTATCCTCCATCGGTTTTTAAATAATACAACTTTATTGTTTGTCCTTATTACTTTTCTTCATTCTTTTACTTACAACATCCATAAGGTAATATCCGCTAATTAGCACATAGTAAACTGCAAGTATTCCTAATGCATCTTTTATATTTATATATTTTTCTTTATGAAACAAGATAGGTGAAAGGGCGTAAACAAGAAAGATGATTAGCGGATTTACGATAAAATAATAAGTAAGATTTCCTTTCATCATATCAACTCCTCTATTCTAGTTTTCTCTGTAAATTGTTGTAATTCCTTTTCTTTCGTTTAGACTGCAATCAGAAATTAAAAGCAAGAGCTCCAAGGACAAATTAATTGAGCCTCTGGAATAGCTGAATTAATACAGAAAATAAAAAATCTATTTTCTAAAACATTGGTGTTATTGCAAAGGACTTTTGTATTATTAATGTATAGTAAAAAATTTATAGGAGTATAAGTAAATAGAATACGAAATTGTTGATGACGAAAAAATCCCACAAAACATTCGTTTCCATTTATGAAGAGGTTCAAATTTCGAGTTAGTTTTAAATATAATGAATGGAGAATACATAATGGACAATTTATTTAATCAAATTGCAACTTTTTTTAACATATCATTACCTCAAGAAATGATGAATGCTTTCAAAAATCCAATCTATTTGCAGCACAAGAATGACTTTTTAATACGCTTATTATCCTTTGAAGAAGCCATGGAAGTGTATTTATACCTACATGAAGATGTTAATATTTCAGAAGTTTTCCCATTATGGACAGATGATAATTCCAATTATGTAGGTGTTTACATGTTAGGGCCACTAACAGGAAAAGTTTGTTTTATAGACCATGAGGAAATAGATTTATCTCCAGTATATCCTCATGTACAAACGTTAATAAAAGCTCTATTAGAAAATCCTGAAAGCGATTGGTATGAACTTCCAAGATATTATCCTTGTTCCAAAGAGAATACGGATAAACTGCAACTAAAGCAAGATGTACAAACCATTAATGAATTGAAAAACCTTCTTAAAAACGATGAATTAAATGAAGCTAAAAGAACTCAATATTTATTTTCAATTATGGCTTTAACTCCTCGCGCACAATTACATGAAATACTTCCCCTCTTGGACGATTCGGATATGTGGGTACAAGAGAGAGCCGCTGAAATTCTAGGTTTCCATAGATACGTGCCAGCTAGCGAAAAACTAAATTGGGTTAAAGAACATGGCCAACATAACGGGAAATTAGCAGCTGAATTAGCATTAAAAAGAATAGAAATGGAATGAAAGAACGAAAACAAAAAGTAACACTAACATAGTAGACTACCTATAGAAACGATAAGTTAAAAGAAAAAAGCACCACAAAGGTGCTTTTTCCTATGCTTCAATCGATTGATTTTCCGCAATATTTCTAAATTGTCGTTTGTGCATCCAAGTTAATGCAGCAATCGTTCCAAGTGATAATACAACGATGAAAATCATGAGTACTCCTACGTTTTGCCACATGAAATTAAAGTCTCCACTTGATACGACTGCTTTCAATCCTGATACAGAGTATGTCATCGGTAACCAAGCATTGAATGGTTGTAAAAACTTCGGAATCAATTCTAGCGGGAATGTTCCAGCACTTGTTGTAAGCTGAATAATTAGTGTGATGATAGCAATGAAACGCCCTGCATCACCGAATGCTGTTACTAAACATTGAATTAATGCGATAAATGCTAAACTTGTAACGATGCTAAAGAGTATGAAATACGGAATACTTTGTACTTCTACACCTAATCCGAATAGTAATATAATATCTGCTACTATCGCTTGAATAATACCAACTGATAGTAACACGCCGAACTTACTAATAAACCAACTAAATCCTGATTTCGGAACGCCCACTGTATCACGTAATGGATATACGATAGATAAGAGTAATGCCCCAACAAATAAACCGAGTGATAAGAAATACGGTGTAAATCCAGTTCCGTAGTTAGGAACTTCCGCCATTTTCTCCGTCTTCACTTTTACAGGACTTGCAAACATATCATACGTTTTATCCGTCCCTTTCACTTCACCAGTTTTCTCTGCCCCTTCGCCAAGTTTCTCAGCAAGTTCACCTGAACCATCATTTACTTTTACGAGGCCATCTGTTACTTTACCAGATCCGTCTGCCAGTTTATTTACTCCATCGATTAGCTGGGTTGAGCCAGTTGACATTTTATTTAGACCACCATTTAGAATACCTAAGCCAGTTGTTACTTGACTGGATCCATCTGCTAATTGATTTACTCCACCTGCCATTTGGTTTGCTCCTACAGATAATGTACCTAAACCGCCTGTTACTTGGCTTGAACCGTCTGCTAATTGGTTTACTCCTGCAGATAATTGACCTAATCCTGCTGTCACTTTTCCAGATCCGCTTTGTAATTGCGTTACTCCATCAATTAATTGAACTGATCCATCTTTTAATTTATCGGCACCTATTTTTGCATTATCTAATCCCTCACCAAATCCATGAAACTTACTAACAAATTCATTTTGTGCATTCGTTAGTTTCTCGATACCACCTACTAGAGTTTTCACCCCTGCTGGATTTGGTAATTTATTTTGCAGTCCATTTGTTTTTTGATGTATTTCGCCTTTTAATTGTTTTACTTCTTCATTTAATTTATTTGTTCCACCTGCTACTCCGGCAGCTTTTTGCTGAACTGTCGCTGTACTTTTTACAGCACTTGTTATGAATGGTTGTAACTGCTCCTGATATTCTTTCGGTAAACTTTCAATTTGCTTTTGTAAATTCGCTACATCTTGCGCTGCATTTTTTGCATCTCCTGCTGTTGATTGCGTAAGTTCATTTAACTGATTTACATTCGCCCCAGCTCCATCTATTTTCTCATTTACTGTATTCAATATAGAAGGGCCTTTCGACTGCATTTCCTCTAAAGCTGCAGCAGAATTTTTCACTTTACTATTTAAATCTTGCAAACCTTTTTCAATTTTTTGAGAAGCTTCCTCTAATTGGCTTTGTCCCCCAACCAGTTGTTCCATACCATTTGATAGATCAGTTGTTCCTGTTTTTAATTCACCGGATTTACTTACTAATTTGTTCAAACCACCGGTCACTTTCTCAGATCCATCACGCAATTCACCCGTTTTACTATTTAACGTATTTAAACCGTTCGTTACTTTGCCAGATCCATCTACTAATTTCCCTATACCTATCTGCATTTCACCTGTTTTGCTATTTAGCGTATTTAAACCATTTGTTACTTGGCCTGACCCATCTACTAATTTATTAGATCCATCTGCTAACTTCTGAACCCCATCCTTCATCTCCCCAGACTTCCCTTGAAGTGTATGAAGGCCGTCCGTCACTTTACTTGAACCATCATGCAGCTCGCTTGATCCGTCGTGTAGTTTATTTGCTCCTTCCGCCCCATCTGCTAATCCTTTTGAGACGTCTTGAATGGAATCAAACATTTTCTCTGCATATGTTTTCGTTAACGTACTTGATACTTCACCTTTAATTTTTTCAATGGCTGTTCCGCCAATTTGTGAAGATAGGAAGTTTAAGCTTTCGTTTGGAATGTATTCTAAGTTTAATGGTTTTGGTTCATCTTTTAATAACGTTGTAGCGTTACTTGAGAAGTCATCTGGAATGCGTACTAACATGTAATACTTTCTACCTTCCATTCCTTTTTTCGCTTCTTTTTCACTTACAAATTCCCATTTAAAACTTGTATTGTCTTTTAAGTTATCAACGAGCCCTTTTCCGACCTCAATTGGTTTCCCATCAAATACTGCACCTTTATCTAAATTGACTACCGCAACTGGCAAATCATCTAACTGTTTATACGGATCCCAAAAGGCCCATAAAAACATACCTGCATATAAAATTGGCACGAATAAAACCGCGATAATTGGAATTAATATTTTTTTGCTTTTTATAATTTCAGTAAACTCTTTACGAAGTAACTGATTCCATTTCATCATTTCTCCCCCTTTTCTAAATGACCAAATCGTTCATTTAGTCATTTTCTCCCAAATAAAAAGGCTATACCTATTCATACATATGCCTTATCCCCGAATTTATACTATGCAACTTTTACTCAATATAAAATTACTATTTCTATTTTCCCTCCTTAAATTAAATATATGACCACTTTGTTCATTTGGTCATATTTTATAATAATAAAAGGATTATCTTAGTTTGACAATCCTTTTAATAAATAAAGTTCAAATAATTCTGCGATTTTTTCTTTTTCTAGCGGTTCATGATTTTTTTCCCAATCAAAAATAAGCGATACGTATAAGCGAAGCATAATAAATGCAGTAATTTCTGGATCACATTTGCTAATCTCACCTTTTTCAATCGCAATCCTTAAATACGATTGAATGACAGAAACGATTTCCACATCTACTTGTTGCATCACTTCTTGTACTTCTTTCGTTCCCATATCGCGCTCTTCTTGAATTAACTTAATCATGAGCTGATGTTCTTTTCTGAATTCTAATATGCTATATAATGCTCTATGTACATTTTCAAAAAATGAAACATCTGAACGAATTGCATTTTCTGCAACTTGCTTCATTTCTGTAATTAAATTAGAAATAATTTCACCAAATAGCTCTTCTTTATTTTTGAAAAAAGTATAAATCGTTCCTTTTCCTACATTCGCTAATTTCGCTACTTGATCCATCGTTGTTGCTTTATAACCGAACGCTGAAAAAGACTTTGTTGCAGCTTCAATAATAGAACGTTTTCGATCTATCGCCACATCGTCACCTCCAAAAATGACCAATTGGATAATATAGTCAATCAGTACATCTTTGATATTACCACACGCTTACATTCTATACAAGTTCTCTTTTTTATTATTTCCAGTATAAAAAAAATCCAGTCAAATTATATAATACTGTCATAGTGTATCAGAAGAAAAGCGAAAAAGAAAAGATGTTCTTAAGATGTGCAATTAAACCTTACTTAACGACAACGAATTTCCCTTTTTTCAAATAATCAAATAAAAAAACAAGAAAATGTTTACATTTAATAGTAATATAGAAAATAGACAAGTTTATCAAAATAGTGGAGGCTTTTTCAGTCATGATGCGTGCGCTTCGTTTAAATATAAAGCAAGCTTTTTGTAGTCGTATTTCTTTAATTATGATGTTTAGTGGATTCGTTCTTATTTGTATTTATCACTATTACTATGTCATTCGTTATTTAGGAGACGCAGCGAATGGTCCTATATCAACAGATATAAAATGGATTGGATTTCGCGACAATGAAATGGATGTTTATTTATTATTAATGCCAGTTATTGCGAGTATCCCCTTTAGTACAAGTTACAATTCGGATAAGTCAGATGGTTTTAAACCGTTTGTGAGCAAGGGGATTTCTATATTTCCTTATTCAGTAACGAAATATATCGTTACGTTTTTTTGCGGAGGATTTCTTTATACGCTTCCATTTATTTTATCGTTATTATTTTGCAAATTAACCATTCCAGACGGAACACCTACGGCTGGTTCAGGCATCATAAATGATGATGGAATGTTCGCAAACCTATATTTAGATGCGCCTCTCACTTACATTACTGTATATATCGGAATTAATTTTTTATTTGCAGGTTTAATGGCCCTTTTAGGACTTGCTGCATCTGTATGGTCACAAAAGGACTATATGGCAATTCTCTTTCCATTTGCAGTTGCCTCCATTCCGTACGTCCTGCTAAATACAATACTTCCTTCAATAGGCGGAGCACCTATTCATTTATATGATCCGAAACAACCATTACAAGGCATGTCACCGTACATTTTAATGATGCAATGTACTTTCTTCCTTCTCGTTAGCTTATTTATGTATATACAAGGAGTAAAGCGGGATAGAAAAAAATATAGAAGAAGAATACAAAAAAGAGAACGGTGTAGAAAAGCATTTCAAGCAATTTCAAACTAAATCGTTGAACGAATAAGAGCGTAATTCCCTAAGCTAGCTTAGAGAATTACGCTCTTATTATCAGTTACATCTATCAACCTTTTATTTTCTATACTCATATAATCCTCCCCCCTTTACGGCGTACCTGCCAATCCCCATAAAATTACGACTACCGCAAAGTACATCGCTTTAATACCTACAACTAAACATAATGAAATAATTGCATATTTACTTAGTTCCCTCCTTGCACCTATTAAAGTAAAAATCACTGCCAAACTAAACGTTACATAGGACAAGGCTGTATGTATTAAGTTATACGTAAGGTCTAAATTTTGAGTAAGTCCTGTTACATCAGCTACAAATTGTAGCATGACGATCATACTAAAAAAAATTGCAAGCTGATTTATTAATTTTCCATTTAACCATGCTTGCATCTTTAACCTCCTCGTTATAAAAACTGAATTTTTAATTAATTTTAACATGATTTTTACAGAAAAAAACGCTCAGTATATTTCTAAGCGTTTTTTACAACGATTTAAGAAGCTTTCTTCAAATCAATTTGAGCAAGTACTGGGTCGTGGTCACTTACACGTCCATGTTCTTTCATAATGTTTGAGTTTAAATGTACTGGATCTACAATTGTGTATGGTGCGATGTTGTTTGTTACTAAAATATGATCTAACACTTGTGCATTTCCTTCATGAATGTACGTGTAGCGGTTCTCTTTCGGCACTTTGTTTAACATATTTTTTAAGTTTGTTCCTTCTAGTGCTTTTAGTGGTTTAGCAAACTCAAAATCGTTCATATCCCCTAACACAACAACTGGTGCATTCGTATTCTTTTTCTGAATACCTTGTACGAAATTGTTTACTTCTTGTGCTAATTGAACTCGTTTTTCTTCACTCTTTAATACGAGTGGCTGCACTTTTCCAAATGGCGTTGCATCTCCTATTTTTGAGTTTAAGTGATTTGCAACGACAACAACATTTTGTCCTTGGAATGTAAATTCTGCCGCAAGTGGTTTACGTGTACTTTCAAACAATGGGTTTTCGTCTCCAATGCGAACGACATTTTTATTAAGTAACTTCGGTACTGCTGCTAATTTCACGCGTGATGGGTTGTAGAAGAAGCCGACGCGAATATTCGCTCCTGGTGCCCCTCCGTCTAGATTGTTGTTTGGAGCAATTTCTACATACTCATACTTTGGCCCGCGAATCTCTAGCACTGCATCAATAATACGTTTTGCGCTTAACGAAGCATCTGTTGTACCGTCATTAATCGTTCCGTTATTATCTTGCATTTCCTCTACACCGATAATATCTGGCATTTTTAAATTGTATTTAATAGAATACGCTAACGCTTTTACTTTTTCATCTGTTGTTTCTTTTTTATTCGCCGAGAAATTTTCAATGTTATATGTAGCAACTGTTAACTTATCAAGACGCGGCTGAATATTTGCCCCTACTTGCTTAAATCCGCCGTCTACTACAGATGGTAATTCCGTTATTGGCGCAATGCGGAATGAACCGTAATCATATCCGACTACTCCTGTTATATCTCCAGTGAAAGTATCTCCTACTTTTGCTACATAATCACGAGGTACTTTTACAGAAAGACGTTCTGGGTTTAATTGATTTTCATCTAATACAGGTGTGCCATATTTCGTTACGACTTTATCTCCACCATTTTCTACTGTTACATATAAATTCCCGTTTTTCTGAGGTGCAATAATTTTTGGCGTTGGCATCGTAACGCGCATACCTTCAATACTTTCATAAAAGTCGATTGCATCTTCATTTGGATCAAATAAACCGAATGCATCATTATCGATAATTTGATCAGGGATTTTTACACCGTTTTCTCCAAGTACAATCGGTGCTGGTAAAGGTTGATCTTTTGCAATTACAGCAACGCGGCTCGCTTTAATTTCAGTCGTCGTTAAGTCTGTGTCAAACCTTTCTGCATATCCAGGTCCAACATATTCTTCTACTTCTCCATCAACTTGAATAAGATCTCCTACTGCTACATTCGCATCCTTTTTGTACACATACATACCTTCTGAAGTAGCTAGATCATTATCTGGCTGATTATCTTCTATATAAAAACCGTTTTTATCGAGCGCTGTTACAACGCCTTCCACATTGTATACTTTCTTCCCTTTGTAAGGAGAAATATGTGATTTCCCTTGAATATCATGAATACGAACTTGTTCATTGTTTACGATAATAAATGAAAATGTTGAAATCGCTGAAGAATTAAGCCCTTCTTTCTCTGCAATTGCTTTAATCACACTGTTTTCATTCACTACAATTTGTCCGTTATAACGAACACTTTTGTTTGTTGGGTTAGAGCCATCTAACGTATAGTAGATTGTTGCTCCTTCTGTATTCGTTGTTAATGTTACCACTGTTCCCTTCGCAACTTCTCCACCACCAGGCGAAGCTACTACATCGCTAACACGGTTTTGTCCTTCCCCTTGAAACTTATGAGCTGTTACCGATTTTAAACCTGGGCTACTAAAATATAATTCAAGCGTCCCTGTTAAACTAACTTTCTTCCCTATATTTTCAGGATGATCTTTCACGTTTACTGCCGCTCTCACATCGCCTTTTGGCAACTGAACAGGCATGATTTTGTCTGGATTCGTTTCATTTGGCGAATCTGCAATTGCTACGTTTGTATCATCAAACTTAGCCGGATCTTTCGTGTATTTAGAAGGACTTTGCGTATATCCAACGATATATCCTTCCACTGTCCCCTTCGTTTTCCCTTGCTGCTTAAATACTTGAATTGCTTTTTCTACTGACATAGAAGTCGTTTCTTCTGCTTGTACTAAAGTTCCAGTAAATGAAAGCAATAGTATGAATGATAAAAAGACACTTAACAATTTCTTCACAGCCATTTTCCTCTCCCTATTTCATATTTTCTCAGCATTTCTATCATATCAAATGATTCGTTATATAGAATGATATTTCGACAAGTTTTACAAAAAATTTATTTAATTTACAAGCTTTCAAACTATAATACAAAATAATAATTTTACACTTTCTACAAATGCGTTTTATAATATGAAAGAGAAAAAACAGAAAATATCGAAATTTTATTGGCATGGAAAATGAATTCATTTGAATAGGAGTGATTGGATGGAAGTGCAAACAGAAACATACCGCGCAGCTATGAATGGAACATTAGAACGTCATTTTTCAGATATGATTGCCGTTATACCAACTAGAATTACAATTGAGCATTTAAAACAGCGGCTAGAAACGATCTCTACTAAAGTTGATGAGTTAAAAATTGTTTTTAGTGATGAGACAAGCCTTATTGTTGAGTTACATATGGATGAAACAATCATACCGTATGAACTGCATATTGATGAGGCGAATGACCCTGAAGAATATAAAATGTACAATAGACAAGATGCTACAATCGTAGATCGTCATTTTGAAGATGCTGCTTATGGCACTGAAATTTTTACTCGTACGCTATTTGTAGGCGATGTGCTGAACTGCTTTTTCCAGCAGTTACAGTTTTTATGGCACCTGGCTCCAGACTTGTTATTTGTAATCGATTCAAGTGCCGCAATGAAAGTGATATCTAGAAGCTATATTGAATATCACGTTGAAAATGAATTGTTACCTGACATTCCTGACTTGTACGTTATTCATTCTGTTTATGAGGACGATAAAGAAGGTGCGCCTACGCAATATTGGTTTCATACACACGGCCTTTTAAGAGCGGGCGTAACAGAAATAGAATTAATTATTCCAAATCGCATTTCTTCCTACTACGGTATTGGCGATCTTTTTCAAACATTTGCTAATAATGCCGTTGAGAATGGACAAGTCCCTATGAATGAGCCTATCGTTATCGCGCATAGTCAGCAAGGTTCTATACATACAGTAGCTGTTCCATGGGAAAAAGGATTATCTTATATTGGGCATAAAACGAGTATGGCTCAATTATCTTCAATTGAGGATGAAGAAGTGAAACTACAACCAATAGATGCGCAAAATACTTTCTTAGGTGGTATGGATGACCGAGATGAATACCATCAATCTCCATCCGTTCTCTTATTCCAATTTAATACTTCAGAAGAATATATTGAAAGCTTTTTCCAAGAACACGAGGAAGCTACAGGGCTCATGTTCTATAAAACAAATAGTGAAACCGATCGTATGGCTTACAATGCGAAGAATACTTTCGGATATTTCAGCAACATTTTTCACATTGAACAATCAAATGAAGATTTTCGTTTCCTCGCTAAGTTTGGTGTCTCCTACGAAGAAGGAAAAAGTGAACATATGTGGTTTGAAATGCAAAGCATTACGGAAGATTTCATTCAAGGAATACTCATTAATGAACCATATTTTATAAAAGATATGAGTGAAGGAAATAGTTATCATTTAGATTTTGATAACTTAACAGAGTGGGTTATTTATGCGGGAGATGCAGTGATAAAGCCAAATAACTTATATATGTTTATTGGTGAATAAGTAACAAAACGCCTTCAATGTGATTGAAGGCGTTTCACTTTATTGTGCAATTAATTCGGTATCCATTACTTTCTCCAAATGAGAGAGTACAAGCTTTGCGGCTTTCTCACCTTGATCAATACAGTCCGGAAGACCAGAACCAGCGTAAGAACTACCTGCCAAGTATATACCTGGCAACTCTTTTTCCATAAATGTTGTGAGTTTCTTCATTCGCTCGTTATGGCCTACTGTATATTGGGGCATTGCTTCTTTCCAGCGGCTTACGACTGTAAACTCTAGATCCTCTGTAATATCCATCGTCTTTCGTAAGTCTTCTAGTACGAGCTGAACGAGTTCCTCTTCTGTTTGTTCTACAACCGCTTCATCACCAGGTCGTCCAACGTAACAACGAAGTAGCATTTTTCCTTCTGGCGTTGTATGTGGCCATTTTTTATGTGTCCACGTACACGCTGTAATGGTGTAATCACTATTTCGAGAGACGACAAACCCTGTGCCATCAATATCGCGCTGAATGGCTGATTTTTTGAAAGCCATTGCTACATTCGCAACTGATGTGGACGGAATGTTGCGGAAGAAACGAAACTGCTTGTACTGCGCAAACATAGACGGCAATACTTTATGTGAGCTTGCCACTACGACCGCATCCGCTTCTATTTCTTTTCCGTTACTAAGAGTAATCGCATAGCCATCACCCTGTTTTGCAACTTTTTCAATGCGAGTTCCCTTTATTATCGTACCTTCATGCATCTTCACTTCGAGAGATTCTACGATAGATTCTAAACCTGTTTTCACTGTTTGGAAGATTCCTTTTTTCGGTTCAGATATCTCTTTTTTCGGGGCAAGTGTACGCATACCGAGTGAAATACTGCGATGTTTCTGCTCAATTTGATACATTTGCGGGAATGTTGACATTAAGCTCATTTCATCAATATCCCCTGCATAAATACCAGATAGTAATGGTTCGATTAAATTTTCAACCACTTCGTTTCCGAGGCGATGTCTGAAAAAGTGCCCGAGTGATTGATCAGATACTGGCTTTGATCTCGGCATTAATAGATCAAAACCAGCTCTTAGTTTCCCAATTGGGGAGAACAGCCCGGAAAATAGAAACGGCGTAATTTGCGTTGGAATTCCCATCATTGATCCGCTCGGCATTTTATGTAACCGATTGTTTACGAGGACAAATGATTGACCGGCCTTATTATTTACAAGTTCATCGCCAAAACCTAATTCTTTCGCTAATGTAGCTGCACTTTCTTTTCGTGCTAAGAAAGAGTCCGGTCCGCGTTCAATTGTAAATCCATCTTTTCGAACGGTTTGAATTTTCCCGCCAAGTTTACCCGATGCTTCTATCAGTAATGTATCGATCGGCAAGTTCTTGTCACGAATATCTTTTTGTAAGTGATACATTGTTGTTAATCCTGTGATGCCACCGCCGATGATTACAACTTTCTTCCTCAAGCATGCTCCCCCTTTCTTCTTACATTACAGATTCTTTTTTCTTTAATACAACGTCTGTTAAGCAATCAATAAATGCGTCCGATGCATTTGGCATTTCTGGACGATAATATTTCGCGCCAATTTCATCTGTTACAACTTTACACTCAAAGTCGTTGTCATATAAAACTTCTAAATGTTCCGCAACAAATCCAACTGGTGCGTATACGAATGAAGTATAACCGTACTTTTCATTTAGTTCTCTCGTTAAATCTTGTACATCTGGACCAATCCAAGGATCTGGCGTATTTCCTGCACTTTGCCAACCTACTGCATAGTTCGCTACTTCAGCACCTCTTGCAATATAATCAGCTGTTTCATTTAATTGATCTGGATATGGATCGCCAAGTGCGATAATTTTTTCTGGTAAGCTATGTGCAGATACGATTAATACTGCTTTTTCACGCTCTGCTTCTGACATACCGTTATATATACCTTTCACTGCATCAACCCAGTACTGAATGAATTTCGGCTCTTTATACCAGCTATCAATGCCGTGAATTGTTAAGTTTCCAAGTTTCTCAGCTTCTTCTTGCGCTCGTCCAACGTATGATTTTACGCTAAACGTAGAATAGTGCGGAGCAAGAACAAGTGCGATTGCATCTTGTATACCGTCGTTATGCATATCTTTCACTGCGTCTTCAATGAACGGTTCAATATGTTTTAAGCCAAGATACATATGGTACTCGACTTCATCTTGTACTTCATTTAAACGCTGTTCTAACTTTTTAGCTTGCTCTAATGTAATAGTAGCTAAAGGAGAAATACCACCAATTGCACGGTAACGCTCTGTTAAATCTTCTAGCATTTCAGGACTTGGCTTTCTTCCTCTACGAATATGTGTATAGTAACGTTCAATATCTTCTTCTTTATATGGCGTTCCGTATGCCATTACAAGCAAACCAATTTTCTTTTTCATACAGCAATGCTCCTTTACTTCGCTAACTGCCCTTTAGAGTATTCATGAATAAATGTAGTTAAACGTTTTAATGTATCTGGATTTACTTCTGGGAATACACCGTGTCCTAAGTTAAAGATATAACCCGGCTGTTTCATCCCTTGATCTAAAATACCTTTTACATGTTCTTCAATAACAGACCATGGCGCAAGTAAGAATGACGGATCCATATTACCTTGTACCGCCTTATGAACGCCGCGTGCACGTGCCTCTTCGATCGGTAAGCGCCAATCTAATCCTACTACATCAAGCGGTAAGTCGTGCCATTCATTTACTAAATGTGCAGCTCCTACGCCGTGCATAATCATTGGAACACCCATCATACGAACTTCTGCAAAAATACGCTCCATTGCTGGTTTAATAAATATGCGGTAATCCGCTACATTTACTGTTCCAACCCAAGAATCGAAAATTTGAACTGCTTTTGCTCCTGCGTTAATTTGCGCTTTTAAATATGTAATAACCATATCTGCTAACTTATCCATTAATGCGAACCAAGCTTTCGGCTCTGCATACATGAACGCTTTCGTATTATGGTAGTTACGAGATGGACCGCCTTCAATCATATAGCTCGCTAATGTAAATGGAGCTCCTGAAAAACCGATTAACGGTACGTCTAACATTTCCGTCGTTAATAAACGAATCGTATCTAATATGTACGGTACGTCATCTTCTGGATTAATTTCCCCTAGTTTTTCTACGTCTTGTAAAGAACGGATTGGATTATCAATAACTGGGCCAATACCCGATTTAATTTCTACATCCACACCAATTGCAGGTAGTGGTGACATAATATCTTTATACAGAATTGCTGCGTCTACGTTATATTGATCAACTGGCAACTTTGTAACGTAAGCACATAACTCTGGATTGTGTGTAATTTCAAATAAAGAATACTTTTCTTTTATCTTTCTATATTCCGGCTGCGAACGACCTGCCTGACGCATATACCATGCTGGTACATAATCAGTACGTTCCCCCCTACATGCTTTTAAAAATGTCTCATTTATATTTCTTACCAAGACCCTTGCTCCCTTCCTTACCAATGCTTCGAATACGTTCGATATTTATCTTTTTTTACTATACAGCTTGTAAAAACAAAATGCATAATATTATGTACGTTGTTCATTAAATTGACACAAACATTCTTAAAAACGCTTACTATTTTCACAACATTCTTATTATAACACAGAGAAAAACTATGGTTTAGCTACTTTTGACTTTTCTCCCTCGCGATTCGTTTGTTTGTTATATGGCACAACATAAAAGCTCGGTTTTGAAAAGATGTTAACGAACTTTTCTTCATATTCTCCGGCACCATTTACAGTGCCTACATGCGTATGGACTCCATTTTCCACTCTATAAATACGATACATAATTCTATCATCAGGAAGTGGTGTCCAGCTTAATTTCGCTTTAAATAAACCGAAAGGGCTAAACGCTAATTTCATTTTCACATCTTCAATTTTGCGCAGACGAATCGGAGCACCGATTGTTTCCACACCTTCTGGCTTCATAAACTGCTCTTTCTGTTCTACATTTGCCTTCGTTAAAATTTTCTTAAACAGTTTCGTTGCTGACGCACTTTCTCCTTGCAACTGATGCTCTTTATCTATGCGGTCATAACCAATCCAAACAGCGCCTACTAAATTTGGCGTATAGCCAACGAACCACATATCTCTCGCTCCATTATCGTCATTTGGCAGTGAAGTTGTACCTGTTTTTCCAGCTAACGCCCCGTTATATACACCTGCTTTCGCTGTCCCTTCCTTTACAACTCCTTCAAGCATTTTCGTCATATACCAAGCCGTTTGTTTTGAGAAAATGTTCGTTTCTGCTTTTGGCGATTCTCCAATAACTGCGCCGTGTCTATTTAACACTTTGTCAATAACGTGCGGCTCAATAATATCACCATTTGCTAAAAACGCACGATACATTTTCACAAGATCAAATGTTGAAACACCATTTTTCAATCCGCCAAGTGCTGTACTTAAACCAGCATCGGCAATATGAACATTACCTTTCTCTAAATATTGCTTTCCTTCTTCTACCCCTAATTCGTTTAATAAAGAAACTGCCGGTACGTTTGCTGATTCTAAAATTGCATCGTACATCGTCATTTCTTTCGTATATTGACGATTGTAATTGCGTGGTTCATAACCTTCAAAAGAAGTTCTTTCATTCTTTAATAAAGAATACGGATTATACTTTTTCGTTTCGAGTGCTGGTGCATAGACGATAAGTGGTTTTAGCACAGAACCGGGTTGTCTTTTTGCGAAAACACGATTAAAGCCCCTCGGGACATACTTCCTTCCGCCAATCGCCGCTTTAATTCCGCCCGTACGATTATCCATTAATAAAAATGCACCTTGCGCCCCCTCTTCTTTACCAGGGAAATTCTTTGCATCTTGAAACTGGTTATATGCTACCTTTTGAATTTTTTCATCCATCGGTACGACAAACGTATATCCTCCGCGAAGTACTTCTTGATGAGACAATCCGTATATACGTGCGGCTTCATCTATGACCATATCAACATACGGCATATATGCGAGCTCATTTTCGTCTAAGTTTTTATATAGTGCAATTGTCTTTCCTTGATAACGTACGCTATCTTCGGCAGTCAAATAACCTTGTTTATGCATAAGTGACAATACGAGATCACGGCGCTCCTTACTTTTCTCTGGAGAGAAATAAGGTGAATACCCGTTTGGCGACTTCGGAAGACCTGCAAGCATTGCTCCTTCTTCTACTGTTAAATCCTCTACATTTTTATTAAAATACAACTTTGCTGCTGCTTGAATACCGTAAGCCCCATGACCAAAATAAATATGATTCATATACATTTCAAGAATTTGTTGCTTCGTATATTTTTGCTCTAATTGAAGAGAGATTGCGACTTCCTTCAATTTACGCGTAACTGTTTTTTCACGAGTTAAAAAGACGTTTTTCGCGAGTTGCTGCGTAATCGTACTACCGCCTTCGATCTTCTCTCCAGCTAACGTATCTTTATAAAGAGCACGGAATATAGACGGATAATCAATTCCTTGATGCTCATAAAAACGAGAATCCTCTACCGCAACAAACGCCTGCTGCACGTATTTCGGAATTTGTTCGATTGGCACGAGGTCTCTATTTTCTACATATAATTTCGTAATTTCTTTCCCTTTCTGGTCAACGATACGTGATGAAGAGTGGAAAACGAGCTGCTTTTCATCCATCATATAGCCACCAGCTAACACGATAAGTTTATAAAGTACAATCGCTAATACGAGCGTTGCTAACCCACCTAATAAAGTCCACTTTACTTTCTTCATACATCGGCCTTCTTTCCAAATGATGGTACATTTATTATTTGAAAAAGAAGTATCTTTATGTATATAATCTTCGAAGTTTTTTAAGAGAGTTGATATAATAGAAACAAATAATTAAAGGGGGCATTAAAATGAAGGCTATTATTTCATACGAAACACCTCTAGAACAAGCACATTTCACTGCAAAAAATAATGAAAAAGATATGTTTTATAAAGAAAATACAGAAGAATCTGTAGAAGGTTCTCTTCAGTATGACGTACTAGACGCTGTTGGAGAATTTAAAGGACAACCTGGCTATATCGTTTGTAACAACATTTCTGTAACAGACGAAGGTCGCCCAGTATTTGAAAACCGATTCAAAAACCGCGCAGGCCTTATTGAAAACGAACCAGGATTTCAAGCGATCCGCGTTCTACGCCCATTAAGTAACGATACATATGTCATCTTAACGATGTGGGAAACGGAGCAAAACTTTAAAGACTGGACAGAATCACGTTCATTCGAAAACGCTCATAAAAAACGCCCTGCACAAGCAGAAGGGCAAGCTCAGGCTCAAGCACATCCCCATGCAGAGCAGCAAAAAAGTATTTTCTCTCGTCCTTCATTTGTGACTACTTTTGATGTGTTAGTTTAGTTTTTTTGTACTGTGGTTCCTCCAGGAATGCGGTAAATGAAATTATATAGGCGATTTTTCGAATATATCGGCGCAACTCGAAATATATCAGCGATTTTTCAGATATATCGACTTATCGACAAATGACGACACAAAAAAGGAAACACCATTATGCACCGGTGTTTCCTTTTTCTTTATACCAATTATATATACGTAGCGCGTCTTCTTTTCGCATATGCTTCACTTTATATACATGCCCTGCTACTGATACGACAGCTGTACATAGCTCGTCTTTCTTTTGAAAATGCGACTGACTATATCCTACTGCTTGAACATGCCTTCTTCGCATAATCCCCGTATATTTCGCGATCCCTCGGTGCACCATGACTAACTGATTGTTTCGTATCATATATCCACCACTTTTATACCGTGCGTATGCAAGTAGTGTAAATACGATAAATAATGGTATTAGAGTGAATAACGCAACATTTTGTTTAAAATATATACTCGCGCCGGCGATCGGCACAGCAAGCACTGCACTTGTAATCCAGCACATTATTACGTAACGACGTAATGCAGCCTTCGGTAAATGAACGATTTCCTCTTCCATTTCATACGGTAACTGCAAATACGTAAGTAACTGCTGGACATCTTTCTTTTTCATAAAGGGATGTAGCATTACTTCATTTCCAGCCGCTTCTATACTTTGAATAACTTCTACTTCAACAGAACAATAACCGAAAGGCTGACGGAGAATGCCTTCTTTCACCGTGATCGCTTGAATGCGGTGTAATTTTAAAACGAACTCTTTCTTATCAAATAACCCTTGTACGATGCGAATTTCATTTCCTTTTCGCTCTATTTTAAAGTTCGCATATTTTAACGCATAACCAGCTGTTGAAATGACCCACGAAACCGCCATTAAAATCGCAGCCATAACGATTAATTCATATACACCGTTATCCATTACATACGCTTCTACTTTATCGATGAGCCATTCTGGTAGAAACTGATTAAACTCTGTGTAAAGGATGACTAACATAGAAAATACTAATCCAAATCTACCAGATGTAATAGAGGCGAATAAAATTTCTTTCGCTGTTAACTGATAAATTGTCTTATTTTCTGTCGTCGCGGGCTCTTCTTCAGTCACAATGCTTCTCTCTTTATGTAATAAAGAAATCAGTTCCTTCGCTTCACTTTCTCTAATGCCAGCTAACATCACTTCCGGCTCAGTACCACCGCCGGCTACTTCTATGTTTAATTTCGTCAATCCAAGCACTTGATAAATGATGTTAGAAGACGTACTAATATTTTGCACACGTTCTTTATTTAAGTAGCTTTCCTTCTTAACGAACACACCGTGCTTTATATGTACAATATTATTTTCAACCCAGTACACTTTGAAATACCATTTTATAGCTGAGAAAATTGCCATAATAAATAATATGGCCAAAAGAACGAGATGAAAGAAATACCAAGGTTTTACTTGGCCATCTGATTTAAATAAAACAAGAAAAATAAAAGGTAACAAAGTTGCAACTCGAATACCTAATAAAATCGTGATTGGATGTTGCCTCTTATACATCCTCATCACTCACTTTCGCAAGTTCTCCAATTTGTTTTTTCAGCTGCTCTGCTTCTTCTTTCGTTAAGCCTGGAATACTATGCGAAGTTGCCGCTGTTGAAATATGTAATTCTGCTAAATTATACTTTCTCATAATTGGGCCCTGTTCAATCGTTACGTGTTGCACACGAATCATCGGAATAAGTACGCGTTTTACAACGAACATTCCCTTTTGAATCTCAATCTCTTCTTCATTTAATCTGTAACTATAATAACGTTGACGTAAATTTGGAAACACAAAATAATCAAGCGGGATAAATAAAATAGCGCCTGTTACTAATAAGCCAAACAACCAACCCCACCAATTAAAATTGATCATAAAAAAGAAATATGCAATTACGACTGCTAGTATAACTGCCACCCCAATTAAAGCGTGAATTCGCCACACTTTCAGCATATTAGAATGAATCTCCCTTTCTAACGGCTGCATCTCATCACTCCAATTATATGAATTTATTAATTACATATTAGTTGGTATATACATATTTGTAAAATTATAGTTTTTACATCGTATCCATCATTTCTTTAAAATTGCCTTCATGAATCGAATACACTTGAAACTGAATGTAATCTATTTCATTTGTATTCGGACAGGCATATGGCAAAATGGTGAATTTAGAAGCTGATCTTCCTAACATATCTACAATCATTAAAGAAACGTCAATATACTCGAAGTCTACACGGAACACTACCGCTTCCCCCGTAAATTCATAATCTTTAATCGCATCATACGACTTATTCGCACTAATTAGCATCACTTTTAATAGTTGGTTTAAATTTTCTGGTTTAACATTAATCATATACGTAGCTCCTTTTTTCAATAAAACACTATAAAAACAGTGTAATCTTATTATTTCATAGCTTTACACATCAATGATATAAAAAATAAAGCTAGTTTTTTATAAATTTTTTGATATAATTACTTACGGGAAACGGGAAGATATTTATTTTCCCTTGTGTTTTTATTTGCATCTAGTACTTTTGCTAGATGCCTTTTTTTATGCTAAAAAAGGTACCCTCAAATACTTTGAGGATACCTTTTCATCGATTTAGTGCATTTCAATAATTGTACCGTCTTCGAATACTTTGAATACGCCAGTAAATCCTGCTCCAGCTGCGCCTTCTATTTTATATGTTGTACGCACTCTAATTTGATAATATTTCTTTCCATTTTCTACTTGCGTATTCTCTAGCGTGTAATCATAATCTTCTTTATATTCATTTTTGATATATTCTTTCGCTTTCTCAAAAGTAAATGCATTTTGATTCTTTCCTGTTTCTACTTTTTGGTTCTTTTCTGCTTCTACCTTTTGATTCTTTTCTGTCTCAGTTTTTTGGTTCTTCTCTGTTGCTACCTTTTGATTTTTTTCTGCCTCAGTTTTTTCGTTCTTTTCTGTTGCTACCTTTTGATTTTTTTCTGCCTCAGTTTTTTGAGTCTTTTCTGCTGCTACCTTTTGATTCGTTACTACATTTGTTTTTTGTGCTTTCGCTGCTTCACTCTTTGCAGTTTTTTCTTCTTCATTCATTTTAGTAACTAATGCTACCGCTTTTTTATTATATTCTTCAAGATTCTTGTTATCTTTTGTTTCTCCAACTAGCTTATTTAAGATCTCTTTCGCTTCTGCATAATTTTTCTTACTTATTAACTCTTCACTTTTCGTCAATTGCTCACTATACTTCTTTTTTTGCTCTAAGATGGCTAGTAATGCTGTGCGTTCTTCCTTTGCTTGTTTTACAAGCGTAGCATTTCCATTCTTCATGTTCTCTACTTTTTCAAATGACTTGATTGATTCTTCTATCTTTGTTTCCTCTTTTAACTTCACTGCTTCAATCATTACTTTCGTTTGTTCTACAAGCATCTTTGCATCTGAATCGTCTTTTTTCTCATCTAGCGCTTTTTCAAATGATGATAGGGCATTTTTATATTCTTTATTCGTTAACGCTGTCTTCCCTTCATCCATTGCTTTGTCAAAATTTCCATTACTACATCCAGCTAACATTAAAAACGTAAGTCCAATTACCATTAATAACTTTTTCATTTTTTCTCCTCCTATATATCCCTAAAACGATAACAGCATATGTATAAAAGTCTGTGTAGTAATTAGACTGAAAATAAAGATGTACTTTGTGTGTGGGAAAGGAAGTACATTTCATTTACTATCATTACTTAAAACTCCTAAATAGTTGGTAGTTGGTTTTCTTCTTCTTTTAAAGACAGAAAGGAATTTTAATAATGTGCGTAAAGCTCTCACCAGGCTCTTTACTACACACACTCTTATACACATAGAAAAACTATTTTTAGGTTGCTATTTTTTTAACTTTACATGTTCTCGATTAATTGAATACGAACCTCATTTCGTAACATACCGAAAAACAAAAGAAAACAAACCGTAACATAAGTTACCGTTTGTAACTTTTCTGTAACACAAATGTAACATAAGGTTTTTGAATATACAATAGTTTTTTTTACATTATTTTCCCCGGTCTATATTTTTAGAAAACAATAAACTTCCAATCCTTAGTGTAAATAAGGATGCAAAGGATCTCTCCTCATTATCAGCAAGTTGAAAAATAAACAGTACTCTGAAACAAAAATCCCTTACGCTAAATAAAAAAGCCAACTTCTTTACATGAAAAGAAATTGACCTTTTATTTTATTCACTTTAATCCCTATGTATTCAAACATTTATTGTACTACTGATACCTTTTAGCGACTAAAAATTCGATAAAAGGCAAAGTTATCATTGATATTCCTAGTAATAACAACAAAAAAATATTTGTTGTCCCATTTATAAATTTATCAGCAAATACAGCTCCTAAAATAAAAAATGTAAGAATGAAATAACTTACTTTTGAGCTTTTTTCTGTAATTCTTTGTCCAAGTTCTTCCTCTTGTAATATTCCATCTTTTTCTTCTTTTGTTCCCCAAGTAACCGATGAGAAAAATATCATTACTAAACAGCCAATAGTAATGACTTCATTAAAACCGACATCTTTTCCTACTATAATCTTATAAATTGTAAAAGCTATTACGATTAAAGCAGCTATCCCAAATATGATTGAACCGATTGTCCGCGTTCTCATTACTACACATCCCTTTCATTTGTTAATACACTATGAACTTACATTACAAAAATCCGCTACTTTCTCTATACTTCCTTAATCGATTACATATTGTTTTTTCAACCAACATATGTAAAATACTTTTTACATACTAAAATTGTAAAAAACACTAAGTTAATTGTCAAATACTTTTTACACATTTATCAGAAGATTTATTCTTTAACCTCTAGAAATTACAAACAACCGTTTATGAAACCTGCCTAACGTATCGTAAATCCAAGTTTTTAATGAAATAATCCATTAGCGTTTGAGATTAACAAAAAAGCCTACTAATGAAAGTAGAATTAAAATAATGCCGTATAAATTATATTTTTTTAGAGTATCAAATTAATAATTTGTCAGTTCATTTTCAGGAGTTTGAATAATAACGGGATTTTTCTTTGGATCAATCCATCTTAAAATATCAATAACATTTTGTTTATCTACACCTGTACACCCTTCTGTCCATGAAGTAGAGACGTGGAAGAAGATTGCGCTTCCTTTGTATGGTGTACGTGATTCGGTATTATAATTAATTACGAATCCATAATCATATGCTGGAATATACATATTTTCAGCTGATTTCCATCTACCTCTTACTGGCTTTTCTTGCAGCGTATTATAGTATGGGGATTTAGAATCATCTACCCATACATGATTTGGTGTTAAATTAATAAAGGGCAGTTTCGTGCCTGGATTCCCTTGTCTACCGAACGCTGAACCAATTGTGTATTTTCCTCTAGGCGAACTCATACCACTTTCACTCATCTCAACTGCAAAACCTTTTTTCCCAATATATCCATTTATATTCTTTTGCTCTCTCCATTTCCCATTTGAATTTTCAAATGTACGAATTTGAGCTTGATTCGTATGATAGCCTTTTGTTGTAACTAAAATAACTTGTTGATTATTTTGGATCGTTTTTAAGTTATCAATAACTGTTCGAGATTCATTCGTATTCATCCATTGTAGACCAGCACCAGTTCTTATACGCAACCACGTACCTCTTTCTTCCACTACTGTCACCATTTGCGGTGTATATTTTAACAGTACATTCGCTGAGTCTGCTGGATAATCATATGTAAAAAAGTCTCTATTAATATGAATTCTTTTCTCGTTTAATAAAATCCATTTAAGCCCTTGGTATGTATTGATTTTAACCCAGCCATCTCCTCTTTCTTCATACACTGTTACAGTTTGCGGTGTACATTCAAAAGCGATTCCTGAAGATAATGAGGCATCGTGATAAGCAAAGAAAGATTTGGACATTTGAATTTGTTTACGCTTAAACTCTTTATCTTTTGAAGTATCTGTTCGAGCGACTAAACTTACAGTTTCAGCACGAGTAATCGTTTGATCCGGCTTCCAATTATCATTACCGTATCCACTTGAAATACTTAATTCAACCAAGGTATTTACATGTTTCTCGCTCCAGTGCCCTTTTAAGTCTGTAAATACTGTTGGAGGATTCCCTGTCACTTTCTCTTGCAACTTGTATGCATTTACTAACATAGAAGCCATCGCACCTCTCGTTAGCTTTCCATTCGGGTTGAACTTCCCGTTCCCATCCCCTTTAATAACACCAGCTTTTTCTATAGCGGCAATATATGGAGCTGCCCAGTTCCTTTTGGAATCCTCAAAAGTAGGCGTTGCCGATTGATCGACAGGAAGGTTCAATATTTTCGCCATCATTGTTGCGGCTGCGCCTCTATCTATCTCTAAATTTGGTGAAAACGTGCCATCAGGCATACCTGACAATACATTTTTATTTATAAGATAATCTACTGACGGCTTTACCCACCCCGGGACATCAGGGAAACTACTTGGAACTACTTGTGCTTCACTCTTCGTTACGTTTTCCATTTCAGCTAAAGAACTTGAAGAAATAGAAAGAGATCCTACCGCAATCATACCTATCGTTGCTATTTTTATAAGTTTCATATTTATACATGTTCCCCTTTTCTTAATTAAACTAACTCATAGCACTCTTGTGATTCATTTCACAAAAACTATCGTAATGACAGATCAAACAAATGTTAATTATAACCTTTTATCCTAAATATTCCAATAGTTAATTTAAAAGGAAAAAATGTATGTTTATATTAGAAGCAAAAAAATAAAGCTAGTTTTTTCTATACTTGATATAATCACAGATAGAAGATTTTCATTTGCGTCTAGTTCTATTGCTACATGCCATTTTACATAGTCTCGGGGGATAATAATGAAGAAATTTACTGTTAGCTATATAGCATGTTTACTAGCTTTCTCTACTATTGTGAATGTTTTACAGTATACAAGCGTTCCAAATTATGCGGATTCATGGGGACCGATTTGGGTATCTATTATTATGTTTTCAATTCTTGGAAGCATTCCTGTTCTTATCGGTTGTTTATTAGGTGAATTTTGTTATAGAAAAATAAAAAGAAGTCACGAATTAAAAATTGGGATTCCTTTATTTATATTGTTAGGTATTTCCTACAGTCATTTATTCTTTATGTGGTTTAACGACAGAGATTTTCTATCCTTTACTTTAGAAACCTTTCTGAATACTGGCCTTCCTATTACTGTATCATCTTTAATGTTTTATCTTATAAGACGCCGTTAATTCTTTCATCATTACATAAAAAAATGTTATTACTCCTGTTTACATCGAGTAATAACATTTTTATTTCAAGCTATTTAACAAATTGGCTTCCAACTAGCATCCTTCACATCTTTACTAGTCGGCTTTCTAACTGATTTCACAAAATATTCCTCACAAGCATCAAATGCAATGAAGTTTTTCTGTGCTTGTCTTAACGAGACTTCATTTGCCCCGCCTTCCGCAAAAGACGAGCCATTCTATTTAATCCTCACTTAATTCCTTCTTATACCAACCCTGCATTCTCTCCGCATCTTCTACTCTCGTATGCTCTAATTTATAATCCGATGATGCGTTAGAGAATTTATACGTACATAGATTTGCACGGCGCTGGAAATAGGATTGTGTCTTTTCCATTGATTGGACGTGCCTTCTTCTAACAAGTCCTGTATATTTGCCAACGCTGCGATATACAAGCGTAATTTGCTCTCCGTTTACACTGTAACCATTTGTTTTAAATGTTGCGTATCCAAGTGTAAAGATGAGAATCGCTAGCGGAATTAATGCCCACATGATGAAGTGCTTTTCAAAGTATATACTTATTCCAATAAGCGGGATTGCTAGCATAGCGAAAAAGATGAAACTATCAATGAGATAGCGGCGTAATGCTGCTTTTGGTAATGAAATAATGTTTGTATTCAGTTCGTATGGTAATTGTAAATGCGCGAGTAACTGTTGTACGCGATCTTTTCGAATGATTGGGTGCAGTGTAACTTTTTCTTTCTCGTCACCCAGTCCTTTACTTTGAATCACCTCTACTTGTACAACGCAATAACCGAATGGCTGACGTAAAATACTTTCTTTTATCGTAATACCTTGAATACGGTGCAATTTTAGGACGAGTTCTTTTTTCTCAAGTAATCCTTGCGAAATGCGGACTTCGTCATTCCTTCGATTCACCGTGAAATCTCCATGTTTTAGCGCATAACCGATTGTCGATATAATCCACGAAAGGACAATCAAAATGGCTACCATGAAAATCAAGCCATATATATCATGTTCCATTACATACGACTTGACGCCATTCTCTATCCATTTCGGAATGTACTCATCTACTTGATGATACACGAAAAAGATTAATGAGAATAATAGTCCAAACTGACCAGATGTAACAGACGCTAGTAAAATTTCTTTCCAAGTTAATTTATATTCAGTCGCTTGTTTTTCTTCTGTAATGATTTCTTTTTCTACTGTATTTTCTGTTGCTTCGTCTAACGTTTCTTCTGCTTTCACTTCTGGAGTTGGCTCATTTAGCATTGTAATAAGCTCTGTTGCTTCTTCTACTGTAATACCAGCTAAGCTTACTTCTGCATCATCACCCCCGCCAGCTGTTTCAATTTGAATCTTTTTTAAGCCAAGCATTTGATATAACACGTTAGAACTTGTATTAATCGTTTGCACACGTTCTTTATTTAAGTAGCTCTCCTTCTTCACAAAGAGCCCTTGCTTCACATGTAATACGTTATTTTCAACCCAGTATGTTGTGTAATACCATTTTTCAAACGCTGAAAAGACGGTGAGTAAACCGAATGCAGCGGGAATTAAATACCAAAACGGGAACTTTCCGTTTAAACTAAACATGAAAATAATGAGTGGTATAAAGTCTGTTATTTTTAATTCTAATAACATCGTGATCGGATGCTGCCTCTTATACATCCTCATCACTCACTTTCGCTAATTCTGCGATTTTTGTTTTCAACATTTCTGCTTCATACATCGTTAAGCCTGGGATGCTGTGAGAAGTTGCCGCTGTAGAAATATGTAATTCTGCTAAACCATATTTTCTCATAATCGGTCCTTGTTCAATTGTCACGTGCTGCACACGAATCATCGGTACTAATACGCGCTTTACCACAAAAAGACCGTGCTGAATTTCAAGTTCTTCTTCATTTAATTGATAACTGTAATAACGTTGACGTAGTTTCGGGAATAAGAAGTACGAAAATGGTGTGAACACAACTGTTAGCCCAATCATCACATACAAAATCCATGCCCACCAATCAAACTTTATCATGAGGAAAAGGTAAGCTAAAATGACGAGAATACCGATCCCTTCTTCAATTACAGCACGAACTTTCCACACCTTGACCATGTCAGGATGAATTTCATTTTTCAATGGATCCATGTAACCACTCCAAATCTAGTAATCTAATATACGAATACTCTCAATCTATATTTTACATAACTTTACAGAAAATTGTAATTTAATTATCTTTCTTCTCAGGAATAAAATATCCGAACCAAAGTAGCCAAATGAAGCCGATTAACTTCATCCAGCTTCCATCTGCCTGAAAAGCTTCAATCATACCTGGAATTTTATAAATCCCAATGAATCCAAGAAAACCGAGCCACCAGTTTTTTTGCATTTTCACTTCTATTCCTCCTTCATAACGTTTTTCACATTTCGAATCCAAATTTCTTTATACTTTAACTCGAATCCCATTAACATGTAATTACTCATATTATCGATCACGAGCGCTAACGTATGAGCATTTTCTTCCGTTGCCTGCTGTGACACAACGTCAAGTTCTACACCTTTCTTCAATAAATCGTGGAAACCATTTAAGAAATCTTCTTGTATTTCAAATAAGCGTTTCTGATACTTTTCATTTCGCGATGCAGTTACGATGAATTCATTTATAACGCGTAATATTCCTTCTTGTCCTTCATACTCAGAAAGCATATGTAAACCATCTGAAATTAACTTTTCTGCAAAGTTTTCTTTCGTATATTGTTCTTTATCGAAATAACTCACGAAATGATACCCAGAAAAAATTTCTTCAAATAAAAAATCGACTAACGCTTCTTTAGAAGAAAAATGATAATAAATAGCCGGTTTTGAAATACCTACCTCTTTCGCAATCATGGAAAGGCTCATCTTCTCAATGCCATGCTCTGCCATAAGTTTAAATGATGCCTCGACAATGTTTTGCGATGTTTGTAAATTCTTTGTCATACTGTACCTCACTTATTTTTACTTACCGGTCGGTAAATAAATTGTAAAATAAAAAATAATCATTTGCAAGTTTGATTCAAAACTGTATATTACTTTTTCAATCTACATTACGGATTTAGAATCATATTCCTTAATAATGACTACAATAATCTTGAATCCAGTTAAACTACAAAAAGCACCTTTGTGAGTGCTTCTTGTAATTTAATATTTAGGCCCCATGTAATCATAACTTTGATCTAGCGCTTTTAATAAATCAATCGCACCCTTTAACTCTCTTTTATCAGACTCTAATTCTTCCATCCTTCTTTCGATATCTTTTTTAAAAGATTCTAAATCGCTAATGGCCTTCTTCCCCACTCCAAGTTGCGACCAGCTTGAAAGAAGTAAATTATGTACATTACTTACAACTCTTTTATTATGATTTAAGTCTTGAATCATATGGTCAAATTGTTGTAAAGCTTGGTTCAATGCTTCTTCATTTAAGTAAATTCTCGGCATCTTAATCTTCTCCCTTAATATTGTTGATCCGTCTTCTTATAATCATCGGCTTTCTTCTCAATAAAATCTGAAATTTCCGTCGCTGTTCGTATGTACCAAAAACTTAAATGCTCTACATGTGCACGTATATTATTTACTTTAGCTTCTACCCGTCTACTTTCAGCCGTTTCTAATAATGTCATCATATTAGAAATTAACCTCGGTACTCTATCTTGAAATTCTTGCGCGTTTCTCTTCATATCTCTTACGGCTTGTTCTAAATTCTCTACCACTACACGAATCTCTCCCCCGCCTAATAACGCGCCTGGTGAATCATAAACTCTTTCATTCGTGTCTACATTTAACAAGTATTTATTGGATAAAGACCCATTCTCTCCAAACCGGAAGTTTTGATCTGTTTGATAATGATAACCAGGGCCACTTATCGAATTTAAAAATCGAGTAACCTCCATCCCAAGCTTTTGCTGTAATGATAGCTTTGACATTTCTTCTTTCGAAATTGGTGGGGTTACCGCATAAGTAGAGCCTATATGACTTTCATATGCACCAAATGGTCCATAGCCAATTGAATCATTTCCGTGAACAACACTTACAATTCTATTATTAAACTCACCATTATTTGCTCTTTCTTGTAAATCAGGCGGTAACAAATGTTTTGCACTCGGCGCATTCCATGACATACATCTTACATTATCATTAGATGCCGCTGCATACTCTGCTAAAGCCCCCCCTAACGAATGACCCGTCGTATATATCTCTACATCATCCCTGTCCTTGTATGTATCCGTTACTTGTTTCATGACCCTTTCAGCTTGTTCGAATTGATTATGTGTTTCCCAGCGCTGATTCTCTTCATTCCAATATTTCTTTGAACCTTCATTCTCAGTCCCTGCTACAGGAGGTGCTGCTGGTTCATGAACACCTTCTCGTAATACAAAATGATTCGTATCCGTTTTTAAATCCTTCATACCTTCCCCTGGTTTCATCGGAATGCCTAAAGAGTTTTTCTCTATAATTTTATCTCCTTCTGTTCCTCGGAAAGATACCATAACTTGCTTTTTCCCATCAACATCTCGTTCAAAGACTACTGCGTCCATTCCGGTTTGTTTGTCGTGGAATGTTTCATTTACGCCCCACTCTTGCATTACATTATTGCTACTATCTTTAATATAAACTCTATCTTTAAGTTTCTTATCATTATAATATGCCATATTAGATAATTGATAATATGTACTATCTAAAACTTGATTATTTCCAGTCATCTTTTCTCCTCCTATAAAAAAAGTATTATAATAATTAAGATAACATTTTTTGGAGGGTAATTATGGCAAATAAAAACAAAAAAATTAGTTTTTATTTAGTTTTAATTCTTATTCTTACTATATTAGGAGGGTGTACTGTGAAACAAGAACAAGAAGAACAACAAATAATTGAAAAGGCCAAAGAAGAAACCATTCAATATTTCAAAAAAACAGAGGGCTTAGATGTATCAATTACTGATCATGAATTTGGACCAAAAGACTTTCAAACTATCTCTATATCAGGCTATGTGACTAATGATAAAACTAAAGAATTTACTGCTTCAGTTGAATACGCAAATAATTATCATATCGGCGCTATTTCAACCACCAAAAATTTAGAGCTTAAAAACTAATAATCCAGGCACTTTAGAGTGCCTTTTCTTTATACTTCACCACACAATGTTCAGTGAATATAAAATTTATTGAAGAGGAATATAACGCAACATTCATGGAGTGATTATTCGTGAAAAAATATGCTATAAGATTATTCTTTATCTTTACACTTATCCTTTTAGGAGGATGTACGATAGATCAAAAAAATACTGAACAACAAATAGTTGAAAAGGCACAAGAAAGAACAATCCAATACTTCAAAGAAAAACAAGACTTAGATGTAGTAATCACTGATTATAGATTTGGTCCAAGTGATTTACAAGGTATCTTTATCTCCGGCTATATAAAAAATGATGAAAGCAAAACATTTAATATTACAATAGAATACGGTGGAGATGAATATACAATAGTTTCTATCTCTACAAGTGAAAATTTACATTTAAAATAATAAAGAAAAGGCACTCTTTTAAAGAGCCTTTTCTTTATACCCCACCACACAATGTTCTGTGGATATAAAATTTAGTAAAGAGAAATATAACGCAACATTTATGGAGAAATAATAATTGAAAAAATATTATTTAGGACTAATCATAATTTTTACACTAATATTTTCAGGGGGATGTAGTATGAATACTGATAAAAAAAATGCAGAACAAAAAATAGTAGAAAAAGCAAATGAAACAGCCATTAAATATTTTAAGGAAAAAGAAAATCTAGATGTAGTAATTACTGGATATGAATTTGCTCCGAGTGATTTTCAAACTGTTTTTATAAAAGGACATGTTAAAGACGATAAAACTCAAGCATTTACAGTGCATGTCGAATATGGAGATAGTGATTATAGAGTCACTTCTAGAACATATTCTGAAAGTCTAGAATGAAAAAACTAGGTCATTAGATACTCACTAGAGTTTCTTTTTTAGTTACCATCATACCGCAATGTCATTTCATTATTTAACTTCAGTCCATTTAAAATTAAATTCTCCCTCAAAATCATTCGTCACAAGCCCTTTAATAGACGAGCGTTATAAGTATGAGCGTCCCGTTTGATAGAAAGGAGTTACTGCACCATCTTCTAACAAGATTTTTCCCGCTTGTATCATCGCTTCCCAACATGCTTTTTCATCACTAGATAAATCAGTTTTCCCCTTATGAATTAGTTCATCAATTACCTTTGTTGTCGGTGACCTCAATACTGTTTCCTAAATTCTCATCACCACGATAAGCAAACCTTGACAGCTGATAATAACTAGAATCTAAAACTTTATCATTTTCCTTCAAAACATCCCCACCACCAGATAATTTAATATATTCTAAATATAAAATAACATTAATGGAGGGATTTTGATTGAAAAAAAATGGTATAAGGTTATTCATTATCCTTACACTTATACTTTTAGGGGGATGCAGTATGAATAATAAAACAAATGAAGAAAAAGAAATAGTAGCAAAGGCAGAAGAGGTAACCATTAAATATTTTAAAGAAAGAGAGGAGCTAGATGTAGTAATTACAGGACATGAGTTCTCCCCCAATGATTTTCAAACTGTTTTTATAGATGGACATGTTAAAGGAGATAAAAGCAAAACGTTTGGAGTAGGTGTAGAATATGGGGGTGGAGAGTATAATATAAGTTCTAGATCATACTCTAAAAATCTAAAATTAAAAGAATAATCATTAGACACTCACTAGAGTGTCTTTTTTACGTAAAATATTTTAGCATATGAATTTCTTTCTTAACAAAATAATTTGTATCTGTTTTTAAATCCTTCATACCTTCTCTAGCTTCATCAGAACGCCTAAAGAGTTTTTCTCTATAATTTTAGTCCCCCAGAAAGCTATCATAACTTGCTTTTCCCCCATTCACATCTCTTACAAAGACGACTGCGCCTATTCCAATTTATCGTGGAATGTTCCTCCCTTTTCCTATGTTTGTAAACTTCGACCTTCTTTATTGGTAATAACAACTTCTTCTTCAATATCTTTATCAGATTTATACGTTGTGTCTACTAATTGATAAAAAGTAGAATCTAAAACTTCATTTTTGTTACTCAAAACATTTTTTTCTACAACATTTGATATATTCTTATAATTAAGATAACATTTCCGGAGGATAAATATGGATATTACAATCAAAAAAATTAGTTTTTTTCTATTCTTTATATTTATTTTAAGTATTTTAGGGGGATGTACTATGGATCAAAAAAAACAATGAAGAACAAATAGTAAAAGAAGCAAAAGCGACAACCATTACATACTTTAAGGAAAAGCAAGATTTGGACGTAGTAATTACTGGGCATGAGTTTGGTCCTACAGACCTACAATCCATTTATATCTCTGGGCATGTCAAAGATGATAGAGACAAAACATTTAATATAACTATTCAATATAGCGGAGATAAATACACGATAGGTTCAATTTCTAAAAGTAAAAGTTTAAAATTAAAATACTAACGCTTCCAATGATTTTCAAATATTTTTTATAAACTGACATGTTGAAGATAACAAAAATAAGATTTTTTCTGTGGACGAAGAATATGATGGAGGAGATTATCATATAAGCCGTATATCTCATTCAAAAAATTTAGAGCTTAAAAACTAATAATCCGGGCACTTTAGATTGCCTTTGCTTTATGCTTCACCACACAATGTCCAGTGAATATAAAATTTATTAAAGAGGAATATAATGCACTATTAACGGAGTGATTATTCGTGAAAAAATATGCTATAAGATTATTCTTTATCTTTACATTTATCCTTTTAGGAGGATGTACGATAGATCAAAAGAATGAGGAACAACAAATAGTTAATAAAGCTACAGAAACTACAATTCAATATTTTAAAGAAAAAGAGAATTTAGAAGTAATAATTACAAGTCATAAATTTGCTCCTAATGATTTTCAAACAGTTTTTATAAATGGACATGTTAAAGATGACAAAAGTAAAACTTTTTCTGCGGATGTAGAATATGGGGGCGGAGAATATCATATAAGCTCCATGTCTCATTCAAAAAATTTAGAGCTTAAAAACTAAGTACCCGGGTAATTTAGAATGCTTTTCTTTATAACCCCACCCCACAATGTTCAGTGAATATAAAATTTAGTGAAAAGGAATATAACGCAAGATCCATGGAGTGATTATACATGAACAAATTCGGTACAAAATTATTCTTTATTTTTACACTTATCCTTTTAGGTGGATGTACGATAGATCAAAAGAATGAGGAACAACAAATAGTTAATAAGGCTAAAGAAGAAACTGTTAAATACTTCAAGGAGGAGGAAAACGTAGATGTAACTATTACTAAACATAAATTCACTCCAAATGATCTGCAAACAATTTTTATATCTGGTTATGTAACGGATGACAAAAACAAAGAATTTAGTGTTGCAGTTGAATACGCTAATAACTATCACATCGGTTCCATTTCAACCACCAAAAATTTCGAACTAAAACACGATTAGTTAACGATTCGTTTTATATTATTTCTTTATAAAAAATAATATAAAGAAATTTCAGGAGATACATATGGATCAATCAAAAAAGAAAAGGGTTATAATTTTAATCATTTTAGCAATTATAGTTTTAGTCTTAGGTTGTACTACATCCTATATTCACGATAGAAATATAACTAAAGAAAAAGCTACTGAAGTTGCAATAGAAACTATGAAGAAAGAAAAAAATATAGACTTTGTGGTAACCAATGTAAAAATTCAACAATTAGAACTTGCGGGCTTTATTAGAGTTAGAGGGTATGATAAAAACAATAACAAAAAAAACATTACGTTGTAATAAATAAAACCCAAAATTATAAAGTTGCATATTGGGGCGGAGAATAAAGTGAAACTTTAATCAGTGGGGTTTTGTTCGTCCACATTGATTATTAGCAAAAGAAGCACTTTTATAAGCGCTTCTTTTAATTTAATATTTAGGACCCATCATCATAAATTGATTTGAGAAAGCTTCCATTGCTTTTCTATATCTCTCTAAATCATCTTGTATTTTTCTAAACTCATCAATTCTATAGACTAGTTCTTTATCCACTTCACTTAATCTTCTTTCAATTTCTTTTGCTGTATTCCCTTCCCAGCTATGTGTCAATAATACTTTAATTGAATTTACGTTTTTTCTATGATTTTCCAAATCTGAAATGCATGATTCTAAATCATTTTTTGCGCCTATCACATCAACAGCATGTGCAATAACGTCATAATTTTTCACAAAAATCCCTCGCTTAATTTTGTTCGTCCACATTTTTAAAGTTATCTGCGCGTTGTTCAATAAAATCGGCTTCTGAACGAATACGCTCCATATATCCCCTTTGGAATCCGTATACGCTATATGTAACTGTATTAATTAAATTCCCTTCTACGCTAGCTGGTGATTGCTGTAAAATATTAATAATTTTGTTACTCGCTTGTACTAACTTTTGATTAATGTCATCAATTTCTCTTTTTAAATCTTTAGCAATTTGGTTTACCTCTTCCACTGATAAACGAATTGTTATTTCACCAGCGCGAGGTGAAGATAAAACCCTTTGACCAGTTTCTGCATCATACATATTTGGCATATTAAAATAACCATATTTATCTTGGCTAAAGTTATCCATAGAATGAAATTTCGGTCCCATAAATCCCATAAAAAAACGAACAGCATTATAACCATTTATTAAAAATGACGAATATGGAATAAAGCCACTTACATCGTGCAACTTAGAATCATTTTTCGCATCTGGTTTATCTGTATAATACAAATGTCCTATACGGCCTCTATTTTTATTATCATTCCCTCTAAAACCTGTAAACACTGTATCATTAGGGTTTCCATAAGTCGTGATTAGATTTTTATAATCTCCTCTTAAAGCCTTCTCTTTTTTATCTTTATGTAATAAGTCTATTACATTAGGTGCTTCAAAACTTACAACTGGTACATCATTCATAACCCCTGCATATTCACCTAAACCACCACCTAAAGAATGACCAGTTAATGTAAGATCATACCCATCTAAACCATTTTTAGGATCTGCTATATAATTTTTTACGTCTTTTGCTAAGTCATCTGCATTCGTAAATTGACTTTCTTCTACTGCTTTTTTAGCCCTTTCTTTAGCTGTGGCAAAATTAAATTGCTCAGTTAAAGGCAGTGATGAAGTATCAATTTTATTTAAATTATCTAAACTATCTTGATTTTTTCTAACACGCCCCCCCACAACATCAAATAAATCCGCATCATAAAAATCAGGTGCCTCCCAAGAACCACGATAAGCAATAACGATTTGTTTCGTTTCATCATTTTTATAAATGGTTGCATCAAAACTATTTTTTGTATTATGAAGAACTGCTCCATCAATTTCTACTGGTTTCCAAACCTCCTTGTGATTTCCAATTTCTACTTCTACTCTTTCCGCTTTTCCATAACTCTTACCAGCTAATTCAACCAAAGTTTTATCACTAATAGAACTTCCCATACTCTTCTCCTTTGTAAATGATTTATAATGTTATTATAAATTATTTTAGGAGGAAAAAAATGGGTAAAGCAAAAAAAAAGAATATTATAATATTTATAATGATAACGGTTATTATCTTAGCCATAGGCTGTACTACATCCTTTATTCACGATAGAAATATAACAAAAGAAAGAGCTGCTGAAGCTGCTATACAACATATAAAAACAAAAGAAAATATAGATGTTATAGTAACTAAAGTCGATATTAAATCCGCTTTTCAAGGGGGGTTTATTGAAGTTAGAGGATATGCGGAAAATGATAAAAAAAGAAAGTTTTATGTCACAGTAAGCAAAAAACAAAATTATTCTATCATGGGTTGGAATTTAGATGATTCTCAATAAGAAACAAAATATTTTCATATTATTATCCGTAATAATTATGATGTTAATCATAGGTTATATAGCAAAGTTTATTCATGACCAAAATGCTGCAAAAGAAAAGGCTGCTGAAGTTGCAATAGAAACTATGATGAAAGAAAAAAAAATAGATTTTGTGGTAACCGATGTAAAAATTCAACAATTAGAACTTGCGGGCTTTATTAGAGTTAGAGGGTATGATAAAAACAATAACCAAAAAAACTTTACGTTGTAATAAATAAATCCCAAAATTATGAAGTTGCATATTGGGGCGACGAATAAAGTAAAATTTTTATCAGTGGGGGTTTTGTTCGTCCCCACCTAACTTCTGTGCTCCAGACGAATTTGGGGCGAGATAAGATTATAATGAACGCCTAAATAAACCCATACCACCAAAAACACTCATAGATTGTATCTATAAGTGTTTTTTGCATCCCTTAAGTACAGTCGAGAAACATACAAACTATTAAAAAACGTAAGGACACCTAGTACATCAAATGTGTCCGCATCATAAAGCAAACTCCGAAAAGCAATAACAATTTATTTTGATGCAACTATTTATAAAATTATGTAATGATACAGAACTAGATATTTCAATAGCTTCCCAAGTTTCTTTATGATTCCAAACTTATTCTTGATAAACAAACAAGGGAATTTGAAAGTTACTATTACAAGTCACCGATTTCTTCTAATGATATCAAACCGTTTTTACAACTAATCAATAATTAGTTTACAACTTCAATCGATTATCAAAATAATATCGGTTCTACCTAAAACGCTGAAAAGACAATCTGAATTATACCTTCTTCTTTTCAAGCATTAATCATTAAAACAAAAAAGCATCCTAAATCACAATTTAGGATGCTTTCTTGTTAATCCTTATTCAACAATCGCATACGATAACAATTCATCGTTACTTCTCCAAGTCGTTGCAATAATTGATAGTTCGCATAGGCGCCGACCGGGGCACCGATTATTGGTACGAGCTGAAGCATTTTTGCTAAATCGATATAGTCTCGGTACTCTGTTTGGAACTTTTCCCAGTTCATATGATTTTCTTCTTCTGTGTCCCACGTTTCGATTGCTTTCCATATTTCTTTTCGGTGATCGTCACTTGAAAAGGCAAGCTGAAAGACGTGAAGGATAAAAAGGCGCTCTTCTTTGTCGCTCGTATCAAATCCGTACAATGTTGCTGCATCGAATAAAAATTTAATTTTAATGCCGAGTAAAAGCGGAAAGTCAGCAAGGCCAAGGAGAATACCGCCAGCTCCCGTCCCTGCTCCTTCTGCCGCTGCTATTTTTTTGTACTCATCCATTTTTTTACGTACTTCGTCGTCTCGTCTTTGCAATGACCAGTTCGTCTCTTTTAATTTCGGCTTTATAAAGTTTGATCCGGCACTAATCGTTTGCACCATCATCCGAATCGTTTCTGTTAATACTTTTTGCACTTTCGCCGGAATAAGCTGTTGTACTTTCGTCTGCACTTTCTTAGAGAACCGCGTCATCATAGAAGAATCTTTCATGAATGTAGCTTTCCACTGCTCCAATTCTTTTATAACCTTCTCTTCGTATGTAATCATAGGTTCATTCCCTTCAATTTAAACGCTCAATACGTTTCGCCCCGTATTGATAAACGAAACCGATACTAAATATTATGCTTACGACTAATAAAATTCCCGTCATCATGAAATCTTTCGTCGCAAGGGCAAATATAACTGTAAATACAACGCTGCCAGTAAGAAGAATTGCATTTAATAAAGTAAGAAAATCTTTCTTCTTCTCTTCTCCCCCGACCGGATACAAATCAAGCCAAATCTTCATGCGGTGATGTTTCCATAAAGTTAATAGCTGATAACCGATTAAGTATAGGAAAATAAGGCTTACGATAAATCGTCCATATAAAAACGGAATAAAGTAAAGAATAACTCCTCCAAGAGCAAGCAGACGCACATACAAACCGAAATAGTTACCAGATCGTAAAAACGTTCTCGTATATAAGTATAAATATGTACGCTTTTCACCAATCATTGAAAGAATGAAATCGAGCCATTTTCGACGTGCTACTCTTTCTTTTAATGCTGGTACATCAACGAACATATTCGCGATGCGATACAGCAGCATCATCTTCTTACCCTCTTCAGAAATTAAATACTCCCAGTTTAGCGGCTTTCCCTTCACCATTTGATGCAGTACTACGAGGTATAACACCATGAGAAGGATGATTCCGCCAATAAATATAACGGAAGTACGCTCTACAAGGAAGTACACAAATAAGCCGTTTAAAATAAAACGAATGAACCAATCAGCTCTTTGTATATTTTGGTCTGTTAAAAATGATTTTTCCCACGCGACGAATAAGTTCCACGCTTTTACAATGACAAACGCGAGTACAATCCATATGTAAGCCGCTCCTGTTTGCTTCATTTGCTGGAAGTATAACGGGGCAAGCGCTGCCGCTACGATTGCGATTATGTATAACTGAATCATAAACGTAAAAAGAAATGCCTTTGTGAAGTAAGGTTTTAATTTTTGTTCAACTGGCAGCAAGTAAACGAGATCCGCTTCTTTTAATAACGTTTGAATGGATCCGGCCGTTAATACGAGACCAAGCAACACTGCCATAACGAGTGCTGTCGGAAACGAAGGTGTTAACGTTTGTAACCATTGCTGGTAATAATACGCTCCTGCGCCGATGATGAATACGAAAATAAATTTCAAATGATCATTAAATACGTATTTACTATATGTACGAACTTCTTTTAGAAAGTGACGAAATCGTTCTTTCCATAATGCTGTGCTATTCATAATCTTCTTCCTTCGTTAATGCAATATAAATATCATCTAACGTTGCACCTGGCATATTAAACTGTGATTGCAGTTCAGATAATGTTCCCTTCGCTCTCACTTCACCTTGATGCAGAATAATGAACGAATCACAATAACGCTCTGCCGTCGCTAAAATGTGTGTACTCATTAAAATTCCTGCACCACTCTTTTTCATTTGATCCATCATTTGAAGGAGTGATTGAATTGCTAACGGATCAAGCCCAACGAATGGTTCGTCCACAATGTAAAGAGATGGCTCCACTAAAAATGCACTCATAATCATTACTTTTTGTTTCATCCCTTTTGAGAAATGAGACGGAAACCATTTTAAACGATTTTTCATGCGAAATTCTTGTAATAGTTGTCCTACACGTTCTTCATATTGTTTTTCATCGACACCGTACGCCATCGCTGTTAACTTCAAATGTTCTTCTAGCGTTAGCTCATCATATAATACTGGTGTTTCTGGGATGAATGAAAAACTAGAACGGTACGCTGTCATATCGTCACGAATTGTTTTCCCATTAATTGTGACAGTTCCTTTTTTCGGTTCCATTAAACCGATAATATGTTTAATCGTCGTACTTTTACCCGCTCCATTTAAACCGATTAAGCCGACAAGTTCGCCTTTATTAACAGAGAACGAAACATCTTTTAGTACAGGTCGTTTCGTATATCCTCCTGTAACATTTTCTACACGCAATAACTCGCTCATACGACACCACTTTCTTCATTTATAATCGTTCTATATTCATCTTACCAAAAATTACGCTGTACTACATAGTATCGATGCGTTCAAAAAAAATTTAAATTTGTTCGCATATATTTTTATGAAAGCGGACATCATAATTAGTGAAGAAGGAACACATTGAAAAAGCGACCACCAATTGATGAGTACAACAACATAGTGAAGTCATCATGAAATGGGGTGTCCATGTTGGACAAAGAAATTTACACATAACCAGATCATTTGTTTCATTTTCGAAACGGGGTGTCTCCGAAAGAGCATATACTGTTTTAAAAAATAAACAATTTCCCTTTATAAAGATTGCAATTCATTTCACTTGAAAATGGGGTGTCTACGGCAGAAACTTTAGCCGATTTACCGTGCATTTCTTAAATAAATGAGGTGTCTGCGAAACGTAAATTACGATAATGCTTTTTCAATCCCTCTTCAGAAAACAGGAAGCTGAGTCAGCTTCCTGTTTTTCGTGTTTGTTCTCTTATGTAATTATGGTAAAATACGGCTAAGGATATTCGAAAGGATGAGATCAATGAATCATACAGCGGATAATTGTATTTTTTGTAAAATTATTGACGGGCAAATCCCTTGCTCAAAAGTATACGAAGATGAACATGTGCTTGCATTTTTAGATATTAGTCAAGTAACAAAAGGACATACCCTTGTTATTCCAAAAGTTCACAAACAAGACATTTTTGCGTTAACGCCAGAAATCGCATCACACATTTTTTCTGTCGTTCCGAAAATCGCAAATGCGATTAAAGCAGAGTTTCATCCAGTTGGCTTTAACCTACTTAACAATAACGGTGAAAAAGCTGGACAAACTGTGTTCCACTTCCACCTTCATTTAATTCCACGCTACGGTGAAAACGATGGTTTCGGTGCTGTTTGGAAATCACATCAAAATGAATACACAATGGAAAATTTACAAAACATCGCAAGTACAATTGCAAATAGTGTGAAATAGTGACACTATAATAAGAAGTAATACATAACAAGCCACTTTCCTAAAGTGATTAAATATTGCACGGCTTGTTTCTTCACTCAAGATACCAGGGAATGTGCATCGCACACTTTTCTTTCCCTTGTCTTAAAGATATGCATATTTTTTCACATCATGAATACGAACAAAAAATAAGGAGGTTTCCTTTTATGTCAAAAGCTAAATCCTTTATTACAGGTGTCATTTGCGGCGGGGCAGTTGCTGGATTAGCCGTTCTTTTCTCTACTCCTTCTTCTGGCAAAGCTATGCGCGGTAAGTTAAAAGAAAAAGGAAATGATATTAAAAAGACTTTAGCTGATATTACAGCTGATACAAAATTATTAAAACGTCAAATCGTTGAAACTGCTTCAGAAGGTAAAGAAGTGTTTCAAGAATTAAAAGACGATATGCACGATACGATTTCTAACTGGAAGCAAGACATTTCTCAAAACAAACGCCATATTGAGCAAGAAATTTTGGACATTCAAAAATCAATTGAGAAACTACAAGAAGCTGTTCCGGAAAAAGCGTAAACAAATTCCTGCTTAGTTTTTTGCATATAACAAATATTTTTTATATAAATGGACCTTAACACGGCATATCACACAGATATGCCGTGTTTTTATGCATTTACAATATATGTTATCAATTAACATGTATGGACAACGCATGTATTTGCGACTCATAAAACGCTTCCATAGTTATGCATGATTTGTATAGAATGTCATTTTTCCAAAAAATTTTCACAATTCTCACAAAAAGACTTTATTAATTTTTATTTTACTGGCATAATAGATAGTAATGAAAAAGAATGTTAAAGTGGGTGAGTAAATGAAAAGTGGAGAAAAAGATTACTCGGTAAAAGAAGCGATGATTTTCAGCCAACGCATTGCTCAATTATCGAAAGCGTTATGGAAATGTGTAGAAAAAGATTGGCAACAGTGGATTAAGCCTTACGATTTAAACATTAATGAGCATCATATTTTATCAATCGCTTATCATTTAAAAGGGGCTTCTATTTCTGAGATTGCTAAGTTTGGAGTTATGCACGTATCAACGGCGTTTAACTTCTCGAAAAAGCTGGAAGAACGCGGCTATCTTGTATTCTCGAAAAAAGAAGATGACAAACGAAATACGTACATTGAGATTACAGACAAAGGGGAAGAATTACTACTTCGCTTAATGGAGGAGTATGATCCTGAAAATAATTCTGTATTTAATGGGGCTCTTGCACTTCGTAATTTTTACGGTAAGTTCCCAGAAAATATCGAACTTATCGCTATCTTGCGCAACATTTACGGACAAGACTTCATCGATATTTTTGAGAAATCATTAGAAAATATTGAGGAGAACTTTACGGAATCCGATCAGAAGTTAGTTAAGAAGTAATCTATTTATTTTTTCGCAATCATGCTTAAGAATTCATTCATAAGCGGCTTAAATAAACCTTGTTTTGCTAGCGCTTCCGCAGTTTCGTGTACTTCGAGCTGATGTGGAAGCGCTTTTTCAAATTGATCTAACAGCGCATCGAACAGAAGAAGCCCTTCTGCTTTCTCCACTACATATTGCTCGTTCAGTATTTCACAAAGATGTAGTATACGTTCAATATCTTTTTTACGAGCTTTTTTCTTTATGATTAAAGAATAAAATGGACACTTTTCTTCATCAATCATTTTAAATAGTAGGTCTACGTAGTATTCAGCTTGTTCTAATCTTCTAACAACGTCCATTTTCTCCCTCTCTTTCTAACACAAAGTCTTCTATTTCTGAATTTTATAACACGAACAAAATATCGTATGATACAATATATAAAGTATATGTATTTCAGCCAAAAGGAGGTCTCGCCTCATGACACTTATAACAGTTGTTTTTGTCGCATTCGCACTTCTTGTTATATTTTACACGAATTTCATGACACATACACTGTGTGAACGAAAACAAATAACTGCGAGCCGCCAACCCGGTGTCTTTCGGGTTATTAATGTATGTATAACAATTTTATTAATTTCTAGTTATATAGAAATTATATTTCATGGAAAGTGAGGAAGGAAGCCCCTTCCTCACTTTTTTCCTCTATAAGCAAATTATACCTACTATAACCAATAAAATAAACAGTACAAGTAATAAAATAAGTTGAGAATTCATCCCCATCCCCTCCTCTTTTCTTTATATGCGACATGCGCCCAATAGGCTACACCTTCAAAATCTGACACGCACTGGTTAATTTTTCTTTATCAATATGAAATCGAGTCGAAATATGATATATTAAATTTTGTACATATTGCTTATACTATGAAACAAATGACACGCATCTTAACTTTATCCTCAGCCTCGGTAAGCCCTGTTAAGCGCGCTTTACCAATATAAAAAGCAAAAGTATCAGTGAGACTTAATCGGGCTCTTATGAACTAAAATTCATTGGTGTAGGATAAATTAAAAATACATAATAGTAGGAGTGTTTATCGAATGAAGAAAGCTATGCTTGCCTTAGCCGCAACAAGTGTAATCGCATTATCAGCATGTGGAACAGGATCATCATCAGACAAAATCGTTACATCTAAAGCTGGTGACATTACAAAAGAAGAATTCTACAATCAAATGAAAACACAAGCTGGTAAACAAGTACTAAACAACATGGTTATGGAAAAAGTACTTATTAAAAACTACAAAGTTGAAGACAAAGAAGTAGACAAAAAGTTCGATGAAATGAAAAAACAATACGGTGATCAATTCGATACACTATTAAAACAACAAGGCATTAAAGAAGAAACTTTAAAAACTGGTGTGCGTGCTCAATTAGCGCAAGAAAAAGCTATCGAGAAAACAATCACTGATAAAGAACTAAAAGATAACTACAAGCCTGAAATTAAAGCAAGCCACATTCTTGTAAAAGATGAAGCAACTGCTAAAAAAGTTAAAGAAGAACTTGGACAAGGTAAATCTTTCGAAGAGTTAGCGAAACAATACTCTGAAGATACTTCAAAAGAAAAAGGTGGAGACTTAGGATTCTTCGGACCTGGTAAAATGGTTAAAGAATTCGAAGATGCTGCTTATAAACTGAAAAAAGATGAAGTAAGCGAACCTGTAAAAACACAATTCGGTTACCACATCATTAAAGTTACAGACATTAAAGAACCAGAAAAATCATTCGAGCAATCAAAAGCTGACATCAAAAAAGAACTAGTTGAGAAGAAAGCACAAGATGGCGAATTCATGAACGATCTTATGATGAAAGAAATCAAAAAAGCTGACGTAAAAGTTGACGATAAAGATTTAAAAGATCTTTTCGAAGAGAAAAAAGCTGACGCTAAGAAAGACGAAAAGAAATAATGAAAAGCTCGGGATTAGCCCGAGCTTTTTTTATGTATCCTCTTCATTAACGAAAGTTTATTTTGTCATTCATTTAACTAAAACCATCTTTTATGCATTTCACTTAAAAACGTTTCTGTTATTTTACATCCAGAACTTTCTCCGATAATAGAGTCAATCCCGCAATGCGGACAAACTGCTGTGTTATCATCATCCCACCACTCTGTAATTTTTTCTGGATGGAAAATTTCTAAACAATAGAAACAACCACATATAACATCCTTTTCTAAGTGCTTTCTATTACGAGAACAAAAACAATGTGCTTCCTCAAAATATTTTTCCATCAGTATCCCCCTATTCCTGATTTTCTGCTTTGGTTTACTTACATTCTCCTTAATAAAATTACAATTCTCCCTTAAAGAAAAACACAAAAAAACCTCGATTCACGCCAAACGGAACCAAGGTTTATCTTATTATCATTGATTAAATGAAAAAACTATGTTAAATTAGTACAGAAACACGTTTTACAAAATACAAAAAACGTATTTATCCGTATCTTAATTGTACACCAAAACACATCTTCAGTCAACCTCTATTTTTCACTTTTAAAGGAGTGCTTACGTATGAACAAAAAACTTGATTTAGAGCAAAAACGATTGGATACCGTAATCGAAACGATTACGCAGCAAATTGATAAACTGGAAAACGAAACTGGCAGACGCCGGGCAGAAGTAATCAATATTCGTAAACACTTTTGGGATGACGTAAAAGTGAATACTGATACTTTTGATGATTACCTTGAAACAGTTATCAACTTAAGACAACAAGCTCAGTCACTAGCTGTTACACAAATTACCCATAAGCACACCTTTAATCGACTTGCCGCATTAAGACGTATGCATAAAGCACCTTATTTCGGAAGAATTGATTTCAAAGAAGAAGGAGAATCTGCCGCAGATCAAATTTATATCGGCGTAGCTACACTTACTGATGCAAGCGGAGAAAACTTTCTTATATATGACTGGCGCGCACCTATTTCGAGTGTGTACTACGATTATCCACCAGGACCGGCTGAATACAGTACACCAGGCGGCGTAATCCACGGTAATGTGGAGAAAAAATTACAATACATTATTCAAAATGGCGAGATTGATTCTATGTTCGATACGAGCCTTACAATTGGTGATGAAATCTTGCAACAAGCGCTCGGAAAAGGTACAAACAAACATATGCAAAGCATCGTTGCTACGATTCAGCGCGAGCAAAATGAAATTATTCGTCACGATGAAGGCCGACTCCTTATCGTGCAAGGAGCTGCTGGTAGTGGTAAAACGTCAGCTGCCCTGCAACGAATCGCCTACTTACTATATAAATATCGCGAATGGCTAAAAGCGGATCAAATTATTCTCTTCTCCCCTAACTCTATGTTTAATAGCTACGTTTCTAACGTACTACCTGAACTCGGTGAAGAAAATATGCAGCAAGTTACATTCCAAGAATATTTAAACCATAGACTAAGTAAGTCATTTGACGTTGAAGATCCTTATGAACAATTAGAATATATGTTAACTGAAACGAATAGCCCTACCTATAAAACGAGAAATGCGAGCATTCGATTTAAAGCATCTACTCAATTTTTCGAGATGATTAGAACGTACAGACAATCTCTTGAATCTTCAGGCATGCTATTTAGAGGAATGAAGTTTAGAGGAAAGTTAATTGTTTCTGCTAAAGAAATTACAGAGCAGTTTTACAATACTGATTCCTCCCTCCGCTTCCATAATCGAATTGAAAAGTTAACAGATTGGCTAAATAAACAAATAGATGAGATTGAAAAAACAGAACTGAAAAAACCTTGGGTAGAAGAGGAAATTGAATTACTTAGTAAAGATGAATACCAAAAGGCTTATAAATATTTACAGAAAAAGGGCGAGTTTGACGACAACTCCTTCCATGATTTTGAGAAAGAAACGAAAGTACTTGGACGTATGATTGTCCGTAAAAAATTGAAGCCCCTTCGTAAAGGTGTTCAAACTTTACGTTTCATCAATTTCACAGGCATATATAAACAACTCTTCACAGATGCATCATGGGTTACTGGGGAAAAACCGAAAGAATGGGATGACATTTGCTCATTAACAGTAAACATGCTTGATGAAGGAAAGCTATATTACGAGGATGCGACGCCATTTTTACTTTTAAAAGAGTTAATTGAAGGCTTCCAAACGAACAGATCGATTAAACACGTACTCGTAGACGAAGCGCAAGATTACTCGCCGTTTCAATTTGAGTTTTTAAAACGCCTCTTCCCTGCTGCAAGAATGACTGTACTCGGAGACTTTAACCAAGCGATATTTGCCCATGCGAGTGAAGCAGTGAATTTCAACACACTTACTAGCTTATACGGACCAGACGAAACGAACGGCATCAACTTAACTCGTAGCTATCGCTCAACAAAACCAATTATTGAATTTACACGTGCTCTCGTACCAGAAGGAGAGAACATTCACGCCTTTGAACGTGACGGCGAGAAACCTACAGTGACGAAAGTAGCGATTGTCAGCGAACTGCACGAACACATTACTGCAAAAGTTGCGGAACTACAAAAAGAGCAGCACAATACAATCGCAATTATATGTAAATCTGCAGCTGAAAGCGCCGCTGCCTACGAAGCTCTTCGTCATATCGACAATATTAAACTCGTGAAAAGTAACTCAGCCGAGTATGAGCAAGGCATTGTCGTAATCCCTGCTTACTTAGCGAAAGGTATCGAATTTGATGCTGTTATTATTTACAACGCTTCTAAAGATGTATATAGCGACGAGAGCGTTCGTAGATTGTTCTATACCGCTTGTACGCGCGCAATGCATGAACTGCAACTTTACAGCGTTGGCGAAGTTAGTCCTTTTATACTTGGGGCCGATTCGGAGAGTTTTGAGCTTGTAACTAAGACACCTTGATGATTCAAGGTGTTTTTTTATGCAGGATTTACACCATTAAAGTAGAATATACCACTTTAGAAAAAGCTAAGGAGTGACAAGATGAATCATTATTTTATCGCTATTTATGACGGCGTGTTTCCTACCGAAAAATTACATACCATTTTACAATCTAATCCTATCTTTACCGACCTAAACGTCCGCCCTCTCGAAATCTCATCACCAAGACCTTTCACATTATTAGTTGGCGCAGAACACGATGCACTTACAACTGGACTTACAGATACATATCATTTATTAACGAAAGAGTTGCAAAAACTAGAAGAACAAGAAAAGTACTATTACGTATACGATTATAAAATTAGAAAGACTATCGATAACCCTGGCGAAAAATGCTTTCCACTAGCGACAATCCATATAAGTGTTACGAAATTCTATAAGATGATTCAAAAAGTAAAAGACTTAAAACGACCTGTATTTGCAGGTTATAACATCACTTCTCATGATGCAGACATACTTACACTTGATGTACTCCTATCTTCACCTGTATTAAATCCTAACATTTGCGAGAAAGATGCGGAAGAATACTCCTATTTACAACAACTAACTGAATCGATATCTCGTTCTGAATTATGTATTTCTATTAAAGAGAGTGCACTTATTTAAACACGAAAAGAGGGGTATTTATCATAACCCTCTTCTACTATCGTTTGTACTTGATCATAATAATGCATTCTTTTACATGCAACTTGTATAAGTATCAAGGTGTTTTTCTAATTCTGAATGAAATACCCTTACACCTATATACACTCAGCACAATCCCCATTATAAGCGCATGAAATACAGTCGGCGTTAATCCGTAACTAATAAAAGGTAATGATATAGCAGCAAGCGGCAATAATCCTAGTATCATTCCAACATTATAAATGAACTGGAATACAAAAAGAGTCAATCCACCAACGAGCAGCAATTTACCGTACCTATCATTTATTTTATAAGAGATGACTATTAATCTTGCTACAAAAAGAGAAAGAACGAAGACAAGAATTAACGCAAGCCAATATCCATAATAGTAAGTCAAACTTGCAAATACAAAATCAGTATCCGGAGCAGGGATGAATTTTATATCTCCATATGTACCAAACCAACCTGCTGATGACATTACCTCTTTTAATCGTATATACATAAATCCTGCGCCACCTGCATCACTCTCAGGATTTAAATACCCTAAAAGTCTATCTAAGTGGTATCCTGAAGACCATGATAAGGATACCTTAATAATAAATAAACAAATAGGTACCACTGTAATAATCAACGACGTTTTCTTTCCTAGCTTACTCCACCAAAGCATAACGAATACCATCGTAATATAGATAAAAATTGACGAAAGGGTGGATACAATCAAAAATAAATACAAAGAAAATAAATATAAAACCACAAGATGTATAATCTTTAACCTACTATTATTAAAAAAAGAAGCCCAAGCTAGAAAAAAGAAAGGCACTGCCATTAGACAGTCAATTGCAATTGGACCGATTTGTATTAACGGTTCTCCAATCATTGAAGCGTTTGAAAAACAGTATAGCATTAACAGGACAACTACTCCGATTATATAAAACAACCATCCCATTCTCTCTAATTTCCGATAATCAAGTAACATCATCCCGATCGCTGTTACAACACCGAGAATAACAAATATCACCTTATTTATTATTACATCATTCGTATATCCAAAAACTAAAACCGGTAAAAACCCTAACCCCATAGCAGCCACTAATAAACCAATTAAAAACCAATCCACCTTTGGCTTATGAAGTTTATTAAGTTCTTGCCCTAGTTTAATCGGACTTCCCATTTGTTCCACCGCTTTATTTTCAGCGACTTCCTCACTCAAACCTTTTTTTATCCATGTATCCTTCGCCTGTTTTAAATGAAACTCTAGTTCAGTTGCTACAAAGCTCTTTGCTTCTTTTGATTTAATATGATTCGTAACTTCGCTTACAAAACGATCTCCTTTTTTATTCAATTTTACCTCACTCCTGTACTAAGCCTTTTAATATAAATTGTACCTTCTTAGCATTTTTTTCTGCCTTTCGCAGCATCTTTCTTCCTTTATCATTTAATTGATAATACTTCGCTCCTTCATGATCCCAGCTCGATTGGATAAAACGGTTCTGTTCTAAACGATGTAATACGGTATATAAAAAGCCTTCATTTCCTTCGAATTTCCGAATCCCTCTGCCTCTTAGTAGCTGCGACAATTCGTACCCTGTTTTTTCATTACTGAGGAGCTGTAAAATGGCTAAAGAGATGTCCTCTTCCTTTTCGTGTGATGCATTGATTTTTTCGCGCACCCGCTTTCGGTGTTGATCAGAAAAACTCAAATGTTTAAACGTTGTATTCTCCATTGATTTTCGCAGGCCTTTTAATCGATTTTCCATTTGATTATTCCTCCAATCCTTTCTTCAAAAGCTCCTTCGCTTTTTTCAGTCTCGTTTTTATCGTATTTTCCTTCACTTCTATTACTGTAGCAATCTCTTTAATTGATAATTCTTCATAATAAAATAGATAAATGACCTCTCGATATTTTATCGGTAAATTCATTACCGCAGAAGCGAGCTCACGGTCCTCCGCATTTTGAATGACAGTTTGTTCGACACTATCATTTTGAATCCCTATATAAGCAGATTCATCCTCTGTCACGATCACTTTTTTGTTATACCAACTTTTTATATAGTCCTTACATTGATTAATCGCAATTCTCCATAACCACGTTTTCACATTCGACTTCCCTTTGTATGTATGAAGAGATTTATAGCATTTCACAAATATATCTTGCGTTACATCCTCAGCAACCTCTTTATTGTTTACATATGAATACACAAGCTGTAGCACTTCTTGTCCATACTTGTTCATAATTTCATCGATAAGAAGTTCCTTATCCTCTATCTCAAACGCTTCTACCGTTAATTCATCCACATCATTTCCTCCTTCCCATATATTAGACGACGCACTGTATGGAAAAGTTTTATAAATGTATAAAAAAATACGGATGGCAATAACGTTTTTTATAAAACACTTTCCAGCTACTTACATATAATAATCCGAATAATCGTTACAATACATTCACTGAAAGAGCGCCTCTCTCCCAAGGCGCTCTTTCAGTTTGTGATAAGGGTTTTATCGTAGTGCTCTAGTAGTTCTGGATCTTCATAAATGTTTTTATCAAATTCATCATCCAAAAGCTTCTAGGTAATTTTCTTTGAGCAGGGTGTATCCTCCGCTAAATTAAAAAGAGAACTCATTTAATTTAATAGTACGCCTTTTAAATATTACCGCAATTTTCTATGTTAAAATTAATGTTGGAGGTGTTTCTTATGGAGGAATTGCAAGAAATTTTAGAGAAAAGCAACTATACATATGCAATAATTCAACACGAAAAACCGATACACTCAAGACAAGAGGGCTCAGAGTATTTTGGGATTGAAGTTGGGCAAACAGCTCCAACGATGATACTAAAAACCGATAAAGGCTTCTTTGGGTTAATTGTATCCGGAAGCCGTAGTAAAATTAATTTTGAGAAAATAGCTAATATTTTAGGTTGTAGTAAAGTGAAATTAGCATCTCCAGAGGAAGTTCAAAAAGTTACAGGCTTTCAGGTAGGAAGTGTTCGTATGGTAGGTCTTGATTTACCTTGTGTGATAGACAAACGACTTTTCCATTATGATTATATTTACGGAGGTACTGGTCAATCAACATTTACTTTAAAACTTGAACCACAGGCCTTAAATGAATTAAATCAAGTAATCGCAACTTTCGATTAATAGGGAATACTACATTTTCTTGTTTAACAAACGGGTGCCATTTTTTGAATAAAACCTAAATTTCCAAACCACTTTATTGTTATATTTTTTTAGTGTAGTAAAGTATCTTACATCAAGATTAAACAACTATATTTTTAACCCCGTCCTAAATTTAGAACGGGGTTATACTTGTTTGGGCTTTTAAATTAAATAACTTTATTGTCATTTTACAATATCTACATTTAGTTTTGGATTTTCTGCTAACTCTTCAGTCGATTCAACCTCAATTTCTGAAGTGAACGGAATTACATACAGATATACCATCTAGATTTTAGGATCATAAGTAATTAATTTTTTCATGATACACCTCATATCCGTATCCATTTGTCTTGTTCCCTATTTTAAAACATAATACAATTGAAATGTAACTTAATAAGCTATAACTAGTAGGTGTGGTAATCATCTCTTCCATTTTGAAAAAAGGGGGGAGGTGATAAAATGATCGCGATGTTTGTCATTAAATTAGTGTACGGTATCCTAACCGGAGCTGGCGTTGTCATCGGTAGAAGATACGTCGGTCCGTGGCTAATTTCTGTATACAAAAAAGCGAGAACCACCCTGCTTCGTGGAAAAGGTAAGGGCGGTTCTCGGCTAAAACGTTAATGTAATTGTCTTATAACCGCACCTACTACCACCACAATAGCAAGTTAGGTTACACAAGGCAGAAGTTTCTCAGGCTTCTGTCTTCTTTATTTTATGCAAAATTCATACTATATACTCTATCATCATTGTAACACATTTTATTTATTTTTAGTCAAGATAAAAAACACCTGAAGGGGTTCTCTTCAGGTGTTTCTCTATTTTACGCTAACGCAGCTGCCTGCTCTTGTTGGTCTACAGGAATGACAGCGTCTGTTAATGCTTTTTCTAATTCAGCTGTGTATTTCATTTGCTCTTCTTTGCTCCAGCCTAGTTTCGCAGCCATGTAGTTGATTACTGCTTCTTTCCACTCGTATACCCAGTGGATGTTGAAGAATACAGCGCCTCTTCGGCGTACGAAGAAGTCAACTGGTTTCGCTGTCATTTCGTAATCCATTGCGTATACAAGCGGGATTAGAACGTCAAGCGGCATGTTGTATTCTTTCGCTTCGTCTTTATGTTTTTTCGCTAAGTCGAACAGTACATCTACGTTAGAGCCGTAGAATTTCGCGAATTCTTCTGCTTGCGCTGTCGTTAAACCGTATTTCGTACCTTCGCCTGCTTTTTTCGCAACGAATGCTGGGAATCCGTGTGAACCACTTACATGTCCACCAGAGATTGGCATATGTTTCGTGTCGCTCTTCGGATATGCACTATGACCTTCTTTTTGTAGTAAGTTCGTTACATAATCTACTACCATTTCAGCCATTTTGCGGTATCCTGTTAATTTACCACCTGCGATTGTAATTAAACCAGATTCAGAAGTCCAAATTTCGTCTTTACGAGAAATTTCAGATGCACTCTTACCTTCTTCGTAAATCAACGGACGAACACCAGCCCAGCTTGACTCGATGTCTTTTTCCGTAATTTTTACGCTTGGGAACATGTAGTTAATCGCATTAATGATGTATGTGCGATCTTCTGTTGTCATTTGTGGTACAGCTGCGTCTTTATCGTAGAACGTATCTGTTGTACCTACATAAGTTTTTCCGCCGCGAGGAATCGCGAACACCATACGTTTATCTGGTGTATCGAAGTAAATCGCTTGACCTAATGGGAAACGTTTTTGATCAATTACTAAGTGAACACCTTTTGATAACTGAAGTACTTTTCCTTTTTTCGAGTTATCTTTTTCACGAAGTGTATCTACCCAAGGACCAGCTGCATTTACAATTTTCTTACCGTAAACTTCGTATACTTCACCGTCTAGTAAATCGATTACACGTACACCACATACTTTTCCATCTTTATATAAGAAACTATCTACTTTTGCGTAGTTAACAGCTTTTGCACCGTGTTCAATTGCTTCTTTCATTACTTCAATTGTAAGACGCGCATCGTCTGTACGATATTCTACGTAGTAACCGCCGCCTTTTAATCCTTCTTGTTTTACAAGAGGCTCTTTGTTTAATGTTTCTTCACGGTTAAACATTTTTCTACGCTCGCTTCGTTTTACACCTGCTAAGAAGTCGTATACACGAAGACCAATTGATGTACTGAATGATCCGAACGTACCGCCTGTATGGAACGGAAGTAACATCCACTCTGGTGTTGTTACATGGGGACCGTTCTCATATACGATCGCACGCTCTTTCCCTACTTCTGCTACCATTTTCACTTCAAGTTGTTTTAAATAACGTAGACCACCGTGTACAAGCTTCGTTGAACGACTTGATGTACCTGCTGCAAAGTCCTGCATTTCAAACACAATTGTTGATAACCCGCGTGTTGCTCCATCTAATGCAATACCAGAACCAGTAATACCTCCACCAATTACGATCACATCTAATTCTTGTTTATTTACTCCGTTTAATACGTCTTTACGTTGCTTACTTGAAAATTTCATGGTAATTCCTCCCTTTGATAACGAAAAAAGAGACCACAAACTCCGCTATAGATTTCGCCTCTATAGCGTGTTGTGGTCTCTCCAAATCTCCTACCGAATTATTAACTTGTCACCATTATAACACTGTTTATGATTATTTGAAAGCTTTTGTTGCTTCAATTGCTTTTTTCCATCCAGCATATAACTCTTCGCTTGTTGCCGCTTCCATCGTTGGTTCAAAGCGTTTGTCCATATGCCACTGTTCTTTAATTTCATCTTGGTTTTTCCAATATCCAACCGCAAGACCTGCTAAGTACGCTGCACCTAAAGCTGTCGTTTCGTTGATTACTGGACGCTCTACAGGAACATCTAAAATATCACTTTGGAACTTCATTAAGAAGTTATTTTTAACAGCTCCGCCATCAACGCGTAACGTTTTTAGTTCAATACCTGAATCTGCTTCCATTGCGCATAATACGTCTTTCGTTTGGTAAGCTAAAGATTCTAGTGTTGCACGAATGAAATGCTCTTTCGTCGTACCGCGTGTTACGCCAAACATAGCCCCGCGTACTTCACTATCCCAGTACGGTGTACCTAAACCTACGAATGCTGGTACAACGTATACACCTTCAGTTGATTCAACGCGAGAAGCATATACTTCACTCTCACTTGCATCTTTAAACATGCGCATTCCGTCACGTAACCATTGAATTGCAGAACCTGCTACGAAAATACTTCCTTCTAATGCGTAATTTACTTTACCATCTATTCCCCATGCAATTGTTGTTAATAGGCCATGCTCAGAAGCTACTGCTTTTTCACCTGTGTTCATTAACATGAAGCAACCAGTTCCGTACGTATTTTTCGCCATACCTTCACCGAAGCAAGCTTGTCCAAATAACGCTGCTTGTTGGTCACCAGCTACACCTGCAATCGGTACATTTTGACCGAAGAAGTGATAGTCAATTGTTTCGCCATAAATTTCAGATGATGGACGTACTTCTGGAAGCATGCTCTTTGGCACTGTTAACATATCTAGAAGCTCATCATCCCACTGTAAGTCGTGAATGTTAAACATTAATGTACGTGATGCATTTGAATAATCTGTTACGTGCGCTTTTCCACCAGACAGTTTCCATACAAGCCACGTATCAATTGTTCCGAATAATAGATCGCCGTTTTCTGCTTTTTCTCTTGCACCTTCAACGTTATCTAAAATCCATTTTACTTTCGTACCAGAGAAGTATGCATCAATTAAAAGACCTGTTTTTTCACGAACCGTTTCGCTATATCCTTTTTCTTTTAACTCATCACAAATTTCAGCTGTTTGACGAGATTGCCATACAATTGCGTTGTAAATTGGTTTTCCAGTCGTTTTATCCCATACAACTGCTGTTTCACGTTGGTTCGTAATACCGATACCAGCGATTTGTTCTGGTTTCACATCTGCTTCGCTTAAGCAAGTTGCGATAACTGCTAAAATAGATCCCCAAATTTCTTGCGCGTTATGCTCTACCCAACCTGGCTTTGGAAAATGTTGTGTAAACTCTTTTTGAGCCGAATGAACAATTTCACCTTTTTTATTGAAAAGAATTGCGCGTGAGCTAGTTGTTCCTTGGTCTAAAGAAAGAATATATTTTTTCATATCGGTTTCCCCCTATGCTACTTTTCTACTATTTGTGTTGTTTTCACTTTTTTTACTTGTCATATAAGAGATTGCTAGTACAATCACAGTTGCAATAATTACATAAATAAGTGCTGCATTTTGTTTTCCTTCAAATACAACTTGATGGAATAATCCTGCAAGTGATCCACCTAAAATTGGACCAACTACTGGAATCCATGCATACTTCCAGTTTGAACCGCCTTTTCCTGCAATCGGAAGGAAGAAGTGTGCGATACGCGGACCTAAATCACGAGCCGGGTTGATTGCGTATCCTGTCGTTCCACCTAATGATAAACCAATACTTACAATTAAGAAACCTACGATAAATGGATTTAATCCATCTGCAAATTTATTTGCTCCAATTGCTAATATACCAAATACTAAAACGAATGTTCCAATCATTTCACTTAAAAGGTTTGCGAATGTGTTCGGAATTGCTGGACCTGTTGCAAATACGCCTAACTTTGTTCCTGGATCTTCTGTTTCTTTCCAGTGTGGTAAGTAATGTAAATATACGATAACTGCACCGATAATTGCCCCAATCATTTGTGCTGCGATATAACCAGGTACGTCACTCCATGGGAACGCTCCCTTAAATGCTAGTCCTATCGTTAAAGCTGGATTCAAATGTGCCCCACTAATTGATCCAACCGCATATGCTGCAACCGCTACCGCTAAGCCCCAGCCCATTGTAATTACAATCCAACCAGAATCTTTCGCAAACGACTTCTTTAAACTTACACCCGCACAAACGCCGCCACCAAGTACGATTAACAACGCAGTCCCTATTAACTCTCCTAAAAATGCTGACATAGTATCCCTCCACAATCAATTTAAACGCTTTCAAATGTGATAGAGGTAAAATGAATGGCCATTCGTTTTTTTCAAAAGAAAAAGACCCACAGCTTTGCATGCTTCTATATAAATTTATATAGAAACAATGAAATGTGGATCTCTACTTTTCTCCGTCACGTTTATTAACTTGTCTATAATGTTAACCTCTTATGAAAGCGGTGTCAACAGAATTATTTCACATTTTCGTCACTTTTTTTGGTAATGTTTCCATAGTTCGCGTTTTGATGTCGTAATTGCTGTCGCACCAGCATTTAACGCTTTCTCCACATCATCAACTGTACGAATAAAACCACCCGCCAAAATCGGTACACCAGTACGCTCTTTCACTTCAGCGATAATGTCCGTCATTGCCCCTGGAAGCACCTCAATATAATCCGGCTTCGTCTTTTCTAACAGATTGCAACTCTTCTCCATTGCACTAGAATCGATTAAAAAGATACGCTGAATTGCCACAACACCTTTTTGTTTCGCCTTCATAATGACGCTCGCCTTTGTTGAAAGTAACCCGTACGGTCTAAACTCTTGGCATAAATACTCCGTCGCATGCCCATCACTCTGCAAACCATGAATTAAATCCACATGTAAAAATACCTTCTTACAATATTGCTTCGCAAGTGATATAACACTCTTCAATTGACCGACATGAATATCTAAAATAACGATATACTCATACGAACTATGTAATAACTTTTCCAAATCTTTAATTTGCCTCACTGCCGGCAAAATCTTCTGTTCATGAAATTCCATTCTAAATGTCCCCTTCTTTATGTCATCCTATCCTTTATAGTACACAATTTAAGTGAAAAGAACAGCTAGTGTAGGGGATTTCTTTCAAATCTTTCCTCTATTTATATATTTTCTTCAACTTATCAGAAGCGGTACCACTTATAACCATTAATATGAGTGGTAAAAAATTCATTACATACGGCGCATCCGCTAAAATTGTAATGCTCGCCCCAGCAAACTTATTTAACATCCATACAACGATTTTTGTAAGAAACAAAAATACGCCCATCATAAAGAGACTATCGAAAAACACCTTCCATTTTGGATATGCTAATTGCTTACTATCTTCGATTACTTTCTGCGTCAACTCTTCATCGCTCCTTAACAACTCATCAATCGTAATACCGAACAAATCGCTTAAATGAATAATAATTTCAATGCTCGGATAGTTCTTTCCCGTCTCCCATTTCGAAACAGACTGCCTACTGACATGAATTTTTTCAGCCAAATCACTTTGCGACCAATTTCGTTTCTCTCGTTCTTCTTTTAAGCGTTCACTAAAAATCATACTGTGTTTATCACCTCTCTACGTCTAGTATGGGCAAATCACTGATGAAGAGTAAAGCGAGTTGTCGTTGCGTAGGTGGTGCAACTTTTGCGTTACAGGTTGTCATGGCGCTATGTAGTGTGTCGATTTATATATATTTTTCTTCTATAATAATTTCCCGAACAATAATACAATGAACGGATGCTAGTTACAACTAGATTAAGCATAAAAAATACGCCATCCTTTCTTATCATTCTCCAGAAAGAATGGCGTAAAGTTTCATTTTTAAACATTTTCATCAAAAAGAAAAGAAGCTAACAATACATTGTTAACTTCTCAGCTGAAAGTAAAATATTATCTTTCCTTATCTTCTAATATCTAGGTTGTGATTGAATATTTGTAAGATGAACATCATACATATCAATGATTTCAAGAAATCTATCAGCTTCACGAAAAACGTGGTCTGCTAATAATGGATGAATGATACTCTTTATTTTACATTGCTCAATTAAATCACGTGCTGTTTTCTTAAAATCCCGAAGAGACGCAACCGACACACGATTTTGATCTAAAAATTGATCTAAAAGAGGGACTGTTTGGGATTGTGGTTTCATAGATTCTAAGTCAATTGCTTGATACATCAATGCATCAAAATCATTGCTAAAATTCCGTGCTGTATCTACAAGCTTTCTTTCCGATGGATCAAGAAGATGACCAATAAATTTAGCATGGTCTGCCATAATCCGTAAAAAGAAAACATTTTCTTTAATAATAGCATCAGGAAGGGCATCTAATTTCCCTTCATTTAATTGTATTAAACGTTTTCTAAAATAATCAGCTTCCCTACTCGTATGGTCAACTAACAGTGGAAAGTTATTTTGTCCTGGCAATTTACACGTGAGAATCAACCCTAAAATTTTTCGTTTAAATCCCCAAATATTAGTTGCGGCTTGTTGTACTTCTGAATTAAATCTTTTTATTTGCTCAGGATCTGTTTCATTTGTGTAGGAATGCGCTATTTGTTCAATATGTTCAAACAATCGATAAAATTGATTCGCCTCTTCGATTAATTGAGTATCCTCGCATCTAAACCCTAAGCGAAGAAAAAGAGAATGCTCCTTCATGATTCTAGACCAAAAACGAATTTCATTTAATGAACGCTCAACAAACATTACAGATGTAACACCTGTATCAGGATGTAATGAAGTTTCATCCCTATGCATTGTTAATCCCCCCCCAGTAAAATCCCCCGCTAGTTCCATTCTTATGAGGAAACATATATATAAATGCCACCAATTAAAGTTCATGATGAATTTCGTATACATGCTCCCCAAAAAGAAAAAAGGCTACCACCTAGATGTAAACTTCTACTAGTTGGTAGCCTTTCAAAATTTCTATTAAAGTAATACCGAATCTTTATCACTATCCTGATTCCGTTTCTCTCGCTCTTCTGCTAAGCGCTTCATATACACTTCGCCTTCTTTTTCGATAAACTCATTATCCATCTCTTGCTCTTTTTTCGAAGTATATAAAACCATGTAGCCACTTAATACGATCCCAACGATTACAAGATACACCCACCATGGTAAAGTTTCCACTCAACTTCATTCCTTTCCTTAGACAAGCCTTATTAGTTTCACTGTATGAGGAAAGAAGTGGATTTATGCTTAAAATTTATTGTGGATTCTTCGCGAAGAACGCTTGTACATATTCCATAAATTCGACTGGTTCCTGGCGAAACGGTGCGTGGTATCCTTTTTCAATGATATGGAACGTACTATTCGCAAATAGCTCATGATACAGTTCACCATTTTTCCAAGGAACGCTCTTATCGTTTCGTCCCCATATAATTAAAGTCGGAACCTTAATTTTATCGGCTTCCATCGCGATGCGGCGCTCTCTCATTTTCGTAAGCTGATTATAATGCTCTTTATCGTCGCGGCTATTTTTTACCGCATTTTTATTATAATCTGTAATCTCTGTTACAGTTTGTAAGTCCGTTGATAATGGCGGCACTTCATAACTTTCTTTTTGCTGGAAAGACTCTATCCCTGTAGAATCCGCTAAAACGAGATGCGTGACTGCATCCGGATATAAATACGCTAAATTCAGAGACATCTCTCCGCCCATCGAATGACCAAGTACTGCGAATTGATCATATCCGAGCTTCTTCATTAACTTATAATATAAATTCACTTGCGCAGGAAATGAATACTGAAAATCAACCGGCTTAGAAGAACGCCCAAACCCTAAAATATCAACTGCGATAATCGTATGTTCCTTTACAAGTTCCGGATAAATATCACTAAATCCATCAGATGAACCACCAAACCCGTGAAGCATAAGTAAAGGCGGTTTCCCCTCGCCAATTTGCTTAAAATAAATCGTCTGCCCATCAATCTGCGCCATACTCTCTTTCGTATGCAGCTTCATCATAACAGTATCTTTCACTTCTCCAACCTTCGCAATCGGCTTATCAACGAAGTTACATACAATTAACAAAACGAGCACAATACCGCTAATCAAATAAAACTTAAACCGTTTCAACATTCCCGTCTCCTTTCTCTTGTTGCTATTTAAAGTTTTTACATTATTTGGTTGTTTTATAATTAATTTTAATTGTAACTGTAATAGTTACAATTATATTAAAAAAATATTACTCACTTCTATTAGCGATGGCTATTTTGTAACTATTATAGTTACATATTTAAAGTAAGTCAATTCTTTTTAGTCGTAAAAAGAAAAGGGACCTCATTATGAGGTCCCTTTTCTTTATTATTTAATTTAAAAATGGTCAGCGTGTGAGTCTTGTTTGCTAATACCGCCACCTTCACCTATATTGAAGTTGGCTGGTGCTCCGCCTGTTTCACCAATGTTAACATAATCTGGTCTTGCTGGCGCTCCACCAGTATCTCCCTTATTAAAGCTAACATAATCTGGTCTTGCTGGTGCTCCACCTGTGTCTCCCTTATTAAGAGCAACAGCATTAAAATCGTGGGAACCTAAAACTGAGAAAGTAAATGCAAATCCAATTACTGTTAACACAATTTTCTTCATTATTTTAACGCCCCTTTTTCCACCTGTTTTTTCCTTGATTCGTTACTCATGTGATAATATTTACTAGCCTTTTCATGATTGTTTACATTATAAAATTTATCTGCTAAGCGTTCTGTATATTCCTGAATACAATCAAACAACTCTTCTCTTTCAAAGTAAGAAACCCCCGCTATAACAGCCTCTTCTAATGCATCAACATTTGTATTCATTTCATTTAAAACCATAAATCGATATTGATATTCCTGATTCTTCAACTGATTACAAATATGTAATCCTTTACTTATTATGACACTTGCTTTTTCAAATTCATTTATTTTTAAATATTCATCAGCTTCCAAGTAAAGTGCTCTAAAATGATTAGGTGCTTTCTTTGTTACTTCGGATAAATGCCGAATTGCTAATTCTGATAAATTCTGATTTGCATATAGCAATCCTAAGTTAGTTCTAACCATTAAAATATATTTTTCGTGATTAATTTGCTGGAAAATATTTAATGAGTGATTAAATATCTCCTCTGCTAACTCAAATTGGTTTAAATCAACATAGCATAACCCTAAAATATTTTCACATAAAGCAAAATTTATCTCATATCCTTGTAGTTTCGTAAAGTCTTCTTTTGCCTTTTTCAAATAATCAATTGCATTGATTTGTTGATAGGAATGGTAATAGAAATTCCCCATCCGATAATGAAACTCCGCATGTTCTATCGGGTCTGCAATATATCGCAATAACTTCTCCGCTTGTTCATACTGTTCTTTCGCTTCGTTATAATTTGAAATTAATGTGCAATGAAATCCTTTGAAAAAGTGATAATAATAAGCTAAAAAGCCTTCTGTTGGGATTTCGAAAGACTCCACTTTATCGAAACTATCTTCTCTAACCCCAATCCAATCAACTAATGCATCATATCTAAAATTCAATAATGTATGATAAAGTAATACATCTTGATCCACGTCCAACCCACTAATCTTACTATCAATCTCTTTCTTCATCTCCGTTGCTTTCTCTATATTTTGCTGCAACATTACACGATACCAATCATCTAAAGAATGTTTCATTTGCTCCCTTGTTACTACATCTGCTCCCATACACTCGCATCCCCTTTTCTCCAAACTTACAAAATTAGGATATTTATACAATTATCCAAATTGTATATTACCACCTCTTTTCTATGTATTGAAAAATAATTATCAGAAAATTAAATATTTTAATTAATTATACCAAAGTTTTCCTTTTTGATAACTTGAGAAAAAATTATCAGAAAACTTTATGGAACAAATAAAAAAAACAAGCAGTTCCAGCCATCCGCTAAAACTACTTGCTCTCCTACTTATACTCTCTATTGTTACTCTTTAATAAATTCCTTCGTACTTCTCACTGTATCAATTGGACGAACTAATTTTTCAATCTCTTCACGTTTTGGCTCTAAGAACGGAGGTAAAGATAATTTTTCACCAAGTGTTTCGTATGGCTCATCTCCCATAAATCCTGGACCGTCTGTTGCGAATTCAAATAAAATTTGTGGTGCAACTCTTGCGTATAATGACTCGAAGAAGTGGCGATTTACATATCCAGATGACGGAAGTCCAACGCTACTGATTCTCTCAATCCATTCTTCTAATACAGCACGATCTTCTACACGGAATGCGGCATGGTGCACCGTACCAAATCCTTGTTGCGCTTCAGGAAGGACCGTATTATGTTCTACAATAACAGAGGCACCGTTTCCGCCTTCGTTTACTTCAAATAAATAGAATTCTCCTTCTTGCGCAATCTCTTTAAATAATAAAACTTTTTCTAGCACTTCTTTAAAGAAACTAAAGTTTGCAATACGGATAAATACAGGTCCTAAGCCAGTAATTGCGTATTCTAATGGAACTGGACCGTTTTGCCACGGTGTACCTGATTCTATTCCATTATCTAATTCATCTGAGATTAATTGATAGTGTTGATCGTCAAAGTCAACGAACGAAAGAGTTTTCTTACCGAATTGCTCTTTAATGCCTGTATGTTCTACTTCAAGACGGTCAAAACGTTTCACCCAATACTCTAACGCCGCATCAGTCGGCACTCGGAATGAAGTTTTTGAAATTTCATTTGTACCGTGTACTCCTTTTGGAATACCTGGGAAGTCAAAGAATGTCATATCTGTTCCTGCACTACCTTTATCATCTGCGAAGAATAAATGGTACGTTTGAATATCATCTTGGTTTACTGTTTTTTTAACTAAACGCATTCCTAAAACGTGAGTGAAAAACTCATAGTTCTTTTCTGCACTACTTGTAATTGCTGTAACGTGGTGAATTCCTTTTAATTGGTTCATTTTATATTCCTCCAATGGTTTTAAATTGTATATTTTCTCTTCTATTATTTCTCTTCAATAGGTGCTAATTTCGCTTCAATTTCTGCCCGCTTTTCTTCTAAGAACGGCGGTAAATCAAGTTTTTCTCCTAAATGTTCCACATCTCCATCAACTGTAAATCCTGGTCCATCTGTTGCAATTTCAAATAGGATTCCGTTTGATTCGCGGAAGTATAAGCTTTTAAAGTAGAAACGGTCGATAATACCTGAAGAATGGAAACCTTTTTGTATTACCTGTTCTTCCCAGTAAGCAAGCTCCGCATCATTTTTCACACGAATTGCTAAATGATGAATGCTACCACGGCCCGGCTTTTCAGTAGGGCCATCTAAATATTTCACAACGATTTCTCCGAAAGCTTCTCCTTTCATAGACTGGAAAATCGCTTCTTCATCGCTTCGGCTAACCTCTGTATAACCAAACATCTCTGTAAGTGTACTCGCCAGTTTATCAATTCTACGTACTGTCATTTCCACAGAACCCATTCCTTGAATTTGATGCTTTGCAGGAACTTCTGATTTCTCCCAAGTTTCCCAGTGCTCCACTTTTTCTCCGTTTGAAACGAGTAGCACGAGGCGAAGACCTTCCGCATCCTCAAATTGCAAAGCAGGACGATTTGCATATGTTGTTATTTCACTATGTTTCACACCAAACTTCTCAAATCGTTCTTTCCAGTAATGTAAACTTTCCTCTGACGGAATGAGTAATCCAATTCGCGTAATTGCATTCGTACCGCGGTACGTTTTTCCTACTAAAGGAATTTCAAAAAACGATAATTCCGTGCCTGGACTTCCTGTTTTATCTCCGTAAAATAAGTGATACATGGATGGGTCATCTTGGTTTACCGTCATTTTCACACGGCGTAAACCAAGTACATTTTTATAAAAGTGATTATTCTCACTTCCGTTTTTTGTAACCATTGAAATGTGATGGTGCCCTTTAATTTCATACATTGATAATTCCTCCGTTTCATTTTACTAGTCAAGTGATAACTAAAAAAATAACATTTCCCACAACTAATATGGTTTTTAGCGTTTCAATTTATTCTCATTATGTTTTTGTAAATTCATCTTAGTTTTTACTGCATAAGTTACTTTGTTTTGTAAGTCGAAAGCAAGTGAGTGTATGTTTTTCATATGACTCAATCGCTTTCGTTACTATCACTTTACAACTCAAGTGATTAAAAAGCAAGAGAAAAATCTCAAATTCGAGATATTTTTTTAATGAATAACATTTTGGACTGGAGAATGGTTTAGTAAATATAAAAAACATTAGTGGAGAAAAGAACCGTCAATCTAGATTAAAGTTGCAACGCCATCAGCAAAACAAAACATCATCAAATCAGGAGCTTTCTCACCCTATGAAACACCTGATGGGCAACTTAATGGAATGAAAAGATACCTTGATCGTAGATGTTGGTGGTATGAGGTTAAGTAAGATAAGATCCTTCCTGTTGGGTGGCTTTTTTTATGTTCGTTTCATTATGCTTCATATGCCATGCTATCTGGAAATTCTTCGTTCTTTCTAAGACATCGCACAATCCTAGTACACGCACAATTAAAATAATGTTCTCTCATATTTAAGGAATCCACTGGAGCTTGCTCTATGTCATAAAACATTCGTTCCTTTTTATTATAGTGCATCTTACCTATTTTAGCGGGTGATTCAGAAGGATAGTATTGATAAACAACTATCTCTTCATTCTCAAATTCTTTAGTCATTAATAAACATATTGCCATAAATAAGGCCCCCTTTATTTATATTGAATTTCATGTTTGGAGTTGTGGAAAATAACTAGCCTTCTTTTACAAATTCAATATTGATTCTATCAACTTCAATTTCAACATACTTGTTAAAGTATTCACTGTGTTCCGGGAATATTTCATCTTCGTCTGTAATAATAATCCCTGCATCAATAAACTCAGGATTTAATATTCCACTAATACGATACTTGAAAGAATTATCAATTCTCTTTAAATTTTTCACTCCATCTATTCCTTCATTTATTTCAATATCATCAAAAACTGTAATGTCGAGAATAACAGGATAATTTTTTCCTTCTTCAATTTTATATGGACAAACAGTGGAGAATCCCGTAAACACTACACCGTTAATATTTATTGTAACTGCCTCTTCGATTAGCTCATCGATTTTTTCTACATATGCCATGTATTTCATATTTTTTCCTCCTATTATTAATCAACAGGGTTTATAGATTAATAATCTACGTTTCAATAATACTCTTCTTGGCAGGGGAAAGATGTTACTGTAAATGAATTCTATTTATAAGTCTATTAACCTAGTAACAGTATGAAAAAAAAACGACTCTTTATTTGAGCAGGTTTTTTTTATATCTTTGTTTGTTGTTCTATACTCCATATGTCATTTCGTCCAAAAATTCTCCGCCATTCCTCAGGCATATTACTATCCTAGAAATCGCACAATTAAAGTAATGCTTTCTTGTTCCGATTGATTCTTCTGGAACAGGTTCTAAATCATAAAACATTTCTTCTTTTTTATGAAAATACATTTTCCCAACTTTTTCTGGTGATTCAGATGGATAATATTGATATACAACTATCTCTTCATCTTCAAATTCTTTATTCATTGTTATATGGATTGCCATAGTGTATCTCCTCCATTTTTATTCTGCATCTATATCAGGTATTTTCCAAGGGCGACCAGATCTTAAAGTTGCATCATGTGCTGTTTTATAATCAGTTTTAAAAATTCCTTCAAATCGAGATTCGAATATTTCATGACGAATTAAGTCCATATCTGATTTCAAAAATTCCCCACATACTAAATTCGTAACTTCATCATATGAATGAGCGCATCACCATCGATTAACTCAATGTTTTTGTTCGCGGCATATTGCCATGTGTTTTTATTAAAATGAATTCAGAAACTTATATTGTGTGGGCTGAAAAAGGGAGTTACTTAAATCTTGATACAGGATAAAGATGTTGCTAGCACTGTAGGTGTAGGATTTACAATTGATGCAAAGGTAAATGTTAAAGGATCACTACAATATAAAGTATATAATAGTAAAGGCGAAACATTCTATATTACTGCAAGTCCGACATATGTAATAATAAAATAAAAACAAGCTCTCAATACTGAGAGCTTGTTCTTATTTTTACGATTGTGAAAATAAGAATTCAGGGAATTCAACTAAATTAGGTGAATTTCTTACATGTTTTTGTATAGCGCCAACTGCTTTAAGAAAATAATAATTTGCACCTTCACCTTTAGCTGGTTCTAATTCTACAGATCTTTTTTCTAGTTTATTAAATTGAATTTTCCCTGCTTTTTCTTCATCTTCACAAGGAAAAAAACGATAAACGACTTCCTCTTTATTTTCATATTCTTTAAATAAGTCTACACAAACTCCCATATTATCAATCTCCTTACTGGTTAAAATTATGAGACAAAAAGAAAAAAATGTAAATACAGAAATTTTAGATTAGTACAACAATGTGTATATAAAATAAAATCTGCTTAATTGCAAATAGAACCTATGTGTGTGCAATTACGCTAATAAAATAAAAGGGCATCCCCAAACGGAAATGCCCTTTTATTTCAGGTTTAAATTACACCCATCCCTTTTAATATCTCAATTAAACTAGTATAGAAGTATTCACATGCCTCTGTCTCAGAATTAAATGTCTTAAGATTACTCTTTGTTCCTTGCTCACTATAATATTTTATATTCTTTTCGAAGATATTTAATGAACTCACACTTGTTAAATTTACATCTCCTCGAACTATTTTACCTTGTTGTCTTTAGATTTTCGTATTCTCATCAAACTTCTTTACCAGTTAAATTATCAACAAATCTTATTTTTCCATTTTCAGAAACTAATTGTAAATCACTACCTATTGGTAGTTCGTATATTCCCAGAATGGCCGGTTCAATATTTGCTACAGTATTAAAATCACATACTACTAAATTATCAGGATCATTAATATAATCATCATCATCAATTTCTGAAAAAAATCTCCAACCATTATCTACCGCATCTATTGATTGCTCTCTCAATATCCATTTCAATTTTCCTGTTTCATTTATTATATTTTTTGAAACAATACAGGCCCCAGCTTTTTCAATAAATTCAATAGGCTCTTTTTGATTCATATTTTTTCCATCCTTTCAATTAAACTTGATCTATATGGGAATTTTCTAGCGTATTCAATAGCTGAAAATCCTGTACTATCTTTAGAAGACTTCCCATACTCCATTCTGTTCATTTAAACAATACGATTCGTTTGATAATCCACCCTTTAAACTATATAAATCCTTTGACACCTCTTCTTGTAATAATTTCTGTTCTAACCCATTTTTTCACATGTTTAGAACTTACCCTTTTCAATGATTCTTCTTCAATTATTTCCTTTTAACTATTTCATTTTTAATAAAAAAACAGCCTCACTAAGCGTATTAACACTTAATGAGGCCACTTTATTCACACTATTAATTATGGAACGACGGTTTATAGAACGAACGATTATCAAGAGCAAAGACACGTTCTGTGTATTCGCCTGGTTTTGTGCGTCCTAATGCACGGTCCATCATATTCATTTTTGCATCTAAGTTATCGATGTAGTGCAGAATTTCTGCCTCTTTTACTAATGGTGGTTTTGGGCTACCCCATTCTGCTTTTCCGTGGTGAGAAAGGACGATGTGTTGAAGAATTAATACTTCTTCTGCATCGATTTGCAGCTCGTCTGCTGCTTTACCAATTTCGTTCACCATAATAGAAATGTGGCCTAGTAAATTTCCTTCTAACGTGTACGTCGTAGAAATTGGGCCAGATAATTCGATTACTTTACCAAGGTCGTGTAAAATAACGCCTGCATATAGTAAGTCTTTATCTAATGATGGGTATAGATTTGAAATAGCTTTCGCTAAATCAAGCATCGATACGACGTGATACGCTAATCCAGATACGAACTCGTGATGGTTCTTTGTCGCTGCTGGATAGTCTAAAAATTCGTTTTGATGCTTATTTAATAAATGTCTCGTTAGACGTTGAATATTCGGGTTTCTCATTTCAAATATGTATTGCGTAATTTTCTCGACCATATCTTCTTTTTTCACTGGCGCTTTTTCTACGAAATCTGAGATGTCCGTTACTTCATTTTCATTCGCAACTCGGATTTGTTTCACACGTAATTGAATACGTCCTTTGTAGTTTAAAATGTCACCAGCTACTTTAACGATCGTTTCCGCTACATATTGTTTCTCAACTTCTGGTGATACGTCCCATAGCTTCGCTTCAATATCTCCACTTGGATCTTGTAAGATTACTGTTAAAAACGGCTTTCCATTGCTTGCTAGACCTTTTGTCGCTGTTTTAATTAACAAGAAAACATCGACTTGTTCACCAACTTCATATTCTGCAATTTTCTTTTTCATTCGAATTCCTCCACCAAATCAATTACTTTTAGTATAGCACACTACAACTCATTTTCTTTACGCTTACGCACTAATTTTATAATCTGTTTTTCTGTAAAATACGTTAGTAAATGCGCATGACATGTAAAGAAGATGACTTGTCTATCTTTTGCGATTTCCTTTATTAGTTCAATTGTGCGATTCGTCCTTACCGCGTCAAAGTGCACGAAACTATCATCAATAATAAATGGATAATCATGCTCAAATGTTTTCGCTAATGCAAATCGTAACGATAAATATAACTGCTCCGCTGTCGCTTGGCTTAGTTCATGACTGTAAAAACGCATACCGTCATTACGCTCAACGATGAATGGCTCTGCCTCTGACGGTGAAAAAATTTTACTATATCGTCCGCCTGTTAAATACACAAAATACTCTTCTGACTTTTGTAAAATACGAGGAAGATGTACTTCGTGATAATATTGCTTCGTTTTCGTTAACACTGTCTTTGCGGCCGCATACGCAGCCCACTTCTTCACTTGTTCACGCACTTGCGCTTTTTTCATTTCCCATTCGTGTAGTAAATCACCGTACGTACTTCCTTCTTCTAAATTCGCAATTTCCATACGATGCTTCGCAATGCGCTCTGTTAGTTCTTTTTCCTTCGTAAGACAGTTTTGTGCGGCTGTCATTTCTTGCTTTAATTTTTCATCATAACCGTCAGCCTCATAATGTTCATCTAATGATAAACTCGTTAAACGCTGTTCTAACAGATCAATTTGCGGTAATAAACGCCCTACTTGCTTCTCAGCATCTTCACGTTTTTCCGCCAGTTTACCTGCTTCTAAAAACATCTCTTCATCTGTAGAATGTGCGATATGCCATAAACTATCTCGTTCTACTAACAGTTGTTTCAATTGCTCTTGCATGAACGCATATTCTTCTTGCCATTCAGCTAGCTTCTCTTTTAGCTGCTTACAAGTTTGGCGCTTTTCTTTCTCATTTTGCATACGGATTTGCGCCTCGTGCAACTTACTATACTCCGCACTACCGATAACAGTTTCTAGTTTATGTTCAAAATGCGAAATCATTTCATATAATGAAGATTTACGCTCACTTTTCTTCTCTAAATCACGATATAATTGTTGCATTTTTTCCATACGCTCAAACGCTGGCAATATGTGCGCATACGTATAAAAATCAGGGAACGTATAGCGCATTTTATACACATTTACTTGCTCGCTCGTGCGGAACGTTTCTCGCTCCCATTCCTCATACGATGAAACGACTTTATCATACGATCGCTCCATTTGCTGCAACTTATACGACTCGCGCTCAAATAACTTCCGAATCTCTTCATCCTTTTCTAACTCATAGCGTACAGACATTGCTTCTTCACTTTGTCTTCCGCCAGCACTTTGCTGAAGAGTTAGAAGTTCTTCTTGTAATCCACTTGACGGATCTTTATATAAAACGAGGGCAAGAACAATTCCTACAAAAACAATGACACTAATAAATAAGAGCGGGCGGTTGTCCATAAATAAGCTCGTGAATAAAATGCCTGTGTTAATAAGAAGTAACAGAAGACAAATTCTTTGCCACTGTTTTTTCTTTTGCATCGCTGCTCCTGCTTTTTCCTCATACTTGCGCTTCATTCTCTCTGCGCCCATACCGATAAACGCCGCATCTTGGAACGACTTCTCTTTCTCAGCTAACGCATTTCGCTCTTCATCCGCTAACATTTGTTGCTTAATTTGTCTTATATTTTCTTCTTGTTCTTCTAACTGCTCCTGCGCTACTTTAAAACGATCATCAAGCTGTGTTTTTTGCGTTTCTAATTCACGCGCCTTTTGTACTGTTTGCGTAATTAACTCTTTCGTTGCCAAACTCATATCAAACGACAGGACTGTTTCTTTTTCAAAAGTAGCACCGATTTGTTGCTCTAGTTCTGTCAGTTCTTCTTTTATATTCGTAATCGTTCCTGTCAGATCACGCATTTCTTGGCGTGCATTTTCATAAGACATGTGCTGCATTCGAAGTTCTTCTACATAACTTTCTTTTTGTAAAAACTCTTCATCTATTTGAATCGATTCCATTTCCGATTGCACAGTCTCTATTTTTTTATGGAGTGAATCCACTTGTAATTGAAGCGGCTCCATCTTCGCCTTAATCGCTTCATAACGCGCCATTCCGTTTACAGGAAACTGCCCGTTCTCGTTTTCTAACACTTTCTCATGCGCACGCTTTTCAATAACGAGAGGCTCTAGCGCTGCTAATATTTCATAATCTTGCTTTCGTTTTTCTACACTCTCTTTTTCCATACGAACAGAAGCAAGTTTCTCTTCACTTTCTTTTAACTGCCCCACTTGCTTTTCATACGTGCCAATTTTCCCTTGCCACTCTTTCATCTTCTCTTCAAGCTTCTTCATTTCTTGCAGTGATACATTAATCTCTGGCTTACGCCCACTCGGCTTAAAGCGCTGATCCATTTCTTTTTCTAGCTTTTTATCTAGCTGCAACAATGCATCACTTCCGACTGCGCTTGCTGAAAATAAATAATTTCCGATATCCGCTTCGCCGAGCTGATGAATGTTTTGAAGACCGTGCATATCAAATGAAAAGACAGATTCAAATAAACTTTCATTCATCCCGCTTAATATATCGTGTAAAATTTCCTCGCCGCCTGTTTTCCCGTCTTCAAAATAAACGGTTACCTCGCCAGCTGCTGTCTTTGGCAACCGCTCAATTTTCAAACGACCGTACTTCTCTGTTTCCACAGTCATCGCACCGCCATACTTGCCGCCTTCTTTCGGCTCATAACGGCGCTGTCCTCTCGTCGGAAAACCGAATAAAATACTTTTCATAAATGAGCGAATTGTCGATTTCCCCGCTTCATTTTCACCGTATAAAACAGTCAGCATTGACAGATCCATTTCCACATTTTCTAATTTTCCGTATCCATAAATATGGAGTTTTTCCATTCTCATTTCTTATCCCTCTCTTGCTGGAATAATTGTTCTAAAATAATATTTTCTGCTTCCTTTTGAATCTCTTTCTTCTCTTCTTCTGTAAAAGATTCAATACTATTACGCGCTACAGGAGATGTCCAAATCGTGCGCAACACGCCATCCATATTAGTGAAGGCTTCTAACTCTTTTAGCACACTACCGACGAAATGATTTTCTTCTTTCAAACGCTCGATTTCTGCAAAAGAAACTGTCTCATTTTTCCACTTCATCGCATATACGAAATCTTTTCGCTCTTCGCCCGCTGCTAAAATATGAAAAATCTCTTCCACACGTTTTTCATCGCGTAAATAAGGAGAAAGTGTTCCCTGACCTGTAAATACGACGGTTAAAAGCGTCCCTTCCTCTTCTCTTCGGCATTCATTCATCGCACTCGATACGCTCGTCATAAGTTCATCAACAGTTTCAAATCCGTCAATATTTACTTCTATCTCATCCCACACAACATCCGCCGTATGGAAAAATGAACAGTGCGTGCCTTGTTTCGTAAGTTCAATAAGGTACGCACCCTTCTCGCCCGTTTCCTTACGATGACGTCCTTGTATATTACCTGGATAAATAATGCACGGCTCTTCTGATAAAATTTCACGTTTATGTATATGGCCAAGAGCCCAATAATCAAACTGCTTTTCTTTCAGCTCCCGAATTTGAAACGGTGCATAGCGATTATGCTCTGCATCCCCTTCCACACTTCCGTGAAGCATACCAATATGAAAAGGCGCATCACTCATTTTCGTATACTGCGCTGTCATATTATCCGTTACCGCTTGCTGCAAATAACTAAAACCGTAAATAGAAGCTAACAACTCACCATTTTTATAAAATGATTTCTCTTCTACAAAAGGCTCCATAAACACGTGAACATTTTCCGGAAACTCAATTGCTGCCCAGCTTCCCCCTAAATGATCGTGGTTACCGTGAATAATAAAAACAGGGATATCGTACTGCGAAAGTCTCTTCATTTGCTCGCGCACAAACACTTGCGCTCTCAAACTTCTCGTCTCCGCATCATACAAATCCCCGGCTAGTAATACGAAATCAACGCGCTCTTGAATCGCTTTATCAACAATACGCTCGAACGATTCAAACGTACTCTGCTTCATTCTTTCCCAAACAGACTGCGGTACATTCATCTCCATCCCTTTAAACGGACTATCCAAATGCAAATCAGCCGCATGTATAAACTTCACTTGTTTCACAAATAACGATCCTTTCTTTTTCCGTACTTTACTACGAATAGTAAATCTAGTACCCATAAAACTTCCCCTTTATTTTAACACGCAATGTCATATATTTCTTTGCATATTCTATTGATTTATGCCAAAATAGTTATAAGATTCTGATTTTTATTATTGGAGGGAATTTTCATGGGAGTATACGTTCTAACAGTCTTTGAAAAAGATGGTTCAAAAGCATTAGACGAATCATTCGAGGCGGCAACTGAAAAAGAAGCGAAAGCAAAAGGTGAATCTATTTTACATGAAAAAGGATTGTATGAAAAAACACATCGCTGCACATCTTCTGCAGGTAAGCTCGTTTTATTCCAGCGCTAAAAAAAGAAGCGTCATCCGCTTCTTTTTCACTCTACTATATCTTCGTCACACCACGTAAACGTCACATCTAGAATGCGATTACCGATACGTACGCGCTTATTCCATTTTCCTGTTTGGATCTGATGTTGCAATTCTGCTTTCATCTTTTCCGTCCAGTCGTGAATCGTTTCACTACCGTTGTACGGATATACGCTTGGAAACTCTTTCTGCAGTAGATGCAAGCTCTCTGCATCAAAATGAAAATGGAAGAAGTAGTTTGCTGTAAGCGATGGTTCTTGCAATCGTAAAAAATGATCATCAATTTGCTTTCTATTTCGATAGAAAGTAAAGATATTCACTTTACCGCTCGTAATTTGGTCAATTTGAATTTCGTGCTTCTCTATAATCACGTCTTGCCCACCTCGTTATATACTACCTTTAGTATATATGTCTTTTGCAACAAAGTTAACCATTTTCGCGCGAAATTCATTTCCTTCATTATATTACCTGTACCTCCATATGCAATCAGAACAAATAAAACAAAGTTGAAGGGGAGCGATCACATGTATTTCGGAAGCAAAGGTTGGTATGTAAAAGAACTTAAAAAATTAGGTATTCGTACTTATGAAGGTAAAAAACTAGAGTCGTATCGTACGCATGTGTTATCTAGTTTACTTGAGAGAATGAAGAAGGCTTCGGCTTAATTAATGTAGGAAGCAACTACGGTTGCTTCCTTTTTATATAGTGGAAAAAAAGAAATAATCCTATCTTAACGTTCTATCTTTACCGTTATACTCTCTTGATAAAAACCATCCATTATCAACTGAATCTCTATTACCAAAACTCTTTCTAGATAATCATTCGTACATACTTTAAATTCCCCATACTTATTAACCCGTCCGCTTCCAACATACATATCACCACTTGTTATGACAATTGTTGAATGAGGTTCTGCACGACCCAACACAAAATTATGACCATATTCCACAGAAGCTATCGTTATTTTTTGATGCATATTATTAATTGAACCTATACATTTCTTTTTACACAAATTAACATTACTTTCTTCAGTCCTCGAAAACGCCAGATTCCTGTTAATCTTTTCTGAAGACGAAGCAACATTCCCCAGCCAAATAAACCTATCAAATGTAGTAATAGGTAGAAACATCTACGCTAACTCCCCCATTCTTCCTTCTCGTTTTTATCGACTACAATCTTTTGTTGAAATTACATCGTTAATTTATATATAAATATAAAAAAATATTCTTTTTCCATTCAATTTCGCACTGTTAATTTGTATAGAATACATAGAATACTATTTTTCACCCCAGATGCAATGACAACACTACACAAAATAATCCACAATCCATTAAAAGTAAATCCACCTTCAAATGTGTTAATAATAATTATGTTGCCGATTATTAAAAGAATCCATGAAATGGAATACTGTTTTCCATTTGTAATATATAAAATTCCATCCTCATAACAAACTGTAATTCCTCCACCTTGCCAAACACCGATAGCGAAAGAAAAAAGCGTAACTGCCAATAACTCTGCTTGTAAATCTCTAGTCATCGGTTGCGGCGCCGTATAAGTAATAATCCCTATCATCATGAGAAAAGTAATAATATGTATCCAGTTTAATTTTGTTTGTTTACTTTGCAGCCAAATAAAGAAAATTACTACAGAAATTAAAAACAAAGTTGCCATTTAATTATTCTTCTTCCTTTCCCACATTAAAAACGTCTGTGTAATGCAATTAGAGCGTTCTTAAATCTCTCATACTTTCTAAAGCATAACATGAGAAAATAATAAAAAAATCGTACAAAAGGGCAAGCCTATAATGTACGATTGGGCATATATAATGTTTTAAAAATGAATTAACTTCCTTTCAATAGATACAGCTACTGCTTCTGACCTTGAATTAACACCTAATTTATTGTATATATTTGTTAAATACGCTTTTACTGTTCGCTCTGCTATTCCCATATCGAATGCAATTTCTTTATTCTTATTTCCACGCGCAATAGCTTTCAACACAAACAATTCTTTTTCTGTTAAGTTATTTTCTTCAACCTTATCAGCATATACTTCTTTCCTTTTATAATTCACTATTTTTTCCATAATATTGGGTTGTAGTAAAATCTCACCTCGAATAGCCGCCTCCAATGTTCGAAACAAATTCTCACGATCCGTATCTTTTAGCAAATATCCTTTTGCTCCTAACTCAATTCCCTTTAACATTAATTCGTCTTCGTTATAAGTAGTTAATATAATAATCGGCGTATGATTTTGTTTTTTATTTAAAGCCTCAATTGTTTCTAAACCACTCATTTTAGGCATATTTAAATCCATTAAAATAACATCAGGTTTCTTTTTTTCTATGAAAGAAAGGGCTTCTTCTCCGTTTGCAGCCTCACCTATAATTTGAAATGAATCACTCGTTTCTATTATTAATTTCAGACCTTCTCTTACAACGAAATGATCATCCACAATTAATACGTTATACTTCATCGCTATCTCCTTCATTATTGATAGGTACTTGAATACACACTTTCGTACCCTTCATCTTTTCACTCAATATATGTATTTCTCCATTAATCAATCGAACTCGTTCATTTAAGCCAATTAAGCCGTAATGTCCAGGATTCTTACCGATATATCCAGTGTCAAAACCAATTCCATTATCTTCAACTTCAATAGTAAGTTTTTCAAGGTTATCGCTATATTCAACTTTCAAATGTACATCTGTTGCCTGCGAATGTTTTGCGATATTCGTTAAACATTCCCTAATTACATATAAACAATGTTCCTTTACTAATCTTGAAATATGCGGGGGGCTTTGAATAGTAAATCTCACATGTATAGACGTAGCCTCAGAAAAACGTTGAACTTCTTCCTCTACAGCTTTATTAAATGAATTAGTAGTATGACGCAAATCATCAATAACCAGCCTGGCGTCATGTAAAGTTTGTCTCGCTCTTATCATAGTTTGTTTCATAATCTCTTGAGATCGCCTTGTATTCCCTTTTTGCATATGGGCGTCTATTGCTTCCAATTGCATAATTAAGCTCGCTACACCTTGCGCTAATGTATCATGTAAATCCCTTGCCATTCGCTGCCTTTCATTAGCTAATGTCAATTCTTCTACTCTCATATATGCAGACTCTAACTCTTGAATGTAGCTCTGTATACGATTACGTGCATCATATTGCTGCTTATTAATATAAGAAAAAGGAATAATAATTGCTAGTACTAAAAGGAACATAGAGATAAGAATAGCTACTTTATTCACACCATAATTCATACTAATCGCAGTACAAAATATCGCATACATGAGAGTAAAAACTGCCATTACTTTAAATATATTGTTATAAACATATAAACTTTGGGCAATTAAAATAGGGGTTAATCCAACAAAAATTGCTATTGAACCATTTGGTACAATAAATGCAGCAAGAAACACAATGAAGAGTTGTACAAAAAAGAAATACAACAATTGTCTATTCTTTAATGAACTTGCATACCAATGAAAGATAGTATGAATAACAATAATTATTGTGAAGAAGAAACTATCCATTGAGAGAATATTATTACGAAATTCTAAAAGCATTGAAGCTATATATACGAGTGTAATCCATAAAACAATAAACCTTCTTGGAATAAATACCGCTTCCAATACATTTGTATCCACGTCTATATTTGAATTCATTTTTTTCATATTCGACCTCCACCATTATATTATACAAGATGCAGCTTACATTTTGATAAAGTGAAACTTTAATTAGTGGGGCTTTTTCCCATCCCCATTACAGAATATAAATATGAAATATTGCATATCGAAATGCATTGATATAATTGTAAGCGCTTACTATAATAAGCGTATAAAGATTTATTGCATCTTACTATTAAAAAAGGAGGCACTCATATGGAAATCGCAATGGCAGTTTTAAAATTTGTAGGTGGAGTAATTCCATTAGTTCAAGAACTTTTAAAAGCATTCATGTAAGGTTATCATTCAGCAATTATCTATAATAATTATCATACAAATGATCTGTATATCAAAAGCAAATTGATACACAGATCATTTGTATGATAAAACTTTATACGAGAACTATGTAACCTAGTAGAACAATACTGATACATCTATCTCAAGTTAGAAAAAGATGCTCACAAGGGCGTCTTTTTCTTATATTACTATGTATTCAGAAGACATCGATTTTATCAAATAGATAAACGACGAATTTCTGTTCCCTTTTATTTTTTGATAACGAAATAATCACTCCAACCAAAAATGCTATAATAAACCCAATCAAACTAAGGGGGCACATTTATCTTGCACGGAAAACACATTCAATTTCACAAGTTTGGCAACCCAAAAGACGTATTACAAGTTGAATATAAAAATATAGAACCATTAAAAGATAATGAAGTTCTCGTTCGTATGTTAGTTAGGCCGATTAATCCATCTGACTTAATTCCAATAACAGGAGCGTACGCTCATAGAATCCCATTACCTAACATACCTGGTTATGAAGGTGTCGGTATTGTAGAAGATGTTGGTGCGGGCGTTACGAGAGACCTTATCGGTAAACGTGTTTTACCGTTACGCGGAGAAGGTACTTGGCAGGAGTATGTGAAGACATCAGCTGATTTTGTAGTCCCTATTCCTGATTCCATCGATGATTTCACAGCGGCACAAATGTATATTAATCCTCTTACGGCGTGGGTTACTTGTACAGAAACGTTAAACTTACAGAGTAATGACGTTTTATTAGTGAACGCTTGCGGATCCGCTATTGGACATCTATTTGCGCAGTTATCACAAATTTTAAACTTCCGATTAATTGCTGTTACAAGAAATAATAAGCATACAGAAGAATTACTGCGCCTTGGTGCTGCATATGTAATTGATACTTCCACTGCCCCGCTTTATGAAACCGTTATGGAATTAACGAACGGGCTCGGTGCGGATGCTGCGATTGACTCTATCGGAGGACCGGATGGAAATGCATTAGCTTTCTCCTTACGTCCAAACGGGCACTTTTTAACGATTGGTCTTCTATCAGGAATACAAGTGAACTGGGCAGAGATTGTCACGAAAGCAAAAGTGCACGCGAACATATTTCATTTACGACATTGGAATAAAGAAGTGTCACCATATAAATGGCAAGAAACGTTCCGTCACTTAATTCACTTAGTAGAAAATAAACAATTACGTTTTATGGAAGTCCATTCTACGTATGATTTAGCGGATGTGAAAACGGCGGTTGATGTCGTGCAGTCTGCTGAGAAAACGAAAGGGAAAGTGTTTTTGACGAGTTATTGAATGTAAAGGAAACGTATACGTTTAAATAACAGTATTCGTTAAAACTTCTTGTTTTAATTTAAGATACAAATTGGTAAAACGTTTTATTTCATTTTGATATTTATGGAGGTTCCTATGTCCGCTATAGGTTTCTATTCCTACTTCGGTTAGTTTATTAATTACTAATTTCCATTCCTCCCATACTGTTGTTTCGCTTAACATTCCATTATAAAATTTATCAAATTGATCAATAAGATAGAAGTTTGATAATATCTCTGATACATCCCTTTTTGTGTTTAAGGCAACAATACAAAAAGGGATTATTTTTTGTGTCGTTGGTATAGATTCTCTAGTAAAACTCATTCTCTTTTCTAACCAATGATTGATATCCAAAACACCAAATGCTGTATCAATAGGAATCCATTGTTTGAGATTATTGTTGTAGTACTCCAGCCACCTATGATCGTTATGATTCCAACCAAATATCGAATAGAAATCCCCATGTTTTTCAATTAAATTAAGCGAAAAGTTTTGTCTTTCCATACTTTCGGAATGAGAATTTATTTCCAAGATCCACCTAGTTTCTATTCCTATATGAGTTAATACTTTTTCGACTACCTTTGCCTGCTCTGCGCAATTCCCTGCTCTTCTCGCTAAAATCTCTTCTACTGTCCTTTCCACGTAATCAGTTTGTACCCATTCAAACTCTTCATTTAACCAAGCAAAGATTGTATTCACTTTTTCGCTTTCATCTTTTATTCCTTGTATTCTCTCATTAATTTCATTACATATTCCAACATTAAATTCCAACTTCAAGTTCCCCCTTTACCTTTTCATCTACAATATTTTAACATATTTATTAATTTTCAAATATCGATAGTCTCATTCTGCTCCATACTTACATTGTCTAAAAATAACATTGTCAATCGAACTTAAATTGGTTATCATAAAAACGAATATAACAGGAGATGAGCAGATGAATATGAACGAAAAGAAATCTTTTTCAAAAGTTTCTCGGCGGAAATTAGTCGATGAAGTGCTGGAACGTCTACAAGAGAAAATCTTTTCTGGCGAGTATGAAGTTGGTGATCGCCTCCCTACAGAGCCGCAGTTAATGGAAGAGTTAGGAGTTGGACGTTCAACATTGCGAGAGAGCATAAAGATATTAGTACATGCCGGCATATTAGAAGTTCGCCAAGGACAAGGTACTCGTATTGTTTCACTCAATACAACGCAAGATTCATTTGAAAAACGACTGCAAGCAGCTAATATACATCATGTGTATGAAGCACGAAATATGTTAGATAAAGAAGTAGCGATGTTAGCGGCACAGCGCCGAACCGACGAGGATCTTTTATACTTAAAAGGACATTTGAGTAAAAGAAAAAATGCCCTTCAAGAAGGAAATTATGTAGCATACATAGATGCAGACATTCAGTTTCATCTAGCCATTGCAAAGGCGAGCAAAAACGAAGTTCTACTTGATTTGTATCAATCTTTCGTACCTGCCCTTCGCCACATTTTAAGCCAATTCATATTAAATACAGTGGACTATGAAGATAACTCAGACATTCATGAAAAGTTATTCCAAGCTATTTTAAAACAAAATGCCGAAGAGGCACAAACATACGCCATTCAAAATTTGGAGCTGAAATAAGCTCCTTATCTATTACATCAAAACATCAGATGATATACTGAATAACATCTGATGTTTAAGAGAGGAGAAAATGGAATTGAAACATCAAGAACGAACTTATTTGTATATACTAGCACTATTTTTTGTTTCTATTAATTTGCGTATCGGAATTACATCTGTTTCACCTGTATTAGAAACAATCCGACAAGACTTAAATATAAGCAATTTTTCCGTTAGTTTTTTAACAGCTATTCCTGTTTTTTGTATGGGGACATTCGCCTTACTGACTGGGAAGGTAATAAAAAAATATGGGGCAGAAAAATCAATTATGGCTTGCCTTATTTTAATCGGCTTGGCAACATGTATGAGGGCTTTTACCTTTTCCATTTCTACATTATTTGCCAGCTCTTTATTTATCGGTATTGGAATTGCACTTGCAGGTCCGTTACTATCAGGGTTTATTAAAGAAAAATTCCCTACGAAAATCGGCTTAATGATTGGCATATATTCAGTAGGTATGGGAACTGGCGCTTCTTTAAGTGCAGGGTTAACGATTCCTTTACAACATGTGTTAAAAGGATCTTGGAATATGGCACTCGCTTTTTGGGGTGCACTAACTATTATCGCTATTATATGTTGGTATCCCGTTATGAAACGAAAAAAGAATACGAGTACACAAAATAAAAAGAATAATAGCTTGCCTTTAAGAAATAAAAAAGCATGGTTGTTTACAATCTTTTTCGGGCTACAATCAGGAATCTTTTACTCTATTACAACTTGGCTTGCGCCGGCAAATCAAAGTATGGGTGTCAGTGGCGAACATGCGGGGACTCTTATAACTGTTTTTACAGTGATTCAAATGATATGTAGCTTTTTAATTCCAACATTAGCGGATATTTATAAAAACAGAGCACTTTGGTTATTAGGGAGCATATGCTTTGTACTCGTAGGTTTATCGCTTATGATTTACCCACTAACTACACCATGGCTTCCTTCAATTTTACTAGGTATCGGGCTCGGCGGCGTATTTCCACTCGCTCTTATGCTGCCGCTATATGAAACAAAAACTTCAGGAGATGCGAGTGCATGGACTGCTATGATGCAGTCAGGAGGATATATTATGGGCGGATTCATTCCTGTCCTAGCAGGAATCGCTCGTGACTATTTTAATAGTTATACGCAAGTTTTTATTATAATGGCACTTTTAAGCTTCGTTTTATTCCTATTAACTTTAGTCATGAATAAAAGAAAAAGTGAAGCGAAAGATCTTATTTCCGCTTAAATTTAAAATGTTAATATATGGTATAATTTAATTAAAAAACGAAAGGAGCTTCTAACATGTGGTTCATTTCGGCAATTTGGCCTGTTATACTAGTCGGGGGAATTGTAGTATTTGTAATAAAAAGATTGGAACATAAATATAAGCACGGAAAATTGGGTAAGAAAAAATCAAAAGAAGCTCAAATTTTATTAGACAGTTTCATACCTATAGGAATGCTTGTTGGCTGTATAATCGGTTTGATTTTCGGCATGTTTTTCCCCGATTTCTCACTGCTTTTAGTTAGTTTAGGAGCTGGAATAGGCTATTTATTTGGATTTTTCGCCTATGAATTTTATAGCAAGACAGGAAACAACTTTTCATAATCCAAAAGAAATAAGCGGGACAGTGCATAGCGGTCATACAACATATGTACTGTCCTTTATTTTTGCATCAACGTTATCACCTTACCTTTCACATCCTATACACCTTTTTAATTGATTTTCCTCTCCTCCCTCTTTTGTATATTCGCTTTTTTGTTTTCATTAGATCTATATCCATAGTAAAGTAGAGCACATGTGATAACAGATCCTACAATGTATCCTAAAAAACATCCTAACCAAAACATAATGTAATCGCCTCCATTCATAATAAATTTTATGTACTATAACTCTTTACATGCTCAATCGTTTATTTCTATAAACTATACACTCTTTAAAGCGTTCTTGGTATCTCCATTTTAACTGTAGTCATAAAACAAAAAAATCCCCTCAAAGCATAACTTCAAGGGGCGAGCCTGTTTTTTATTTACTTATATACGTACAGCTGTACCACTTACAGCAACCATTAACATTCCATCACGAACAACCTCGTAATCTACGTCAACGCCAACGATAGCGTTCGCACCTTTTTGTTTTGCAAGTTCTTTCATTTCATCCATTGCAATATCACGAGCTTCTTTTAGCTTGCTTTCGTAAGAACCAGCACGACCACCGACAACATCACGAACAGATGCGAATAAGTCGCGGACAATATTTGCACCCATAATAGCTTCACCATTTACAATATCAATATACTCAATAATTTCTTTACCTTGAATTCCAGAAGTTGTTGTTACAATCATGACTGACACTCTCCTAATAAGTTGTAGTTTGAATAAGCTTTCTTATGTCTTTATTATGACATGGAAAAAGTAACTAATCTATTGAATTACCTTACAGGAGTGTGACAATTTTGTAAGAATAAAACGACTATTATGTTTAATAAAGCGCTTTTACATTCGGATACATAAACGATTCTCTATTTTCTTTCCAATCCTTTTCTACTTCTTTAAAAGTTGGTCGTCTTAATTCTTCTTTGTTTTCCTGTTTCCTAAACCATTTCTTTACGTACTTCTCTCCATTTTTATTTTGCACTGTACAAAGGAAGCTATTACTACTATCCTTTAATATTTTTACAATCACGACAAGACACCCCTTCTCTCTTAAACTTGATCTTTTACTATAAGCCCTTCCTCTCTTATAGTCATACGACTCCTCGGCCGCGCCAAAGTTGTAAGATCAAAAAACGATATTCACTATGTTTAATATGTGACGTACATATTATTTAAAGAAATCAGAGTTATACGCATTGTGCTTATCAAATATTTTATAGATTTCTAACTTATCATCTAATTTTGCATCTACTAAAATTAATATATTTCCATCGTAAATATATTCTTCATATTTCTTAGCATGCTCTTCAGGGATTCCTAAGCCGATAAATGCTCCTATTAAACTTCCAGCTCCTCCGCCAATACCGGCTCCCCCAATGGCTGCCGCGATAGGTCCCGCTGCTACAATTGGGCCCAGTCCAGATACGGCAAGTACACCAAGACCTGTTAATAAACCGCCGAGTCCACCTGCTACTCCTCCAGCTACAAGCCCTGTCGCTGAAAAGATATCCCCCTTATGTGCAGTTTCATGATTCACTTTTTCACCCGATTTTTCTTCTAAGTGTTCAATTTCCTTTTGATCCTTTGCAATAGCTGAAATGTTATCAGCTGCATACCCTTTATCTTTTAAATCATTAATAACGAGTGCTGCATCATCAATTGTTCTAAAAATACCTACTATTTTTCTATCTACATTCATAACTAGTAACCTCCTAAAGTTTTATATCATTTATCTTTATTACTCTTCGTTTTTATATACACTAATTTTTTTATTCACATAACCATTTACGAAAAATGCTAATAATAAAAGGACTACAAGAGAACTACTTAACAAGTAAATGAAATCAAATGTAATATCCGTTATCATTTTATCCATATGTAACAGTCTCCTTTTTATTTAAAGTAAAAGTATAGAACCTTACAATTCATCTTCGTTCAATCTCTTTATGGTATATGTATACCCTTCCCACCCCTTTCTAAACGTAAAAAACTATAATTATATTTTTTTAATTTTATAGGTTTAACATTTTTTAAAACGGGTACGTTTATATTGTTATGCTTACTATACAGAAAGGAATATTACGATGAATGCCATTCAATCTACTACTATTCTTTATAATGAAACACCTACAATAACGCAGATTCATCATTTTTATGCTTTAATGACAACATTTCAAACGAATGTATTTATAGGTAAACATGGAGCACTTACTTCTATTAAAAACTTAAGCACATTAGTATCATTCTTTCTTACTGTCAAAAAGAAAGAACTTGTATTATTTATCTTTGAAGGAATAGATGCAAAAAAAGCTTTAAGAACACTCTTTCCTTCTTAAAAGTTTTATGATCCCCCTATTCCCTCGATTGTTACTTTTCATATATAGTTTTATATTTCAAAATGATTTCCTCTATGAAAAACGAACCCCCTAATACAATAGGGGGATTTCTAGTTTGGCCTTACGAAAACTGATATAATATATATTACGTTTTCATTCTTTACGGTTGAAAACTTTTAATAATCTTGAAGGTAGGAATTTTTGATGAAATCGAAAGCAAAATTTAGTATTCGTTACAAAATTATGGCTGGTTATTTAGTTATCATTTTGTTCTTACTTATTTCTTTCATTATGCTAAACAATGGGATTTCCAATTTACAAAAATCTCGTAATTTTATTATTGATCACGATTTTAAAGTGCTTAATTTAACGAATCAAGTGGAGAAAGATTTACTAACAATTGAAAATAAAGTGAAAGGATTTATCACTTCTAATGATGCAAATTACGTTCAATCCCTTAACGCTGCAGAAAAGGATTACGAAAAACATTATCAAGATCTTTTAGCTCTATTAGAGGATAACCCCTCTCAGCAAGAAAAATTAAAACAGATTAATGAAAACATTACTAGTTGGATTAATAAAGAGATTCACCCATTCATTGCAAGTAGCAATAGTAATAACGTACAAGCAATCGACACGACTCAAATTCAGTCATTACAATCGCAGCTAACGAACTTCCGTAGTGTAGAAGAGCAACTAACGAAAAAAAGGGCTGCACAATTAGATACTGAAAATAATAAATTAGAGCTTTGGTTATACAGCTTATTGTTCTTACTTTCTTGTATTTCCATTATCATTTCACTCTATATTTCGAATTCCATTACAAAAACGATTAAAAATGTAATTCAAGCTATTAAATCCATTTCTTCTAAAGAAAAAATTACAGAAAGAATTCATGTGAACAGCCATGATGAAATAAAAGATCTAGCTCACACAACAAACCACTTACTAGACGAAATATCGAAAAGAGAGTGGTTGCAAACCGAGCTTGCAGAATTAATTTTAATGTATCAAGGTGTATCTTCTATTGAGATGTTAGGTAGCAAAATTCTTAGTGGGGTTATACAAAAAACGCAAACTTCTTGCGGTGCATTTTATGTTCGTGAAGAAATTGAAGACACTGTCTACTATGTGAAGAAAGCTTCTTTCGCAGAGCAAGGTGCTGATATTGGGAAACAATCCATTAAAATGGGTGAAGGTTTCATTGGACAGTCTGCTTTAGAAAAGAAAAGTTTTATTCTCAGGGACATACCTGAAGAATTCCGTTACGTTACTACTGGATTATTAGAAATACGCCCTAAAAACCTACTAGTCATCCCTATCTTATTTGAGGATGAAGTAATCGCAGTCATGGAGTTAGTAAGTGTAACTGAGATTTCAGACTTGCATCAAGATTTAATTCAACAAACTGTTGATAATCTAGGTTTAACAATCCATAGCATTATGGGACGTATGCGAATTCAAACCCTTTTACATGAATCACAAGCAATGACAGAAGAGCTGCAAGTTCAATCAGAAGAATTGCAAACGCAAGCTGAAGAACTACAAATGCAAGCCGAAGAATTACGAACAACGAATGAACAACTAGAGTCTAGAACGGAAGAGGCGGAGCAAAAGACAGCTGACTTACAAATTACTAAATTAGAATTAGAAGAAAAAGCAAGTGAGTTATTACGTAGCTCAAAATACAAATCTGAATTTCTAGCAAATATGTCACATGAATTACGCACACCGTTAAATAGTATTTTACTATTATCTGAAATGTTAAAAGAAAATCATGATAATCATTTATCCGATGATGAAATTGAATTAGCAACCGTCATTCATTCATCAGGGAAAGATTTACTTACTTTAATTAATGACATACTTGATTTATCGAAAGTAGAAGCTGGGAAACTAGATGTGATTTTTGAAGCAACAAATATAAGTGACATGGCAGCAAGTATGCATCAAAACTTTTTACATATCGCTGCACAAAAAAATGTCGAATTTACGATTGAAGACAGTGATACAATTCCTGATCTATTTTATACAGATGCAAAACGGATTGAACAAATTATTAAAAACTTATTATCCAATGCATTTAAATTCACGGAAACAGGATCCGTTTCTTTACATTTCGATTCAATAGAAACAACTAATTTAAGTCATGATATGCAGTCTATCAGTAATGATTGGATGAAAATTTCGGTAAAAGATACTGGTATTGGTATCGCTAAAGAACAGCATCAACTTATTTTCGAAGCCTTTCAACAGGCAGATGGTGCAACGATTCGAAAATATGGTGGTACAGGCTTAGGATTATCTATATGTAAAGAGTTTGCTAGATTGTTAGGTGGTTGGATTACGTTAGAGAGTCATGTAGGAGAAGGTAGTACTTTCACTGTATATATTCCTAACCTTCCAAATGGGTTAACTGATATGCAAATATCCAATTTAGAAGTCGCAGCAACGATAGAAGATGTTATTCCTGCTGAAGTTGTGGAGGAAACTATCGTGACACCAGAAACAAATACCGTCTTCCAAGAGAAAACTATTTTAATTGTCGATGATGATCACCGAAATATATTTGCGTTACAAAATGCGTTAGAAAAACAACATGCCAACATTATTACTGCACAGAACGGCATAGAGTGTTTAGACATACTAAAAAACAATACAAATATTGACCTTATTTTAATGGATATTATGATGCCGAATATGGATGGTTATGAAACGATGGAACATATCCGAATGAACTTAGGGTTACATGAAATACCTATTATCGCATTAACTGCGAAAGCAATGCCAAATGATAAAGAGAAATGTTTATCTGCTGGTGCTTCAGATTATATAAGTAAACCATTAAATTTACATCAACTCTATTCGGTAATGAGTGTATGGTTAATAAAATAAGTGAGGTTTAGTTTAAGTGGAAAATAAGTATTATAATTTTGATCCATCTGTAGATATGGATAAGCGTACGAACTTAGAAATTGAATTACTATTAGAAGCGGTATTTAAACTATCTGGCTTCGATTTCCGCCAATATGCTCGTACATCTATTTATAGAAGAATTTGTAATCGAATGCAGATCTCTAATATCCCAACCATTTCAAAGTTAATTGAAAAAGTAATTCATGAGGAAGGGTTTTTAGAACAGTTATTAAATGATTTCTCCATTAACGTAACTGAAATGTTTCGTAACCCTAACTTTTTTAAAGCGCTAAGAGAGCATGTCATTCCTGAATTAAAAAAGTATCCTGAAATTAGAATTTGGCACGCTGGATGCGCAACTGGTGAAGAAGTATTATCAATGTCCATCTTACTTCACGAAGAAGGGTTAAGTGAAAAAGCTGTTATTTACGCAACAGATATGAATACAGATGTGTTAGAAAAAGCAAAACAAGGAATTCTTCCATTAAATAAAATGCAAACTTATACGAAAAATTATTTACAAGCTGGCGGTACACAAGCATTTTCTAACTATTATTCAACGGATAGTCGTTTTGCTTATTTTAATCCTTCACTGTTACAAAACATTATTTTTGCACAACATAATTTAGTAACCGATCAATCTTTTAACGAATTTCATATTATACTTTGCCGTAACGTTTTAATTTACTTTACAAGTAAACTTCAAAACCAAGTACAGCAACTATTTTATGAAAGTTTAAGTCACAACGGATTCCTATGTTTAGGAAATAAAGAAACTCTCCGTTTTTCACATATAATGCCGCATTATATTCAATTTAATCCGAACGAACAAATCTATCAAAAAATACAATAAAAAGCGTATGAAATCCTCTGTTTGGATTTCATACGCTTTTTATTTTGCATTCGTTTGTATCATAATGAGGCACATATCATCTGATTGTTCTTTCTTCTGTTCTTCCTTATAAAACCCTTCTATCTCTTCTTCTAAATCTCCCCATTTTCTTTCGGTAAAAGCACGTAATTTCTCTTCAGACTCAAATTCATCATTTGCAATTGCTTCAAGAACACCATCTGTAAACAATACGATTTGAGCGTTCTTCTCAAAAGGTATAACGGTCTTTTCAACTTTTATTTCATCAAAAAACCCTACCGCACAACTCCCGCGATTTAGTTCAACTACATTTGTTTCATCAACTAAAACATATCCAGAAGGATGTCCTGCATTTACATATTCAATCGTTCTATCTTCTGTATTAACTACTAAGTATATCGCTGTAAAATAATATGGAATATTGTCATTCTCATTATGTAAAAGAGTCATATATTTATTTAAGTCTTTAATGACAAGTTCTGGATCGATTAAACATTTAATCGTTTCACGTAATACAGACGAAATGAACATGCAAACTAAGGAAGCAGATACACCATGTCCCATCACATCTAATAATATAATACCGTAGCGGTTTTCATCGATTTTATACCAGTAATACATATCTCCAGCTAGTTTGAATGAAGGTAAGTAACTTGCTTCAATTTTTATATGCTCTTCTCTTAATGGGCTACTTAATAAGTTTCTTTGTACTTGCGTAGCTAAATCTAGTTCATTCCGAAGATTCTCTTCCTGTTCTTTATGCCAATTTAATTCCGATTTCAAGCGTAATGCTACACGCATACGTGCTAACAATTCAACTTTATTTATAGGTTTCGTAATATAATCCATTGCCCCCATATCAAGAGCTTCAGCTAATTTATTTGCATCTTCTAAAGCTGTAACAAAAATAATAGGAATATCTTTAAACTTCTCCTCTTTTTGTAATCGCCTACAAACTTCAAGTCCATCAATTTCAGGCATCATAATATCTAATAGTATTAAATCAATTTCATTATGCCTGGAAGAATCTTTTCCAAACTGTATGTATTCGAAAAGCTCTTGTGCAGAATTAAGCGATACAAGATCCTGATATCCAGCTTGTTTTAAAATCTTTTCAATTACAAAGATGTTAACCGGATTATCATCTACAATTAAAATGGACACAAGTGATTTCCCCTTTTCTTATTTAAAATGTAAATCTGTTATCATTTTCTATTTTTCTAGTATTACATACTCAGTTATAAAATGAAAATTTCCTACTCATACCTATTTTTTATACAGCAAAAGAACAAACCCCCAGAAATGAGAGTTTGTTCTTTCACTCTATAAATTTCCACTTTTAATTTAACACCATTGCTTTACCACTTAAAAGACGATCTAACTCTTCCATATGATTTGTTTCATCTGCAATCATATCTTCTAACTTTACAACTAACTCTGTCATATTTAATTTCGCAGCCTGTTCTTTTCTCGTTTCATAACGCTTAATTGTTTCATATTCTGATTGCCTAGCTTCTTCTAACATTTCTCTAACATCTTCTACTTGTTTCACTGGTAAAGGGATCGTAGTAGGTGTACCACCTAACGTCTTAATTTTCTCCGCTAAATATAGGGCATGTCCTTGTTCATCACTAATTTCAGATTCAAAGAAAGGTTTTAACACTTGTCTATATATACCAGAAACTGTAGCTGCATTATGGTTATACATAATAATTGCTGAGTATTCTCCTGCTAAATCTTCATTCAATCCTTCGATTAGTTCTTTCACATCGTGTGACATTTAATATCTCCTCCTATACTTAATAACTACCCCTTTTCTCATGTTTTAAACATCATTATTTAAAATTTTTATGTATCTAAAAACGCTGCTTGCTTCAATTTACTTATCGCTTGTCTTTTAATACGAGAAACGTGCATTTGTGAAATACCTAACCGTTCCCCTGTATCCTTTTGATTTAAATTCTCTTCAAATATATAATGAATAACACTCTTTTCCGTATCATTTAATACGTTAAAAATATCATGTAAAACGAGACGCCTTTCTGTCTCTTCATATCCTTGCTCTACTTCACCTACAGATTCAATTCTCGCTACCGAACTGCCATCAGATGCATTTTCAACTACATCATCTAAGGAAGATACTCGATAATTATTTTTCGCATCCATAATTTCTAGCACTTCCTCTTCGGATAGTTCTAAATGATCCGCAATCTCTATAATCTTCGGTGAACGTTGCAGTTGATCTGTTAACTCCTCTATCGCAAGTTTAATCTTCCCGCCTAAATCTTTAATTCGCCTTGGAACATGAATACCCCAAGTTTTATCACGTAAATACTTCTTTATTTCTCCTACTATCGTAGGTATTGCAAACGGCTCAAAAGCATTCCCTATCGAATAATCATACCTTCTTATTGCGCCTAAGAGCCCTAACATCCCTACTTGTATAATATCCTCATGCATCGGTCCACCTTTTGAATAGCGATATGCAATGGAATGTACGAGGTTTTTATAGTGATGAACCAATTTTTCCTGTGCTTCATCACATTGGTTTTGTTGGAAGTCTGCAATTAGTTTAATAACTTCTTCTTTAGCAAGATTTGTAGGTTGAGATTGGATTTCCATCATTCTCCACCTGCTCTCTTTGTATATATTTTGTCATTAAAACTGTCATGCCCTCATCATGCATAATTTGTATATCATCCATTAACGTATTAATTAAATATAAACCTAAACCATTTTCCGGCAAATGTTCTACTGGTTTACTAATATCATACGGACCAACTTTCTCTTTTAAGGTACTAAAATCAAAGCTAACCCCATTATCAGCAACCATAATTTCTAATCGATCTTCATATAGACCAAAGACAATTGCAATTTCTCCAACGTCTTCTTTGTATGCATGTTGTACAATGTTTGTACATGCTTCACTAATAGCAATTTTCATATCTTCTATATCGTCATAAGCAAAGCCCATTCGATTTGCAACACCAGCCATTGTTAAACGAATAATAGCCACATATTCTGCCTTTGCAGGAATTTTCATTTCTATCTTTTCAAATCTCTCCATCATCCCTAGTCACCTTCTTTCTACTTTTTCAAAATCCGAATTCAAATTTAATATTTCTGTTAGTCCTGTAATATCAAATAATCTTTTTAACCTTTTAGAGACACCAATAAATTCTAGTTTGCCATCATTTTTCTTAACTGCTTTTAATAGAGCTATAAATACGCCTAAACCTGTACTATCCATATACTCTACCTCAGTAAAATCTACTACAATATGAACCTCTTTTTCGCTTGCAATAGGCATCATCTTATTTTTTAAATCTGATGCCGTATACGCATCAATCTCACCATTAAGTTGTACCGTATAACCTACATCATTTTGCAAAATATTTATTGCCAAATTCATCATTTCCGCCCCCTTATCTCAAACTACTACTATGTTAATTACCCATAAAAATTAGTTTTAAACATATTTTTTTATTTTCATTATAAATAAATTTTCTACACCTTTCTCGGCTTAACACTTAAAAAATATTATCAAATGTTTAAACCTTATAAATTTGTGTATATATAATGTATAAACATTATTTTTAGGGGGATCTATCTATGGAAGAGCACAACTTTAAAAAGGGAGATTTCGTTCAATTTTCTTATCGACACGATCATGCTACAAAATTAGTTGGTTCCATTATTAACATACTAACGAATACAATTGTAGTGGATATAGGTAATAGCGAGGACTTATCTCATATAGAACCGAGACAGGTCGTAAGGATAAATAATTGTGAAAAAGTAACGATGGTTTAATACATAATAGAAATTGTAATTTTAATGAGTGGGGGTTCTTCATCCTCCACTCATTCCTATGCAGATTACATTAAAAAAGCATCCAAATTAGTTGAATTGGATGCCTTTTTATGTATATTTATCACTCTATTAACTTTATAGCTATATATAATAAACTTAAGATTACTATTCATTATCATACTTACGCTTTCCGTAGCATTCTAGAAAAGAATGTAACGATTAAAATAAAGACGATTGCACCTAATAAAGCTGGAAGAATAAAGATGCCTCCCCATTCAGGACCCCAATGACCAAATAACGCACTACCTACCCAAGATCCGATTAATCCGGCAATCACATTACCAACTATACCTAAAGGAAAGTCTTTTCCTGTAATCATTCCAGCCAATGCACCAATAAGTCCACCTACAATACACGTAATAATAAGTCCCACAATTAAACCTCCTATATTCGTTTTATATTGGATTTATCAAGCTTTGGTATGTAACCAAAGCTTGATAAACATATATTATTCTTTATTATCCAACTCATCACTTATCTTTTGTTTCACTTTTCCGACTTTTTCTTTTATAGTTCCCTTCGTCTTCTCCCACTTCCCTTCATTTTTCAACTCTCTATCTTCTGTGACTTCACCAATTCCTTCTTTTACTTGTCCTTTTTTCTTTTCAACTTTACCTTTAACTTGTTCTTTTAGCCCGCTCTCACTCATATTTACAATCTCCTTTTCGTAATAGATTTATAGATTTACAGGATACAAATTTAAATAGAATACATGCATCTTCTTTCTTGTAACCATTCACCGACTCTTTCTAAATCCTTAACGAATAACAAGATTTTTCCTTCATCCAGTTTTTCTTCGTAGAAGTTCGCTTCTTCCTCATTAAGTCCTAACTCTTGCATCTTATTTCTTAACTGATCTCCCGTGTTTTGAAAGACGTTAATAATGCTTGTACCAAGTCCCTCCTCTTTTATTCCAATTGTATTCACGTCTGCATTGTCTGCGATTCTATCTGTCCTTTCTTTCTCATGTGTTAATACGTAAATATCTTTTTGGTCTATTCCTTTCTTCACTAGATCATTCGCCGCATTCATGACCTCTTTCTCCGTAATAAATTCATATACAAAAGGTTTACTATACTTCGTTTCCATCTTTAACTTCCTCCTCTAAAATGAATTATTTGTTATATTATATGTAGTACACCCATTTTCGAAATGTTAAACATAAAATATGAAAAAAGTTATGTGAATTTTTTTCTATCCTAAAACTAGTACAATAAATCCACTTACAATAACTACCTAAATTAGAAGAAAATTGTTATAATTGAAAATGATGAGGGATACTATGAAAAAAATCATATCTATATGCACTCTAACCGCTCTATCTTTCACTTTAATAGGCTGTGCAAGCACCTCAGCTACAGACAAAGCTCCACAAGCTAAGCAAGAACATACACAAAATACCTTTCAATTAAACTCCGCAAATATTACAGATATCGAAATACTTCAGACAACCAATAATACTACTTCTAAATCTCAAACAGATAACGAAGAAATGATACAATCTATCGTTTCAGCAGTTCAAAACGGGACTCCTAAAGCAATCACACTAGATCAAAAAAAGAGAGACTCTGCACATTCTACTATTACCGTTACATATAAAGATGACGCAAAAGAAGAGTTTCTTGTGTGGGTTGATAATAAGGAACAAATTACGATTGCTAAAGATGAGAAGAAAGATAAGGTTGAAGGTGTGGTAGTGAATATTAAAGATGCGAAAATGATGAAGGATTTTTTTAAGAAGACATCTTAGAAGATCCCTTTTCTTTATACATGAAAAAAGGCCCACCTATTTCCGTAGGCGGGCCTTATCTTTATTACACAATAAGAAAGTATACTCTCTTTTCCCTTGAATTTTTATGTAATTATACATATTCATGAAAATAGAAGAAGGAAAATTGTCATTACAACATATTTTCCACTTTCAACTTAGTTATTAGTAGAATGTTTTTCTACAAAATCAAGAATTCTAGCATTCACTTCGTTAGAGAACTCACCATTAATTGCGTGAGATGCATTTTTCCAGTTCACTATATCTATATCTTTAACGTATTTTTTTCCAGTTTCAACTGCTTTTACTGAATTGTGCATTGTACTTTTTTCAGCCATTAAGGCAAGCACTGGAACATTGATATTTTTTAAGTCTTCTTTACTAAATAGATCAGGTGCTGGTGTTTTCAATTTATAATTACGCATACCCGACTCGATTAATTTAGCAATAGGTTCATCGTCATTTATTTCTGCTCCCCCAGAAACATAACTTAACATCTTTTCTCTTATAAACTTAGGTACAATAGGAACGGAAGCTGGAATAGATGCTAAAATCATCTTTATTGAGATTTGCACAAAGACAAAGACTGGGTCCAATAAACTAGCCGTAGCAATATGCTCAGGATTATATCTGGCCAAATTCATTGCTGTCCAACCTCCAATAGAAATACCCACGATATGAACTCTTTCTAAACCTAATCCTTCAATTACTTCATTTAACCATTCTGCTTGTTGTTTTTGATTTTCAATCACCTTCGTTTGCACACTCATTCCAGGTTCACCGAGTAAATCGATTGTGTAAACAGGCCTTTTCTCCCTTAATCCTTCTAAATTCGGTACCCACATTGGAGTAGATGCACCACGTCCAGGGAGTAAGAGTATTGGTTCCTTCTGTTTATTTTCCTCTTTAGTAAAGTAATACGTACGAATTGTGCCATATGTAGCTTTTATATCTTTCGTATCGTTAGGTGCTGGAAGAAGTGCCATTGATTCATCGTAGGCAATTTGAAAGTCTTTTTTTCCTTTTTCAGATGTAAAGTGACCGATCTTATTATCATCTCTCTTCATTTGAGTTCCTCCTTTCTACAAATATATGGATAAACTTTATTTATATATTCATGGGAATCATCCATTGAAAATTTATCTTCTTTAAGCCAAAACTGTCATTTAGAAAAAAGAAAAAGACACCCTAAGGTGCCTTCTTCCGACTTGAACCATCTTAATTTTAATAATATGTATATGTTGGACTCCCATCCAACTATTATTTTACCACATTAAATTGTTTTGTTTATTGAGAAATACAATAGTTTATGTATGCTGATCTTCTGTATTAGATATTTTTGTAATCCATGCAGCGAGTAACAAGAGAACAAGCTATTAATGAAAGGGAAAAACACATGCTAAGCCGATGTAACATACCAATAAAGTTTATACTGTGTAGCTTATATATTACGTAGGAACCAGAAGAAAAAGGAATTAGCACGTAATTATCGTGAAGAAGAAGCCATAGTGGTAATTCTAGTGAGGTTTTTACTAAATTAAGTTACGTACTTTTTCAAATTATATATACAATGAAATTAACCCGGATATAACAATCAATGGAAGGATTACTGCAAGTTTATTTTTTAGAGGGACACGTTTGTCTGGGACGCCTGGATGGATAACAAAAACAAGTAAAACAATTGCTCCAATAATACCTAAAAGTATATGAATGATAATCATCCTCCTAAGGAATATTATTATCAAAATTATATCACATTCAAACACAAACAAATGGGGTTAATGTAAATTATTACTAAATGTTCTGTTTATAAATTTTAAAAAATCCCCCAAAGCATCCGCTTTAAGGGGACTTCTCCTATCATCTTCTCTCTTCATACAACCGATTTGCTTTATACGAGCAAAAGAAAAACATACATGTCGCAACAGGGATAAACGTCCAAAAAAGTCCTCTCATTAATGCAAATGGCGTTTCAAATAAGAATGACCATAGAAATGATACACCTTGCTTATCCCATAGTCCTGGCGTCAAGTATAGTTCTTTCGGATTTACAAGTGCTCCTAAATTAATCGTTTCATTAAACGTAAATAGAAATAATATCGGCAAATAGCAGATCGCTAATTCTAAAAATGTTTTAGATAGACGTTTATATTTCCCTGCTCGTGACATTTGATCTGAAAAAATGTCATCTTCACTTTCCTCATTTACCTTTTTAAAATAGTACGTACCTGACCAACGATTACCAGCTATATGCTCCCAGCCACTATCTTCAAATAACGTGCAGTAATTAATAAATTCACTTTTTCTACTAAATACTCTATGGTCTATTCTAATCGTCGCATCTTCCGGATCTGTATATCTAAATGTATAACCAAATGTAGTGCTTTCTAGTTGATAGCCTTTCCAAGCCATCTCTTCTAACCATTTTTCCTCTTTCTCAAAGTCTAAAAAGAATTTCAATCTCCACATCATCGTTTCCCCCTAACTATACGTGTAATAAACTCTTTGTAACCTCAATAATGTGCTGCATTCTCATAAAGTCTAAGTGCAATACTTCTTTCCCGCGTTCCGTAATGACATACACTTTTCTTCGTTTATCTTCACTTTTTACCGATTCAATTAACCCTTGTTTTAATAAATTTTCAACCGCACCATACAATGTACCCGCTGCGATTTTCACTTGATGATTACTCAGTTCCTCCACCTTTTGCATAATTAAATATCCATGAGCTGGCTCTAATAACGCTAAAAGAACGTAATACGTTGTTTCCGTTAATGGTAAATTTTTATCTCTATTCATAAAGACCTCCAATGTAACGATAAATATATAGCCAAACTATATAGTTAAACTGTATAGTTTGATTTTATACAGTTTAACTGTATATGTCAAATTAAGTTATAAAAAAATAACCTAGATCCAACATGGGATCTAGGTTATTTTTTTACATAAACGTAATCGTCACTAAAGAATATCCTTCTTTCGCATTATACGGCTCCGCTTTATAAGAAACACGGTTTGCCCCTTGCGGATAACCGATTTCTCCAATTACTTTTTTCACATCTTGCAATGCGCCATTCATTGATTGCTTATAAAGGATTTCAATCTTTGCTGATTTTGCATTATAACGTTGCTGCATTTTATTTTTGAATTCATTGTAGTTGTTTGCAATGTATTCATTTCCTAAATAATTTAACTTTGTATCTTTTAATATTTGCTGATACGCAGAGGTTTTCGTGCTACCTGCCGCAATTTTATTTGTTAATGTACTATAATAATTTGTTGTAGCTTGCGGATAGTCCCCGCGGTTCCACTCATGATTTCTTGCGATTTGTTCATCTGATAAGTTGAAATAAGAATACGTTACGCGGCCCTGTTCATCTGGCACAGGATCATCGAATGTTGTATCAAGGTGATACCATTTGTTTTCGATTTTCACTAAATTCCAAGCATGAGGCTGACCGTCTCCAGTTCCTACTACAAAATGATTCTCAATTCCAGCTTCTTTTAATAATTGATAGGTTAATAGTGCGTAACCTTGGCAAACCGCAGAACGATTTACGAGCGCTTCATATGCTGTGTAAGCTTTATAAGACGTATCATATGAAACGTGTTTTACGACATAATCATGAATCGCCTTCACTTTTTCATGATCATCCATTCCAACTTGAGTAATCGAAGAAACAATTGCCTTTGCTTGCTTCATTACATATTCCGTTTGTTCCTTCGTTTCACGGTATGTAATCTTTAACGTAAACGTATAATTACCAGGTGATCCAGAAAGTCCATAAGAAACATTCGATCTATTATTATTTGTATACTCATTTTTACTTGCCACTTCTTTATAGGCGTTAAAAAGTGTATTCATCACTTCTTTTGTATTACTATTTTTCGTTTTATACGAAAGTGTAATATTCGTCTCATACGCATTAATACGCTTCTGCACTTCATCTTTGAATGCTGCTAATAATGCCGCATCTCCTGTATCTTGCACCGCAACTTCAGGCTTTTTATATTTCAACGTATTATATAAAAACTGCGCATATTGTTCACGTTTTACCGTACTATATGGCTCAAATTTCCCTTCACCTGTACCAGAAGCAATCCCATTTGATTGCACTGCACTAATTGCATTTTCACCCCAAAAACCGCTTGGAACATCGTTAAATGTATGCTTTTGTTTCGCAGAAAGTTGGAAAGCGTTTGTAAGAATTTGCGCCATTTCTGCGCGGCTAACAAAATCTTTCGGCCTAAATCCACCGTTTGCATCACCTTTAAAAATCCCTAATTTCGTTAACGTTAAAACCTCTTCAGGAAACAATGTTGCACCTGAGCGAATATCTCGATACGGATTGTTTAAAGTAGATCCATCTTGTAATACGTAACGAGCACTGTCATTACTAAACGTACCACCTTGCTTATTCGGTACTAACACACGATAAATTAAAGCTGCAACTTGTTCTCTCGTCGCAACATCACCGAAACCAAACTTCCCATTTCCATAACCGGAAATAATATTTTTACCCGCTAAATCTTTAATTGCTGGATACGACCAATGCGATGTAGGCACATCAGAAAAAATACCCGCCTCAGCAGCTCTCACATCACTGCCGTTTGTATACAGTAAAGCACCACCAATAAGTGATAATGATGTAATTGATTTTAATAGTTTTGTGTACATAATTCCTTCTCCCAATTCGTTCTCTATTTATGTTGTTTTTTGTCGAAAAATCTAAAAGAATATGACAAAACATATTATACAATTAAAACTTTTTGAAGGGTACACTAATTTTTGAAATATGCAAAAACTCATATTTTTATATTTTTCCGTATTAATATTATGTTGTTTTATTTATGAATATCTATAGGTAGTAGCTCGTTATAACTCCCCTCATGGTAATCTCTAATTTTATATTGAAATTCTTTAAAATAATTCTTCTTTATTTCTCAATATAAAGAGCCTTGGATTTTCATTAACACTCCTGTAATATTATTAACAAAGAGTAAGGTAAGAGTTACTCTTTGCCATTTTAGAAGAGGTTCTGTTGGAGACAACAGAACCTTTTTTCATATAGAGGTAGTTTTATTAAATTTTTCACCACTAACTATAAAAAAACATCTTATAATCATAATGTAACAAATTGATGCATTTAGGGTAGATCAACTACCAGTTACACTAGAACTCATTCTTTTCATTCTTATAGTAATCAATGCTGTTGGCTATTTAATAAAAGACTACCGACTATCATAATCTAATTTATAAAAAATGAACTCCTTCGAATAAAACTCAATATTATGTCCATAATGTTGATAGGCTGTATGCCAACATTCATTTAGTTTTCTCTGTATCTCCTTGTATTGAGCAGTTAGCCATTGCTAGCTGCTCTTTTATATGTAACCTTGTTAGATAAGTTTTCATATAATGTAGTCATTCCTTTCTTATAAAGTGAAACTTTAATCATTGGGGGTTTTGTTCATCCCCCACCTAACTTCTTTGCTTCCGCTGAATTTTGAGGTGGGGTCTTACTTCCCGCAAATAGCAGGATAAATTAAACTCGTCACTTGAATTATAAAAATTGAATTATATCCTATAACATTTTCAGAAATCATCCATATTTTATTTCTAAAAAAGTGCTTTGTTTTACTGAAAGGTGGTTGCGGAAACAACCGACTTTTTATTTATGGCAAAATGAGATTTCTATTAAGATTCATTACAAAGTATGTTATTACTGGTACAATCTAGTATAATAAATACAGATCAAACAATGAAAGGAAATATGACAATGAAAAGATATTTTAACTTCATTTCACTTTTCTTAACTGTACTTGTAATAATTAATCTTACAAATATACATACGAAGTACCAATTCTTTATAGGTGCATCTATAGCACTATGTTTAACTATTATTTCTACAAATGAAATTATAAAATTCCTTGCTACTAGTAGCTTATTAGTTTACGCATTTGCCGCTTTTACTCTTTTAAGTATCGCTTGCTAACTTTCAATGTCGCTTTTTATTAAAATAGCGTTTTTATGTAATTCTAATATTGAGGCACATACGACTTTTTTGTTTATGGGTTCTTACGTAATAGTAAGAACCCTTTTTTATCGAGAATCAGTTTAAAAACTTAAAATAAAAGAACCTCAATAAATGAGGTTCAAAAAATCTACTATTTTAAATTGCCTTCATAAAAAGCAACTCCATTTTGAACATGTTTTAAATACCATGTAATCGTCCCGCCACAAACATTTTCAGTAAAACTATTAGCATATACTCCATTTGAGTAATAAAGAGTTCTTTTGAATTTACCATTAGAATACTCATAAGGAATTGAGCATGTTGCTTGCTTCGGAGAACTCACAGCTTTTTGCGTATCAGCTGAAGCTGCTCCAATTCCTCCTGTTAATGCAATACCAGTTGCCAATAGCCCTACTACTAATTTCTTGAACATAATAAATCCCCCTTTAATAGTTTTTATAGCTTACAACTTAAATGTATCACTTTTGTAATTTATGTAAATATCTTGAATATTTATAAATATTTATTTAAATTTTATCAATATTGGAATTTTATTTTATCAAATGGAAAATAGAGGGAGATAAAAGTATGCAACAATGCATAATAAATCAATTAGATATTATGATATACTCACAAAGAGCTGATACAAAATTTCTTTAGATTGGAAAACTAAAGTCTTATCTACCTAAAAGGAAGGCGCCTAATGGCGTCTTTTCTTTATTTTCAAAAGGACCTGCTCAATTCATTCTTTAAAGCATAAGTTAAAGTGAACCCGTTAAAATCTATGGAATGAACTCTAGTTTTCCCCTCTTATCTAAAGGAGGCACTATTGTTATGGGATATGGTGGTAGTTGCGGCGAAGGCTGCGGTTTCGCTGGAGGATTTGCTTTATTAGTTGTATTATTTATTCTATTAATCATTATCGGATGCAGTTGTTTCTGCTAAAAAACTATTAGAAAAGGTACCTATATATAGGTACCTTTTCTTTATGTGCCTTATTCATTATCTGGTTCCAAATTTTTATCACGATTTGATTCGGTTTTTTCATTTTTCGCATTCGTCATACCTCAAATATGAATCGATGTAAGACATGAGGTTTTAACTAAAAGAATTTGGGACCATTTTCTCCCACAAAGGAAATACTTTTTTGAAAACCTCTACTATAGAAGGATCAAATTGTGTACCAGATCCTTCTATAATACGTCTATAAGCTTCTTCAGGAGATAGGGCTGAACGATATGCTCTTGAAGAAGTCATTGCATCAAATGCATCTGCTATTGCAACAATTCTTGCGCATAATGGTATTTGATTTCCTTTTAGTTTTTGAGGATAGCCCTTTCCATCCCATCTTTCATGATGAGAAAGAATTATGTCTTCACTACCTTTTATTAAAGATATATTTTTAAAAACTTCTAATCCTAATCGTGGGTGTGTCTTAATAAGATTATATTCTTCTTCTGTAAGAGAAGATGCTTTCTTTAAAACTTCATCAGGAATACCTATTTTCCCTATATCATGTAATAAACAAATAAAATGAAATTGTTTTAAAGAATTATCATCATATTCATTTGTTTCTTTAGCAAGAATAGTAGCATAATTTGCTACACGTTCACTATGTCCTTTCGTATATTGATCCTTTAATTCCATTATCCTCATTATCGATAAAGCTGTTTCTTTCATTTGTTTTTCATAGGATACTTTAATTTTTTGTACTAAAAATTTTAATGAAAGAAATACAAAAAATGACGTAACAAAAATTGTTAGAAACAATAATATTAATGATATTGGATAGTTAATTTCAAAATAATAAATAGCAATTAAAAATCTACATATCATACAAATAGATACCCATAGAAGATAATGAATACTTAAAAATAAAGGTGCAGAAATTACTAAGAAGCACTCTAAATAAGGGATATGTAAAGAAGCATCTGGATTACGTATAAACATAAAGTCGTATGCCAAAAGATAAATAATACTTACTCCAAGAAAAATATATTTTGTAAACATTTGTTTATTTATTTTTTGTAAACACTTATTATATAAAATAAATGAAATAAAAATAAATAAAAATACGAGTTCAAATAAAAGTTTCTGTAGTGAAAAATCCTTTCTAAGAATAAAATGTTGATAAATATTATCAAACAAAACAATACTACAGGGAATCAATAGAAACATTTTTATCGGTTCTTTAGTTTCAATATTTTTAATACCTGTAATCATTTTACACACCGCCAAACCTTTTTAATAAAAAAAATAAGTTCATATAGATATTATTAATAATATCCAAGAATAGATAATAGTGCAAAAAACATCATTTCTCATAACTTATAAACAGGGTACCGTCAGCATTTTTTAAATAATCAAGCTAAGAGTATGCAACAGTTTTTCGACTCATTCAGTAACAAACAAGAATCCTAAACGCACAATTTATAAAGAGATACATAGGGTTATAGAAAAAGGACATTACGTTAATCAAGCATGAATAAGTATTCATCACAAAAAATCCAGATCTTTGATTATCATTTTAAATAACCCCGTTGGTTTTTTCCCCTTTGCTAAGCTCTTTTTTATTACACGGTTCACTTCACTACAATCTCCCTCTATCTCATCAAACTCAAGTGACTTTCTCCGCATAAACACATGGACTCAACAAATCACTTCTAAAATTTATAAAAAGAAAAGACCTTTTATTTTAATTAAAAGGCCTTTCTTTAAACATATTTATTAAGATTTATATTTTTTGACTGTACAAGGAATAGTTACAATGTATAAATCTATAGCATAGATTGTAACCCAAATACCTTTACCTTCAGCCGCTAACTTTTCATTTAATTGTGATAAATGCTCTGAAACTTTTCTTTTACCCCATTTTCTAGGAAACCATTGAAAAACCTTAGGAACATTATGTTTTTTGTTATACCATACATTCAATCTCCAAAAAATCAAGAAAAATGAGACAATCACTACAATACAAAAAATATCAAAATATGAAATTCCTAAAATCATATAATATATCCTCCATTTCCATTAAAGCTCAAATAATTTTTTCTTATATAAAATCAGAGAAAGGATAGCAGCCTTCCGTCCTCAAAATATACAGTTATATACAGCTTATCATACAATTCTATTAGCGGAAATATCATCGAAATACCCTCAAATTATATCTATCTAAAAACAAAATATAGACCTATTCACTTTTACGATACATTTATATGTTACGTTGGATAAGTCCTTTTATAAGCTGTTTTTTTGATGCAGATGCCATTATTCTCAATACAATAGAAACAATTATTGGAATATATATAGGAGTAAGAAGATCCCCTCTAGCTTAAGCTAGAGGGGATCTTCTTACTCCTATTTCAAACTTACTCACAATTTCTTCAAACGCATGCGCACCTGCATCTGGATATCCTAAACTTGACCATACTCCCACGATTACTTTAACAAAGGTTTTCACTAGAACCTTCTATACTATTTAACTGACTCTACTTGTTTCTCTAATTCTCTTCCAAGAAATGTAGCAAGCTCAAGCATACCAAATTGATTCGCTACAGACTCTGCATCAGAATTATAGTTTGTATTTGTATTAATATCATACGTATAAATTGTTCCATCCGCACTGCGAATAAATTCAATACCAGCAACGGTAATTTCATTTTCTTTTAGAAATTCTTTGTATTGTTCAATAATTGGCTCTTGGAAGTCTGATATAATTTCAAATTTTGTTGGCGCTTCTGTCTTACTTTCTTCTCCTACTGGGCAAAAAGCATCTTGAATCGAACACGCATCTGCTGGACAAAGTTCAAATCCTTCTGATGTATCTACTTTAACCGCATATACAAACTGACCGCCTACAAACTCACAACGTGTAATATATGGTTCTGGTGCTTCAATATATTGCTGTATTAAAGTAATTCCATCAATGGGTTCTTCAAACGCCGGACCGTCCAAATATTGTTCTAAAGCATCAATGGAATGAAAGAGTTGAACACCAAGGCCTTTACCTGCACGGTTATGCTTTGTAATGAACGGTACTTCTCCTAACTCCCTTGCTGCTTTTACTATATGATCACGGCCAACAGCACCAATTGTTTTCGGCACTTGTATCCCCAATTTTCTTAATGCTGCATATTGATTCAATTTACTTACTTCAAGACGTAATGCTCGAGATCCATTAAATACTGTGCGCCCGTATCCCTCTAGCCAAGCAAGAACCCCTTCAGTCAATTCAGGTGCATATCGATGCCCTCTCGTATGCGAAGAGGCACTCATGCGGCTATAAAAAACACCATGGGGAGGTTCTTGTTCTAACGGAAGTGTTCCTTCATTTAAAAGCCATTCCTCATACGGTAACTCCAGTTCTTCCAGCCTTTTCACTAAATGATTCGTCCATTCCTTATTCTCATGTAATATGTAAATTTTACTCATTTGTAATCAATTCCTTTCTTTTTGCTTCAACTAATGGCATCACTTTTTCAGAAAATCGTTTCATCTCTTCAAGCTGTGGCGAAAATTGTAAAAGTAATAACGTCACACCTACTTTTTCAAAAGCAAGTATCCTTTCTGCAATTTGTTCTGGTGTTCCGATTAAATTAGGACGTAACCCGCGATTCGATACGGAATAATCATTGAGCTTCACTTGCTGTTCCAAATGCGATTTACTAATAAAATCTTGGTAACCCGCATAGCCTAAAGCATCATCTTTCACATCCGTTATGCGTCTCCATTCTTCTAACGCCTCTTCTTCTGTATCACAGCAAATGACATAAGCCGCAAGCCCGAATGATTGTAATGGCTCGTCTGTAACTTTTTTTCTACGATTCTTCATATCTTCTATTTTCACACATACTTCTTCCACTGTTCCGCCGTGCATTACATATGCATCCGCGTGATTTACAATGACCTCTTTTCCTCGCTCACTCTCACCACCTGCATAAAGCTTAATGCCTTGTTTCTGCACAGGTTTTGGACTTAAATGTGTATGCTGAAGCTCATAAAAGTTCCCTTTATAAGAAAATTCGTCTTCTTTCCAAAGCCCCTTCAAAATTGTTACAAATTCCTCTGTGCGATCATACCTTTCATCATGTGCGGTAAATACCCCGCCGTACTGTCTCGCTTCTTCTTCCCACCATGCTGAAACTACATTCAATGTAAAACGACCATTACTTAATTGATCGATATTTGCTGCCATTTTTGCTGTAACTGCTGGATTATGGAACCCAGGTCTTACAGCTGTCATAATCTCTAATTTATCAGTTACTGCTGCAAGTGCTGCCGCAGTTGTCCACGCTTCTAAACTTGGTGCTGAAACACCTTTTATATCATTTAAATTTAATTCTGCAATAAGTGTTGTTGAAAAACCTAATTGTTCTGCCGCTTGCGCTGTTTGTTTTGCATACTCAAACGTAGGCGGCATAGATTCATCATCCACATTTCGAAGCCATCCCCCAAAAATCGGCAACCAAAAACCATACTCCACTACCTATTCCCCCTTTAACTTTTAGCCATAAAAAAAGCTACTCTTATCGAAATAAGAGTAGCCTTCTTGACTAAGTGAACCGCTCTTATCTTTCAGATGTTTTTTCACCTGCAGGATTTGGCACCTTTCGTCTAAAACGAGGTTGCCGAAGTTTCATAGGGCCCGTCCCTCCACTTCTCAACATAAGAATTGTTTGATTTTCATTTATTATAATCATCAGAATAATAAAAATCAATCTATTAATACTTATTTTTCCGATATACATTAAATGATATGCAGAAAAATCATATTGTTATAGAGATTTATAAGGGTATTATGTTGTTTTGCTTGCGGAATAATAGACACGAAATTTCATGTTACATGCAAATAAACAAGGAACCTATTAGTCGGTTCCTTGTTTATTTAACTAAAGCAGACTTATTTGGAGAAGCCAAATAAAAGTTAAATCAACTCCTATTTAACATTCCCCTTCAGATATATGACAGTAAAGAATACATCATCACGTTGTCAGCAAGCAAAAGTGTATTCTGCATTTCTGAAAACAGTAGATGGCAGATTGTGACCTGCTGAATCTGCTAAAAAAGAATATACAAGAACATCCTTAACATCATCTTTATTTCCACTAATAATAACATCAAGAAAATCTTCTATTTGGAATTCTGGCGTAAACAACACAATCTTAGTTGTTCTGTTTGGTTCTAAAGAAACAAAAGTACGAGAGATTTCAACTAATTCATTTTGAGTTGGGAAAGAAGTGTTTGGACTTCTCTTAACAGTTACCGTTACATTACTAGTATGGCAGCGTGAATCATTGTTTAACATAATGTTGAGAGCAGTTGGAATAATCCCATTTTCAGAAACCGGAACTCGAAACACTCCAGTAGATTTATGAGCCATATAATCACATCCTTTCAAAATAAAATATATTTACAATATATTAGATGCAAAAGATGTTCATTTTGATAGGGACAAATTATATGATTAATATATCTATAATAACCCTCCGTATTACTAAGCCAATGTTTTAAAAGATTAACAAATATCGCGAGAACCAATCGAATGTATATGAAAAGTAAAAAGAATAAGGTGTCTAAAAGATTACCTATCTTGAGCCAATAATGAGATATTATGTTAATCTTATATGTATAGTTGCACAAAATTGAGAAACTTAAGGAGACAGATCAATTTTATGAGAAAATTATTCATATTACTTACTTTCATTCTAGTATTAGTCAGTGTTACGGCTGCTTGCACACAAGATAAAAAAGATAGTGCCGTTGAAAATGTTCCATTAGAAGAACCAACCACAAAAAATGAAAATGAAGAATTAATAAATTTTGAAGAAGAAGATATGAGCCGCTTGGAACAAGGTATTTTATTAGTTGGTGAGAGTGTTAAGGGAGGCTATTACTTGAGCACCGTTCAAAGTGCATATTTAAATGATAGCAACGATTCTATCGTTGTTAATGTCTCTGTAAAAAATGTACGAGGTCAAATGATTAGACTATCAGAATTAAAATATAACTTAAAAGATGAAAAAGACGGAAAAACTTATGAAGGAAAGGTGCTTGACCAAAACCCTTCTAATATACAAGTTAAACCAAATGAAACGGTAGAATTAAAAATAGCTTTTGAAGTACCAAGTACCGCAGATGAATATATGTTTTATATTGAAAGCTCTTTAGATCCTCTAGGAGCACACTGGAAAATCGATAAGCTGCAATCACAAAAAAACTAAGTCTCAAATAAGCAAAAAGCAATGAAAAAATTTGATATAGATACAAATGAATAATATATAAGCATAAAACCATCGATTTAATGAATCGTTGGTTTTTTTTTCAAAAAATGCTCCATCAAAAACTAGGAGACAAAAAAACTAATCCTTAAAAGAGATCAGTTCAATATATCCACAATTATTATTATAGTACATAGTTTTATGAGCAAACGTTATATAATGTTGTGTGTGATACATAACCTGTCATCCCTTTATAAGTAACTTTTAACCACTGTTTAGAATTACTATAATGCCCTTGAACATACTCACCTGTTACCCATGTACCAGTAATTTTCTGACCACTAGTAAATGTATGTAAGACAGGTGATCCCACAGTGTAACCACTGCGCATCTTTGCACCATATGTACCTACCGTACCTCCCTTTGCACAAGCTGCTACTACTGTTTCATTTTTAGTAGTATTCGTAGCCGCGAAAGCAGAGCCGTTAAATGTAAATAAAGTAAACATAAAAGCTGTTAATAAAGTACAAATAGATAAGCGATGTAACAAAATAAATTCCCCCTTTTTTTATAATATATTTCTTCACAAACGATTATCTTAAATATTAGTTGGAGTTTTGAAATAAGATTTTATCAAAAATATGAAAAAACTCATATTTTACAGAGAGAGCCCGAAAGTAGTCTTCTACCAACTATATAAAAGTCCCTCCACCTTAAGGCAAAGGGACTTTCTCATTCCTATTTCAAACTACCCGAAATCTCCGTAAAAATAACTCCAAGTGCAAGTGCATGTGGATATCCTAAGCTTCTTTCACCAACTGTATCGGCGCGGCCCATGCGAGCTACGCTTTCTTTCGTATACTCTGTTCCTTTTTCAAAGGGAATTTTCATTATGTTTAAAATATATGAACACATAAATTCATTTACTTTTTACGAAAATAAAATTGTATTGTTTAGAATTTTAATGTTAATCAATTTGAAACTTTATGAGTTAATTAAATGTGATATTTAAAGAAGGAATTTGTGATGAAGTACTCACATGATGGAATTAATGTTAAAAAACAAAAAAACTCTAACTAATTCGTCATGGCGATTTAGTTAGAGTTTTTTTGTTTGAAGTATTCACGAGTATCTACCCTTATCTTTTCAGGTAAAACAATATCAAGTTCTTTATCTAACCATGCAAGAGTCTTTTTACGAAGAAACTCACGCATGTGTTCTTCTGCTTCAAGCATTACTAAGTTAATTGTACAAGAAGAATTGCTAGGTTCACAAGAATTACAAGCGTCGTCTCGATATAGTAGACCATTCTGTACAATATTTTTACATTGAAAAATAGGTTTTGGGCCTTCGACGGCTTCTATTACATCCCAAAAAGAAATATCTTCTGGAGACTTAGCTAACCTATATCCTCCCTTTACACCTGGGACAGAATTCACAATGTCAGCTTTAGATAATTTACCGAAAACTTTTGAAAGAAATGTTTCAGAAAGTCCTTGAAACTCTGCCAAATCTTTTATTCCAACACTTTCCTTGGAAGGAGCATTGATTAAATAAACTAGGCAATGCAAGGCATATTCAACCCCAACACTATATTGCATATACAAATCACCTGCTTTTTATTTTAAGGGTTATCAAATTGTATCTTAGGACCATTTAGAATTTTAGTCAAATAAAAAAAGGCTCTTTTAGAATAGTATGTATTTCATTTGACAAAAATAATTTCAGAGTTTATATTAAAGACCATATCAATCGACGATTAACTCAGTCGATAATTAAATTGTAAAATTTTAAAAAAAGGGGAAATACAAATGAACAAAACACTTATTATAAACGCACATCCGAAAGTGGATGATACATCATCAGTCAGCATTAAGGTTCTTAACCACTTTTTAGTATCTTATAAAGAATTAATTCCTAATAATGAAACGATTGAACAGATTAATTTATACGATGATGTAGTACCAATGATAGATAAAACTGTTTTAAGCGCATGGGAAAAGCAAGGAAATGAACAGAAGTTAACTGATGAAGAACAAAAAGTAACAGAGCGTATGTCCGAAATTTTACAACAATTTAAAAGTGCAAATACGTATGTGATCGTATTACCTTTGCACAACTTTAATATTCCATCAAAGTTAAAAGATTACATGGACAATATCATGATTGCACGTGAAACATTTAAATATACTGAAACTGGATCAGTCGGATTACTTAAAGATGGAAGAAGAATGCTTGTTATACAAGCAAGTGGAGGAATTTATACAAATGATGATTGGTATACAGAAGTGGAATACTCTCATAAATATTTAAAAGCAATGTTTAATTTCCTTGGTATTGAAGATTATCAAATCGTTCGTGCACAAGGAACAGCAGTACTAGATCCAAATGAAGTATTACAAAACGCATATAAAGAAGTTGAAGAGGCGGCTTCTAGATTGGCTAACAAATAAATTTTTTCACTGGAAGAATGATGGTTATAATTAAAGATCCCCTCCACCATAAGGCAGAGGGGATCTTCTAACTTCTATTTCAAACTACCCGCAATCTCCGTAAAGATAACTCCAAGTGCATGTGCACCTGCATCTGGATATCCTAAGCTTCTTTCACCAACTGTACCTGCGCGGCCCATGCGAGCTACGATTTCTTTCGTGTACTCTGCTCCTTTAACGGCTGCTTCTGCTCCTTTTTCAAAGGCAGTTTTCATATCTTCTTCGCTTGAAGCGCTAGCTAACCAAGAGTCTACACATGGAGCAAGTGCATCAACAAGTGTTTTATCACCAACTACTGCTCCTCTACCGAATGATCTTTCACCGATAGATTGTATGCCTTGCAGTGCTGCTTGTAACATTTCAGCAAATTCTTTCACTGCTAACTCACGCTTCTCGCCTGCTGCTTTACTAGCTGCGCGGAATGCTCCGCCCCAAATTGGACCAGATGCGCCGCCGCAATGTTCCATAATAATCATCGAACAACCGTCAAGGAATGATCCGATCGTTACGTTCTCTTGATCTACGATAGAATGCCACTCGCGTTTTAATTGCTTAAATCCTTTTGCAACACTCATTCCGAAGTCGCCGTCACCTGCATGCGTGTCTAACTCACAGAACGGTACTTCATTTTTAATAATAACGTCGCTCATTTTATCAACGAGATAAATCATGTTGTTTAATGTGATGACATTATTTTTAATAACAGCATGCTCTTCCGCTGTTTCTATTTCAAATGAAACTTCCTTCTCTTCTGTCTCTTCAAGTACATTCACGTACTCTACACTTTCAACTGGTCCATCTACTTTAAACGCTGGTGTGTTACACTCTTTAGATAGTAATGTTTTTAGCTCATCATCTAATTTCATTACTGTTAAAGACATACCAGCCATATCGATACTCGTCATATAGTTACCAACGAATACTCTATTAATTTTAATGTTTCTAGCAGCTAGTTCTCTCGTCACGGCGTTATTAAATAAGTAAAGTTCTTGCAGTGGTGTTCCGCCAAAACCGTTAACTAGAAGCGCAATTTCTTCGCCATCTTTCACTCCTAAATCTTTTACAAGATCATTTGTCATACGGTTCGCTAGTTCATCTGCTGACAACATTTTTTCACGCTTAATTCCTGGTTCACCGTGAATACCTACGCCGTATTCCATTTCATTTTCCGCAAGTGTGAAAGTAGGTGATCCACTCGCTGGAACTGTACAAGAAGTTAACGCTAAACCGATTGTACGCACGTTAGCCGCTGCTTTTTCTGCGACAGCTTTCACCGCTCCTAAATCCATACCTGCTTCCGCTGCTGCACCGGCAATTTTATGGACTAGAATAACGCCCGCAACGCCGCGGCGTCCTACTGTATACAAGCTATCTTCTACCGCAATATCATCGTCTACTTTTACGTAGTCGACTTCAATTCCATCTTCCGTCGCTAAATGCGCACCGTTTTTGAAATTCATAATATCGCCGCTGTAATTTTTAATAATTAATAACGTACCTTTTTTACTAGCTGTCTCTTTAATCGCTTGATATACCTGAATTTGTGAAGGAGACGCGAACACATCTCCGCACACTGCCGCATCTAACATTCCTTTTCCGACTAGTCCTGCATGCGCTGGCTCATGACCACTACCGCCGCCACTAATTAACGTTACTTTATTTTCGTTCATTTCTTTCTTCTTAATGACTTTATATTTTTTCAAAAGCTCAAGCTCTGGGTGCGCCATCACCATTCCGTTGCACATTTCCATTACTAATGTTTCTGGTTTGTTTATAATCTTTTTCATTGTAGTTCTCCCTCAATTCCTTTAATATATTGTGATATATTTGAAATCTTCTTCTTACTATCCATGTTAAAATGAAAGCGTTTTATAGTAAACGGACAAAATGGACAATCTGTCTAAAGACACCGCTCTCATTTATGGGTAGGATTTTCATATTACTAACATTCTAGGGATGATTGAGATGACCTCTTCTATAATTTCTAAAAAAATAATCGCGAATTCATTGAAGTATTTAATGGAAACAGATTCGTTTCATAAAATATCAGTGAGCGATATTATGTTACACTGTCAAATGCGTAGGCAAACTTTTTATTATCATTTTAAAGATAAATTTGAACTATTAAGCTGGATTTATAGAGAAGAAACGAAAGAAAACATTATCGACTTTCTCGACTATGAAACGTGGGAAAACATTTTCGATTTATTATTTGATTACTTTTATGAAAATCAAAAATTTTACCGAAATGCTTTTAAAGTCATTGAGCAAAACTCGTTTAATCACTATTTATTTGAGCATACGAAAAACTTATATATGAAGATTATTGATGAACTATCTGTAAGCTGTGGATTCAGCCTTTCTGATGAGACGAAAAATACGATTGCCTCCTTTTATAGTCACGGCTTCGTTGGAACGATAAAAGATTGGATTGAAAGCAAATGCGAAGTAGATCCGTCCATTATGTCTTCTCTTATGAAAAATATGATAAACAATCAATTACTACTATTACTTGAGCAATCAGCAAAGTAATTAAAGGGTGGCAAAAGCAATGAAAAAGATTATGAATGATGTACAAAATATCGTTCAAGATATGATGCATGGCTTTTATTTTGAACATAACGACAAAGTAAATTACGACGAAACAAATAACATCATTTATGTAAAAGATATCGAAAAACTGAAGCAAGACGTCGCTATTATAAGCGGCGGTGGTAGCGGACATGAGCCTGCTGATATCGGTTATGTAGGAAAAGGAATGCTTACGGCGGCAGTAAACGGAAGCATCTTCACTCCGCCTACAGTGGAACAAATTATTGCGGCAACTCGCCTCATGCCAAAAGATAAGAGTATTTTATTCATCATTAAAAACTTTAAAGATGACGTAACTAACTTTTTAGCGGCAGAACAAATCGCAAAAGAAGAAGGACGACAAATTGACCACATCATCGTAAATGATGATGTTTCAATTGAAGATGATGCTTCGTTTAATAAAAGAAGACGCGGCGTTGCTGGTACTGTTTTCGTTCAAAAAATACTTGGTACGGCTGCTCTTGAAGGTCATTCTTTAGAAGAACTAACAACAATTGGCCGTTCTGTTACAGAAAACTTACACACATTAGGAGTTGCTCTTTCACCTGCAAACGATCCAGTGAAAGGAAAAGCTTCATTCACATTAAACGATGATGAAGTCTTTTACGGCGTCGGTATTCACGGAGAAAAAGGTTACCGTAAAGAAGCACTATCCTCTTCTGAAATATTAGCGATTGAACTAATGAACAAATTAAAAAGCATTTACCGCTGGAGAAAAGGTGACAACTTCGCCATTCTCATTAATGGATTAGGTGCGACACCATTAATGGAACAATACATTTTCGCAAATGACATTCGTCGTTTATGTGAGCTGGAAGGATTACATATTACATTCGTAAAGGTTGGTACCCTTCTTACTTCTTTAGATATGAAAGGTGTTTCGCTTAGTTTGCTTAAAGTAGAGGATTTGGATTGGGTGAAGTGGTTGAAGGAAAATACGGAAACTGCTAGTTGGTAATATAAATAAAAATAGGATGGCTTCAATTGGCCCTCCTATTTTTATTTATATTTATTGAAAGGCAACTTCTCCTACTTTCCATATGCCATCACGTTTAAACATAAAAAACTCTTTATCATTCCTCACCTTGAAATATCCGCTGTGCTTACCCCATTGCTATCAAGCTAAACTCGTACAACGTCAATTAAAGTATAGGTTGTTTCTTGAAATAAATTTTTAGATAACTCAAAATAACAAGCAAAAAGTCCCTTCAAAGTTAAAGGGACTTTTTAGTATATAGAAATTAGCCTAAACCTAAGATTACATCTCTTGAAAGGGGGCATTTTTATGTTATTCAGGTTTATTGAGGAGCTTTTGTTTGAAGCAACTTTAACCCCATACCAATAAAAATCATTCCTGTTATCTTATTTAGAATCATTCCTACCTTTTGGTTTCCTCTTAATTTTTTTGTAACATATGAAGAGAAATAAGCAACAAATAAACACCATAATAGTCCAGTTACTGTAAAAGTAAGTCCTAAAATGATAAAAGGCATAGGACCTGAAGCCTTTGTATCTATAAATTGCGGAAGAAACGCAATAAAGAATAAAGAGACTTTTGGATTCGTCAGACTTGTTAAAAGTCCTTGTACATATATCTTTCTAATGTTCAATTTATTGGATGAGGCCTGGAAAGCTACATTTGTCTTATCAAGTATCATTTTAATCCCTAAATATACAAGATAGATAACACCTATAACCTTAATAGTGTTAAATAGCACAATGGATTTTGTAAGTATAATAGATAAACCAAAAGCAACCAATAACGTATGAACTAAAGAACCAGTAATAATACCAAAAACAGAATACACACCTGCTTTTCTACCTTGTGAAATACTTCTCCCCACAATATACATGGTGTCTGCACCAGGAATTAAATTCAATAAAATTCCTGTTAGTAAAAACACTTCATAATTAATAATACCGTACATTTTAGCACCTCTATCTATTTTTTTGGTGCCCTTATTGATATTAAATTAAATAGACGAAAAAAGAAAGTATTTTCTATTTATTCAATAAAATTAGTCGATTTTAATTTACAACCAATAAAGCTGGATGATAAATTAACATCGCACCTACAAATGAACATACTAGACAAAAAACAGCCTCGTATTTTATGACTAAAGGAGAGTTCGTATCAAGCTTTTTCCCCTCTCTTTTCAATATCATTTTAAATAATGCTGTGTATAATACTTTATATAAGACATACCCAATAATTGCCCCAAGGGTGTTCGTAAATAAATCATCAATATCTGTAATTCTGTTATTTAGTAATTGATTTAACTCAATTGCCAATGAAAAAAAGAATCCCGCACATACGGTGTTTTTCATTTTTCTAAAATGCGGCCAAATAGTCGGTAATAAAAAACCGAACGGCATAAACAATACAATATTCAAAAGATACGTCGTACTACCTGCCGTATCAAATAGAGTCAAATTAATTTGACTTACACGAATCCACGTTTCGTATCTACTTATATCCCATACAGTCGCGATCTGCGTCACTTTATACACTAACGAAAGGTAGAATAGAAAAACATATACCGATAGAAAATGCCGAATAGATATAGTTCTTTTCGCTTTAAAATAACATCCAATTTGAAATACAATACAAAACATAATTGTAAAAAAATAAGTATACAAATAACTCATTAAAACTTCTGTATGCATGTGGAATCCCCTAACTTTACATTTTCATCTATGACTTTGTTGTTTATAGGATAGGAGAAACTTTTAAAATAAAAAGTGGGGTAAATATAAAATTTCCCTTAAATCTTCACATGCAACCCTTGTAGTATTTTTATCAATGCAGTATATATAATCATGTGAAAGTCTGACAAGAGGAAAACAATTAGCGTGAATGAAAAGGTACTTGTTGGAATGAGAATTCATGAGGGTAGGTAAATACATAATGTTAAAGAAGCCTAACAACCATATAATACAATTCCACACGAAACGAAATTCTGATAATATGAAATAGATAATTATTTATACTTAGAATTTTTTCATATACATTAATGCGATATTTAAGGGAGATAAAGAAAGTTGGAGCTGATTTTTATTCATGAATAGACAAAATTCTTCTAATAACAAAGATGATTCCTCAAATAAAATTGCTGCTTTTATTGCAACGCTAGGAGCTCTATTAGTAAGTGTAGAAGTTTTATCTAATTTTTTTATAATTTTTTGGTTAATGATAATAGCAGTAACAAATTTAATAGTTATATTTTATCTTCAAATTAGTGTTTTTAGTTTAGTAACAACAATCCTTTTTGTAATCTTTTACTTTATATACAAAAAGTTATTTGCACATTCTAAATTTGTAGAAACCTTTTCAAAATATAATATGATCATTACAATAATTTCTTTATTAATTTTAAATATGTTATACATATCAAAAAAAATGTTTAACGGTGCATTAATTACACCTGTAGTAATAATTATTACATGGTTAATTTACAAATTTATGTTTAAAAAAATAAAAAATAAGAAGAGCTAGTTTTATAGAACATACTCAAAATAGAGCACTTACTTTCATTTTTTATATTTTTTGGGAATTGTAGTGATTTTATTGTAAGTGTTAATAACCCCCTCCTCAAGAGCTTGAGGAGGGGGTTAATTTCTAATTTAAAATGTACTAATCTATCCCTTCTCTTTCCTCATACTGTAATACCCCAAATTAATAATAACCAAGAAATACCCACCCATAATTCCAGCAGCAAATGTCCACATGTACTCACGGTGTTCAATTTCATACATAATAATCGCGCCGAGTATTGCGGCTGCAAACCGATTCATCATGCCAAGCATCGGTGCTTTTTCTTTTTTTACGATGCTATTTCCGAACTTTTCGATACGCCTTCCTAAAATCCAGGCGCAGTACATACTAACTAAAAGGCCGATGCTTATCCCTACAAACTGGGCTGAAAAAGGTGTCAGCAACCATCCCAGTAACATCACGCCTAGCAAACAATATATTTGTATGTTGAATGATCTTAATGCCATACGAATCATGTTATGCTCCTTATCTTTCCTATTAATCCCATCTTTCGGACTTCAAGCTTTCCGATATATCTTTTTTAAAATGGGGGAATTTGATTTTGCTTACCATTAAATAAGCGAGTACGCATGTGCCAAATGCCACGGAAACTGGGTTATTTAAGAGGCATAAAATGAGGAGACACATTGCCGCAAATGGAATAGGCATTCCAATAAATGTTGGGAGTTTGCTTTGCTTCGTATTAAATCCCGCAAGCCGAAGCATTCCGCAAATACTATAAGCAAGTGCACACATCATCCCGATAGACTGCAAATCTTTTAACGAGGCACTATAGGCAACAATAGATGGTGCCACACCGAAGGTTACTAAATCCGCAAATGAGTCTAACTCTCCGCCAATTTCCGTAACAGCATCAAGTTTCCGAGCGACCATGCCATCAAACAGATCAAATACCATACCTATAATAATGAACATAACTGCACCATACATATCGTGAACGAAAACAGCGTGAATAGCCAAAAGCCCACATACAAAGTTTGCTATCGTAAGCATATTCGGTATGTAACTCATCACACGCTTCTCCTCCTTTCTACTAATTGCTTCATCTCGGGCTTTACTCATTAGACTCAAGATCCTTCTGTTTTTCTTCCGATATCACTTTATTTATTTTCGTTAACGTATCAGTCATTTGTTGCAAAGCTTCAATATCAATTTTCGAGAAATATTTCTCGATTAATACATCATCTAACTTCGACAATTGCTCTATATACTTACTACCGTTTGGACCAATTGTAAGGAAATACTCCCTTTTATTATTCGGATTAACTTGTTTTGAAATCATCTGTTGCTTTTCCAGTTTCGATAAAACTTGGCTTACAGCACTTTTCGTTACATTAAACGTACTCGCAATGTTATTTGCTGTTGTGTTTTCATTTAAATTTATATGAAATAGCATGCTCTCTTGCTGCCCAGTAAGACCGAACTCATCCTTTAAATCTTGAAATAGTAAAATGTAGAGTTCCGTGTAGGCTCGATTCATTTCATTAATTACTTCTTTATATGATCTAGTCATAGAATTCTTCCTCCGGTCACGCTTTTATATAGTTTAGTTAACTTAACTAAACTATATTATACCTTTATGTTCGTGTAAAGGGAAATATCGCTCCATGCTTTATTCACAATGAAAAAGAAGACATCAATTAAGATGTCTCCTTTTCATACTTAAGACTCCAAACTCTTACCATTCGTCTTAATTACTTCTTTATACCAATCGAAGCTTTTCTTCTTCGATCTTTTTAATGAACCTTTTCCTTCATTATCTTTATCAACGTATATATATCCGTAACGTTTTTTCATTTCTCCAGTAGAAGCACTTACAAGGTCAATTGGGCCCCAGCTTGTATATCCGATAATATCTACTCCGTCTTGAATCGCTTCAGACATTTCAATCATATGTTTTTGCAAGTAATCAATACGGTATTCATCATTCACTTCGTCTTCACCATTTAATTGATCGACTGCACCGAGACCATTTTCAACAACAAATAACGGTTTTTGGTAACGATCGTACAGTTGGTTCGCTGTAATACGGAAACCTTTCGGATCAATCGTCCATCCCCACTCTGATTTTTCAAGGTATGGATTTTCAACAGAACCGAATACATTCCCGCTCGTTATGCTTTTTAATACTTCTGGATCTGTGCTTGTTGCTCGGCTTGAATAGTAGCTAAAGCCAATATAATCAACTGTATGCTCTTTTAAAATTTCCTCGTCTTCTTTTTCCATTTCAATTGCTAAATTGTTATCTTTAAAGAAGCGTTTTGCGTATCCAGGATATGCACCTCTTGCTTGTACATCTATGAAGAAGAATGATTCACGGTCTTGTTCCATCGCGCGTTGAACGTCATCTGGATTACATGTGTACGGATATGTCGCACCTGCAGCAAGCATACAACCGATTTTTGCATCTGGAATGATTTCATGACACGCTTTTACAGCTAACGCACTTGCGACAAGTTGATGATGCGCTGCTTGATACTGAATTTGTTTTTTATTATCACCCTCTTTAAATGCTAGACCTGCTCCCATGAAAGGTAAATGTAAAAGCATATTAATTTCATTAAACGTCATCCAATATTTCACTTTATCTTTATATCTATTAAATATAGTTTTCGCGTACGTCTCGAAGAAGTTTACAAGCTTTCTACTTCTCCAGCTTCCATACTTTTCTACTAAATGAACAGGCACATCAAAGTGAGCCATCGTAACAACTGGTTCAATACCGTGCTTTAACAGTTCATCAAACAAATTATCATAAAACTGTAATCCTGCTTCATTTGGCTTTTCATCTTCACCACTTGGGAAAATACGTGTCCACGCAATCGATACGCGTAACGCTTTAAATCCCATTTCTGCAAACAACGCAATATCTTCTTTATAACGATGGTAAAAATCAATCGCTTCGTGTGACGGGTAAAACTCTCCTTCTACAGGTGTAAAGGAATGAATATTTCCTTTCATAATATCCCAACGATTTTCACCAGTTGGTAATAGATCAACCGTCGTTAATCCTTTTCCGTCTTCTGCATATGCTCCTTCAACTTGATTGGCTGCAGTTGCTCCACCCCATAAAAATCCTTTTGGAAAATTAACTTTAGACATATAGAAAAACTCCTTTATATTAGAATGAACGAGGAAAGCTATTGTAAGTTTTAAAGAATACCTTTCTTCGTTTGAACCAGTATGAAATGTAACTACTATTTAACTCCTAACGTTAGTAAGGAATCTCCTGCTTGAATCTTTTCTATTTCCGTTTTTTTGATGCTATATTTATCATAATTTGTAACAACAACTGGTGTTGTCAAAATATAACCCGCCTTTTGAATTTCGGCTATATGAAACTCAATAAGTAATTGCCCTTTTTCTACTCTCGCTCCTTGTTCAATATGAGAAGAGAAAAATTCGCCATTTAATTTCACAGTATCCATCCCAATATGGATTAAAATTTCAGCACCTGAATCTGCCGTAATTCCTACCGCATGATTCGTCGGGAACAGCGCAGAAATCGTACCTGAAACTGGTGAAAACAACTTTCCTTCTGAAGGCTCAATCGCAACCCCTTCACCTAGCGCACCTGATGCAAATGCAGCATCGTCAATATTTTGAAGCGGCATAACAGCGCCATGGAAAGGACTAAAGATTACTTCATCATCGTTTGATGCAGCGATCTTATCAATTGTTTCAGCTGTTTCTGTAGATGTTTGCTTTTTCGTAAAACCAAATAAATAAGTTAGAACAAAACCTACTATTAAAGAAACAACCATCGAAATAATTGATCCCCAAAATCCAGCTGTAATCCCATCTTTCGGACTAATAAATGTCGGAAGCGTAAATATACCAAGTCCACCTGTCATATAAGCTTGTGTACCAAATACACCGAGTATTGCGCCGCCAACTCCTCCAGCGATACAGCTCATAATAAACGGCTTTTTAAGAGGAAGTGTAATCCCATAAATCGCCGGCTCTGTAACACCGAAAATACCTGAAATAAAAGCTGGAATGCTAAGCGTTTTTAACTTCTTGTCTTTCGTTTTCATCCAAACGCCAAGCACGGCACCAATTTGAGCAAATGAAGCAGCAAATATAAGTGCTAATATCGGATCAACGCCGTTTACTGCTAAATTGTTATAACCAATCGGAACGACGCCCCAATGAAGGCCAAATATGACAAGTACTTGCCAGAACGCACCGAGTAAAGCACCCGCTACTAATGGGCTTGCATGATAAACCCAAAGCGTCGCCTGTCCTAAAAACTGCCCTGCCCACGTCGCAATGGGGCCAATAACGAGAAATGTAACTGGTACAACGATTAATAATGTGAAGAATGGTAATAAAAATGTTTTCACAACATCTGGAATCACTTTCTTTAAAGACTGTTCTACTTTCGCTCCAAAATAAGCAGCAAGAATAATTGGAATAACAGATGATGCATAGTTCATTAAAATAACTGGTATTCCTAAAAACGTAATATGAATTGGTGATTCAAACATCGTTCCTGCAAATAACGTATATAATGGCTCACTTGCTTTTAAACCGGATAAAGCCGGATAAACTAAAGCTCCTCCAATCGCCATACCGATGAATGGGGATCCCCCGAATTTCTTACTTGCTGTATATCCAAGGAAGATCGGGAAGAAATAAAATAACGAATCGCCGACTGCATTTAATATTTGATACGTTCCTGCCTGTGTACTTAACAAGCCCAACGCTACAAATAGTGCATTAAATCCTTTAATCATCCCTGTTGCAGCTAACACTCCTAAAATAGGAGTGAAAATGCTAGAAAGAATATCTATAAGACTACTCTTTTTCTTCTCACTCGTAGTTTCTTCCTCAGCTTCTTGAAACCCTCCAGCCGCAATAACTGCTTTATACACGTCGGATACATGGTTACCAATTACAACTTGATATTGTCCGCCGCTTTTCATAACAGTCACAACATCTTCCATACTTTTCAGTACTTCCGTATTCGCTTTCCCCTCATCTTTTAACTGAAATCGTAAACGAGTGATACAATGTACAACGCTATGTATATTTTCTCTCCCGCCAACATTTTTCAGTATGTCTTTTGCTAATTTTTCATACTTCATAATAATTTCCCTCCCTACAATCATCCCATTTATTATTTTTATAAAGTGAAACTTTAATCAGTGGGGGTTTTGTTCATCCCCCACTGATTATTAGTTGAACCAATCGGGCCTTTACGGGCAGTTGATCTTCCACCTAACTTCTTTGCCACAGCCAAATTTTTAGGTGGAAGTCTTACTGCCCGTTAATGCGGGATAAAAGAAAAAACCTAAACTAACCGTAACGGCGCGATACATACGAATCACTCCATTACAAGTCAATTTAGGTTTTGCCTGCCAAACAGTAACAATCCCGTTTATTCAATTACATAATTCATTGCGTTTCGTTACACGATGAATGTGCAACGTTAAGTACACTTTTTCATCTTTTGAAAGATGACTATTATGTGCTTTTTGCAAGTATGCTTCAATTTTTTCTGTACAACAATATGCCTCTTCATACTTACTTTTCACTTGCTCGTATAAAAACTCATCCTCAGCCGAGTTCAGTTCCTTCTGCATTAAACGCTGCGCAAAATATCGTAAATGCGTTACAAACCGGCTATAATTAAATGAATTCTCATCTAAGTTCATCTTATAGTGGTACTTTACAACATTTAAAATATCTTGGACGATTTTCGTCATCGCTACCGTTTGTTGCATCGCCGGCTCTCCTTGCTGCGCATTCACGAAATGCAAAGCAATTGACCCTGCTTCATCTTCAGAAAGTGTAAACCCAGTCTCTTCTTCAATTATGTTCAAAGCTTGTAGACCAATTTCAAACTCTTTCTGATAAAACCTCTTAATCTCCCAAAGCAAAGTATTTTTGAGATCCATTCCTTCTTTATGCCGAGTTAAGGCGAAACTTAAATGATCCGTTAATGTAAGATAAATATAATCACTTAAAGTCCCCGGCAAAACTGTCTTAGCAAACTGAATAATTCTCTCTGTAATCTCTAAATTTTCTACAGGAATTTCAGTTAGCAACCTAGCAAGTTTCTCTGATAATTCTTTTGTTTCTAGCACAAAGGTCTTTTCTATCTTAGATTCATCAATCGCATCGCCGACTTTTTTCTGAAATCCCAAACCTCTGCCCATCAGTACAACTTCTGTCTCATTATCCTTCATCGTACAAACAACATTGTTATTTAAGATTTTATGGATTCTCATATTGTTCCGCCTTCTTCTTCTTAAAGTCACAAAAGGTAATAAAAAAACCTAAACTGATTCCAAAAGCCACACTACACCCGTAGCCTCTAGATCAATTTAGGTTTTGCCTGCCGAACAGTAACAATCCTTTTACTTATTAACTTACCTTTATTATACACAAAGAGTAAGCGGTTGCAATGATAAATTATTGAATATTTTTTTACAAAGAAAAATACTAACCGTTAATCAGCTGTTGCTTAAATTTATTACAAGACTAGTTATATACATCATTATATTTTACAATTACTGTAGGTAGCATATAAATTTCACTACGTGTATCATTCCGAATAATCAAGCACAATTATTAATAAAATTCCATATAGACCCATTAATGGTTAAAATGTTATAATAGAACTACCCTACATAGTTACTCATATTCATACTGAGGAACTAGCGTCTTATTAAGCAATGCGCATAAATTAGATAAAAAAGACACTTTTTACAGTGTCTTTTTTATTTTCAAAAGGACCTGCTCACGTTTATGCTTCAAAACATAAAGTAAATGGAATCCGTTAAAAAACACGAGTGACCCTTTGTTTTCCCCTCTTATTAAAGGAGGAACTATTATGGGATTTGGTGGTAGTTGCGGCGGAGGCTGCGGTTTTGCTGGAGGATTTGCACTATTAGTTGTATTGTTTATTTTATTAATCATCGTTGGAGCTGCTTGCTTCTGCTAAAAAACTATTGGAAAAGACACTCTTATATGGGTGTCTTTTCTTTGTAAACGAAAGAGTATGTGAAATGAAAATATAGTATAAATGGGATACTTACTCAAATTGTTTTTCACCTTATTAATTATATCCAAAAAGTTGGATAGCTCCTTTTACTACTCATATTATTAATAAATAAAGCAATAACTACAATAACAAGAGAACCAACTAAAACCGGTGTTACTAAATAACTCCAACTGTATGCTCCTAAAATAACGACAATTGGATCAGCCCCTGCTGGAGGATGCGTTGTTCTTGTTAACATCATAATAGCAATCGACATCCCAACTGCTAAAGCAATTGTCCAATATTCATTCCCAAACAAATGATATATTGATAAGCCAATGAAAGTTGAAATCAAATGTCCTCCAATAATATTACGCGGCTGAGATAGCGGTGCATTCCAAACTCCAAAAGCTAATACACAACTCGCTCCAAATGGGGCCATTAGTAATTCTGTAGAAGTTATACTCGTTAAATATGTTAAGGTAAGAATCGTTAAAAATCCCCCCAATAATCCCGTTAAAGAGTCCTTTATATTTACTTGTAATGGACTTCTTCCTTTCCCTTTCATTTTTGCAAAATATCGTACACTTATTGGTTGAGCCTCTTTCTGCTTAGCTGTTGTTATATTACTCATCATTCTCCTCCTTTATTTACCAATAATTATATTCCGAACAAACTAACCAGTCAATATTAATTTTAGGGGTTAGTTTTAAAGTACAGAAAAAAAGAATCAACTGTTATAAGTTGATTCCCTAAACTTCTTCACATTTTCGATCTTGAAATTTCGCTACCTTTTTTCGGTTCCCACATATTTTCATAGAACACCATTTTCGTTTTCCGCTTTTATCTATAAATAATAAAACACAGTCAGGGTTTGAGCACCTTTTAAGAGAAATAAGCTTATTTTCTGCTATTAACGTTAAAGCATCAAGCGCAATTAACGATACAAGTACATCCTCAATTTCTCCAACTGGAATAGGTACTAAACTCTGTTCAATAACTTTATATGTAAATGGTGCCTTCTCAATTTGTTTTTCTAAATACGTAATAAAATCATCAGAAATTTCATGCTGATCGGCAATTCCCTCAAACTGTTTTCTCAGTACTCCTCTTAGCTCTAATATGCTAGATGTAACTTGATTGAGTCGCTCTTGAATTTCTATAAGTGTTTTTTCATTCCAAAAAGGAAGATTAACCTTTATTACATGTAGCCATTCTAATACATCTTCATCTGTTATTAATAAATCATAACGTTGTCCACGCCTAACTAACTCTGTATTCACTAAATCTAATGAGAGATTTCCAGATATAAGCGGGAATTGTTTTCTTTCCTGCATGTACTCACCACCTACTCTTTAAATAATCATATTCCAAATTCATACAGAAGTGCAACTTTTTTATAAACTACAAAGTATGAAGACCAAAACCTTTAGCCATAATTATGACGAAAGGCTTTTTGTATATAACTAAAAAAGGAGCTGACTGTATGGAACATAATAAAAATGGAATGCTTGCTTTAATCGTTTTATTTGTAGGACTAGCATTTTTTGTTTTCGGTATGGTTTATCATTTATGGGGAACGGTTTAAAAATAAATTACTATTTATTTAAGAAAAAGTACTCGTATGAGTACTTTTTCTTAAGATGTCATGTAAAAACATTCTAAACTTACTTACATGCATACAATTATTACTGATGGTTATATAATTGAGAAGATTATAAATTATCAATCTATATTTATATGATTTGGAAAGGAGCTAAAAGCTAAAAATGTTAGAAATCATTTTTATTGCTATATTACTTTTGACTAGCATCACTCCCATCTTTATCGAACGAGGTTTGACGAAAAAAAATATAGTCATTTTACTGATCAATTATGCATTCTTATTTGCCACCATCATTGTAATTGGCACAAACTGGCGTATGATCCCCGCCTATTTCTTATTGTTCGTTTTAACATTACAAGTTTTTTTGAAACCAAAAACTACAGCCGTTTCTAAAAAGTTAGTGATGAAAGTTTTTAAAGGTTTAGGAATTATCGTAACTGCTATCGCAATGTTTACATTACCTTTACTTTTTCCAATCATAACACTCCCTGAGCCTACTGGAAAATATACAGTAGGAACGAAAGCTTTTCATTTAATTGATACAAATCGAAAAGAAACCACTGTACCAAATAGTCATGGAAATCGTGAGTTAATGATACAAGTATACTATCCTGCCAAAAAAGGATCAGGGAACCCTTCTGCCTATTTTAAGAACATAAACGAGCTGGCTGAACAATTGGCAGTAACAAACGGTGTTCCATATATCGTAACGACACATTTAGGACTGACAAAAACACATTCTTATCAAGATGCTACGCCACTTCAAGCTAAAGAAAAATTCCCTCTCCTTTTATTCGGCCATGGAATGGGATTATATGGTCAACAAAATACATTCCAGTTAGAGGAATTAGCTAGTCAAGGCTATGTCGTAATCGCTCTTAATTTCACAGGGTACGCAGCAACAACAATTTTTCCTAACGGAAACCGTGTAGACTCTATGCCAATTGAATATACACCTACTGCCTTAAATACCATAGTTCAAAAATGGGAACAGGATACTACTTTTGTTTTAAACAAAGTAATAGAGGGGAATTTCGATAAAAGCTTTAAAACGATTGCAGACTTAATCGAATATGACAAAATTGGAATGTTCGGTCACTCTTTTGGCGGAGCAACTTCCGCACAAATGTTAGTAAAGGATACGCGTATTAAGGCTGCAATTGATATGGACGGCGGATTGTATGGAGACCCGTTGCCTAAAGATGGTCCTCAGAAACCATTCATGTTGATGAATGCTGAGGCTACGATTCATTATATGAAAGAAGCTAAGAATCAAAAGATAACCGGAATCCAAAATGAATTATTAGAAATATCCTATTTAAGAAATAAAACGATTGAAAAACCTGGTGTATACACAGTAGTAATTCCAAAAACAAATCATACTAGTTTTACAGATTTAGCAGCATTTTCACCTATTATTAACGAACCAGACGAAGATGTAGCCGCAAATTATACACTCATTAATAAACTAGTAACTAGCTTTTTCGATCAAAATTTAAAAGGGATAAACGAAAATCATTTAGAAGAAATTCAGAAGCAATATCCTGACCTTCCTCTCATGAAACATTAATAATCTTTTCCTAGTTATGTAACCCCTCCTTGAGCTTGAGGGGTTTCTGCTTTCACACCATTATAAAAAAAGGCCCCATCACTGGGGGCACTCAAAAAATAATATAAATAAATGAATTAAAACAAATAACAGACAACTAAAATATATACGATTCAAATTATATAATCTATATATATGCAAAAATACATAAAAAATTTACTATTACATGCTATACTAAAAAAGGAATCGAAAATCGTTATTTTCTTCTTAGTTTTAAAGCAATATGGATATATACCTTCTTATCGCATTTGGATTGTACTAGCAAAAGAAGACATCAATTAAGATGTCTTCTTTTCTTATATTTTTATGAATCCCTTTGAGCAGATGTTCTCCAATCAAGAAAAGATGTTGGGCGTCTAGAATAAGTTGCCGTTTGTTAAAAAGAAAAAATATTGCTTTTTGAAAAAAGTGATAACATATATTTCTTTCTCTTTGTTCAATGTAACCTTATTTTTCTAACAATAAGGCTATAGTTTGACTTCCTCCGTTGCCAGTTTCACCGGAAACATCATCGTAAATTTCTTTTACAGTAAATCCTACAGCAGTTACCTCTTTGATGAATAATTCTTTTGTGAAGAATTGATACCAAATGTTGTAAGTTTCTATTTTATCATCGGTTACCACTGTTGTTTGTTCTAATGTTACTCTATCAGGATATTTGAGATTTCTCCCGATAGCTAAATAGCAATCCTTTGACCAGAAACCACCATTTTCATTCATACTCCAATATTGTTCTTCCTTGAACTGATCAAATTTATTTTGAGAGAAAACATCCAATAACAACTTTCCTCCATCCTTCAGACTGTTCCAAATGTTGAAAAGTAATTTACTACGATTTTCAGGCGCAAGAGCACCATAATCACAATATATCAATAGCGCCAAGTCATACATATTTGAATCATTTAATTCCAAATAATTTTTATAGCGATATTCAATATCATAATCTAACCTTTTTGCTTGTTCTTTAGCGTAACGAATTGAGTTTTCAGAGAAGTCTATCCCTGTTACTGTATAACTTTTTCTAGCTAATCGCTCACTATACAGACCTGGACCACAACCTAAGTCTAGTACTTTTTGATAAGATTTTTTGGGAGCGATTCGTTGGATAAAATCAATAGATTTATCAATAAACTGAACACTCCTACTAGCTCCTTCAGTATCAGAGCTTAAATGAGCTTCTAATAATTTTTTAGCAATATAAGGATCTTGCCAAAAAACATTATCAGTTTGTTCGAATCTTGAAGGTACCTGCAATTGATTTAATAAATTATTCATAAAAACTTCCTCCTAAAAATTTTTAAACACAAAAAACCGCAGAGTTTTACTCTGCGGTTAAAAAAGAGAATAAGTCCGTAGAGTAAAAAAAATCAAATGGGCATACCGAATAAACACATAAAAATGCGTATTTCAGTTTGCTTCAAATTGATTTATTTACTCTTTTCCAGTCATAACAAAGTTCACGAAAATCAAACTTCTGTTATGCCGAACTTCTTCACCTATCCTTTTAGTGTTTGTATAAATATAACAGACCATAAACTACGAGATCAACTACTAGTTTAACCCATTATTCAAGGATATGGTCCGATTGTTTAGTAGAATGACTTGCATTTTTAAACAACTTTTTACATGTAAAGTTTTTTTTATAAATAGACAGACACCTATTAAATAAAGAATGAGAAATGTATATTCAATTCTATAAAAATGGTGTGCTACTCAAATTGGTCTTGTTTCAAAAACAGATGCTACCAGTTCATCGTCTATACTAAATTATCATTTGTAACATTGAAGAGATTTTATTTACTTGATATAAAAATGAAGAAGAACTTCCCTTACGAAAAGAACTCATATAAATGTTTAAAGAGGATGCACAGATAGATGCATCCTCTTTAATTTACCTTCCGTCCGAAAAATGTAAAAACAAAAACATCTTTTGTCCATTTTCCTTTCCCATACATATAAAATACAAATCCACTAATGCTAGTTAGTATAAGAAGTACAACGAAATATATCCAATTTTTTTTATTACCATTCTTTAAGCTATCTATAATTTGCTCCTTAGTATTTCCCATATAAACAAATTCCCCATATCTACTAGGTAATTCTTTTATTAATTTTCCATCTACTGACCCAAGTACAACTACATTTTCTTTATTTTCTACTGCTCTAAATGAATAAAAGCGTTTTTTTCCATCTGCTAACTTTGTAGTATTTGCCTGAATATCATTTATTCTTGTTGAAATGACATTCTGACTATTTAATTCCATAAAGGGAGTTTCCAGAGACACATTTTCTTTATTTATTAATTGTAATTCTTTATTTCCAATATGTATTGGTTCATTATAAAAAGCTGTTACTTGGCCGTTACTCCATAAAGAACGATTGGGTGCAGAAGTCTGTGTATAGTATGTCGTTTTTTTCTTTTGAATTCGATTCACTACCGCATACCCATCAGCAAGTAGCGTTTCATCCCCTGTTACATGTTCAGAATATACCTTTCCCTTTACAAAGTATATACCGTTTTTAACCTCTTTATCGCTTGAAATCATCTGTACATCACCGAGTTCATTCCAGACTAAAAAACTATTTAAACTCTTATACCCATAAAAAACAAATACCATTAATAAAATTGTAAACAATGCCCCTATTTTAATTGTTGCCTTTTTATTCACTGGTTGTTATTCCCCCATATACTACGAATACTTTCATCTTAAAATTATAATTAGAAATATTATTCATGTACATATATTAATCCTTTTTCCCTAAGCTAACTTTGCTACTCCCTATTTAAGTAAACGTCAAGTAACGCTAAATCTACACAATTATTTATATTTTGCTCTTCCATTTCAGCCAATAATAAAGCCGGTGAAGCGGTAAGTTCTGTTTTCCGCACCAGACAACTAAAATATATACAACAAAACATCATATAATTCATATATATGCAACATTACATAAAAATATTTACTATTACATGCTATACTAAAAAAGGAGTCGACAATCGTTATTTTCTTCTTAGTTTTAAAGCAATATGGATATATACCTTCTTATCGCATTTGGATTGTACAAGCAAAAGAAGACATCTTACTAGATGTCTTCTTTTCTTATATTTTTATGAATTCCTTTGAGCAGATGCTCTCCAAGCACGAAAAGATGTTGGGTGTCCAGAATGAGCTCTTTGCTTCGCAGCAGCAACAGCTGGTTTTTCTTCAATAGTTGTTGGTTTCTCTTCCACAATCGCTGATTTTTCTTCAAGAGTAGTCACAGCTGTTTGTATTTTTTCCAACTGCTCTTTTAAAGCTTGCTGTTCAATCTTTAAATCCGTAAGTAATCGTAAAATCATTTCAGAATTGGCCATAAAGATCCTCCTTCCCCCAATACACAGAATAAAATACAATATGTCATCAGCATAATACCCGTGACAAAAATAAGGTCGTCAACTCTTATAAAATCTAAGCACCTTTTATTTTTCAAAAGGACCTGCTCAAGTTTATCCGTAAAAACATAAAGTAAATTAAATCCATTAATTAATGGTCTTTATGGAAGGAGGAGTTAATATGGGCTATGGAGGTACTTGTGGTGGAGGCTGCGGTTTCGGCGGCGGATTCGCTTTACTTGTTGTACTCTTTATCTTATTAATCATCGTTGGCGCTAGCTGTTGGGGCGGCGGATTCGGCTGCTAAGGAGAGGCACTCTTGAGAGTGTCTTTTTTTTGTGTGTTTTTAGATGTACAGCCCCCTCGAAATTCGCACATTTTAAAATTGACATAACACATCATGCACCATATACTGTTAACAACAGTATACTGTCATTAACAGTATAAATCCTAATTCATTCTAGGAGGTATATCCATGAAACATACAGGAAGACATACAGGTGCATTTCTTTTGTTATTTTTAGCAGAAGGTGATAACTATGGCGGGCAATTACTACAAAAGTGCGAAGAAGAACTTCCAGTCAATCCAATCGATAGTGCCATTTTATATCGCACGCTAAAAAAGTTAGAAAGCGAAGGTGCAATCGAATCTTACGTAAGTACAGATCATCAAGACAAACCGAGAAAGATGTACAAAATTACACCTGCTGGAAAGGAACAATTAGCAGATTTCCAAATGGATATTGAAGAAAAAATGAAGAACTTATCTTTTTTCATAGACAAATATAAGGACTTAAAGGATTCCGACCATGATTAACGGTGTGATTCTTTACACTTTAGCCATTATTCTTACGGGGCTTTCTTTTATGAAGGACCGCTCGAAGACGAAAAAAGCTCTAATGAAATCGTGGAAAATGTTCCGAAATCTTCTACCTGCGATGCTCTCCATTATGCTTTTCGTTGGCTTATCGCTTTCTATATTAACGCCGTCTTTCATCTCTTCTATTATTGGGGAGCAATCAGGGTTTATCGGCATTGTTTATTCAGCAATACTCGGCTCCGTTGCACTTATTCCAAGCTTCGTCGTATTCCCGCTTGGTAATACGTTAGTACAACACGGCGCAGGCCTTCCTCAAGTTGCGGCACTTATATCTACACTCATGTCAGTAGGGCTTACAACATTACCGATGGAACAAAAGATATTCGGGCGAAGCTTTGCTTACGCACGTAATGCATCTGCATTGCTCATGTCCCTCCTATTCTCCTATATCATTTGGATGGTGATGGTATGAAAGAACTAAAAAAATATCGCTTCTTTTTCATCTTATTACTGGGACTCTTCGTATTAACTTTTATAAATCAATCTTTAGGATGGAGCGCATTACAACTAACAGGCAATAGCATTTTAGATATGTTGTTTCTCCTTCCCCCTGTTCTACTATTTGTAGGATTACTTGATCAATGGGTGAAAAAAGAAACGCTCATGAAATATATGGGCAAAAATTCCGGCATATACGGAATCTTATTCTCTCTCTTATTAGGCGGCATTGCAGCTGGTCCTCTCTACGTTGCCTTCCCAATTGCAGCACTCCTTCTAAAGAAAGGCGCAAGCATTCGATACATCGTATTTTTCTTAGGCGTTTGGACAACTGCGAAATTGCCAATTCTCGTGTATGAACTTTCTTCATTTGGAGCAACTTTTACACTCATTCATATTTGCTTCGGACTAGTATTCTTTTATGTAATGGGGATTATTTTTGAGAGGTTTTATGATCAGGGAGAGTTGCTAAAGTATGATGTTACGAAAGAAATGTAAAAAGACATCTTTATCTCTTAAAGATGTCTTTTTTATTTGGACCTTAATTCTCGTTCTGTAAAACCCTCGCTGCCGTTACTCCCTCTTTCTCTTCTTTTAAAAACAACGATACGATAAAAGCAACAATGATAAAGACTAACCCTAGTGTAAAAGCACCTTGGAATCCTGATGTTAAACCGTTTAACTTCTCTACTGGATCCAGTGGATTTGCGGAGCTTTCCATATAGCTAGCTGTTCCTGAAGACATTTTCGAAATAAAGATAGCCGTACCAATTGCGCCAGCTACTTGTTGCAACGTACTAAACAGTGCTGTTCCGTGTGGATATAAATCTGGTGTTAATTGATTTAAACCGTATGTTTGTGCTGTCATGACAAACATGAGTCCAACCATTAATACGCTATGCATGACAATAATTTGTACCATTGATGTGTCAGGCGTAATGCCTTTAAATAAGAACATCGCAATCCCCACTAACACAATACCAGGAACGATAATAACTTTCGGACTAAATTTATCAAATAGTTTACCCGCGATTGGTCCCATTACGGCGCTAATAACACTTCCCGGAAGCATGATAATTCCTGACTTAAAAGCTGTAACGAGTAACACTGTTTGCAGGAACATCGGTAATAAAGTCATCGTTGAAAATAATGACATCATCACAATGACTATTAATCCAACTGATAATGTAAACATCGGAACTTTAAATGCGCGTAATTCTAAAATTGGATTCTCAATTTTCAATTGTCGAACGGCAAAAATACATAATGAGATAAGCCCAACAAGTAAAGTGCCATACACTTTCGCATCAGACCACCCTAAATCACCCGATGCACTAAAGCTATACACAAGTCCTCCAAATCCTAATGTCGATAAAAGGATTGATGGATAATCTACTTTTGGTCTTGTTAACTCTGAAACATTTTGAATGTACTTCATACCAATCATAATGGAAATGATCACGATTGGAATAACAATATAGAATAACCAGCGCCAATTTAATGAATCCACGATTACTCCAGATAATGTAGGACCAATTGCCGGGGCTGCCATCATCACAAGTGCGATTAATCCCATTGTGGCACCACGTTTTTCAGGGGGACAAATAATTAAAATCGTATTCATTAATAACGGTGTAATTAATCCCGTCGCTACAGCTTGGACGATACGGCCGACTAATAAAATGGAAAATGTCGGTGCGAATCCCGCAATTAATGTACCAGCTAAAAACGTTACCATAGCGATCAAAAACATTTGTCTCGTTGTGAGCCATTGCTGAAGTAACGCTGTAATTGGAACTAAAACCCCAACCACTAACATGTAAGCTGTAGAAAGCCATTGAATCGTTGAAGCTGTTACACCAAACTCTTTCATTAATACTGTTAACGCATTACCAAGTAATGTTTCGTTTAATAATGCAACCATTGCCCCTAAAAGTAATGCAATTAAAATGGGGGTATGTTTCAAATTAGAAGTATCAACTTTGCCACTTGCTGGGCTCTTAGTTGTCATATTCATTTACAAATTCTCCTCCTATTTCTTACTTAAAAAACTTTAAATACACCAGAACACATGTAATATAATATACATATGTAGATTAAAAAGGGAGAATCAATTGTCAGCCACTGTATACTTAATCTACAAAAAAGGAGAATTGTAGATGGACGATAATGAAAAACAACTCGATTTACGTATTAGACGTACACATAAATTACTATGGGATTCCTTATTTGAATTAATGACGCAATCAAAACAAAAATATAGTACGATCACCATTAACCAAATTTGCGACCGTGCGATGGTACACCGAACAACCTTTTATAAACACTTTGAAGATAAAGATGCTTTATTAGCATTTGGATTTAAACGATACAGCAAGATGATTGTTGAAATACCAGTTTCAGATCGATTAAGTAAACCATTTCAAGTAATGGAACAATTTCTACACCATGAAGAAATCGGTAAAATATTAGAGACGCAAATGTCAGATGAACAATTTATTAACCGGACACAGTATTTAAGTCACGAAACGAGAAAACAAGAAATAGAAGCGTTAAATCAACTACGCAAAAATCATACGATGCCAAATGATTTAATCATTGAATTTTATTCAGGGGCAATCACCTCATTAAGCACATGGTGGTTTAAAAATGAAAGAAGCGTTTCTGCTGCTGAAATGGATAAGTATCTCCACCAACTTATTAACCGGGATATTTTTCAGTTTGAAGAGGAATAACTTCCCCATCAAAAAAACGCCTATATGAAATAGGCGTTTTTTTGTACATACTACATACCAATCTTCTTCAAATCCGAACTTTCAATAATCGAATGAGAATATCCATCTTTCCCAACTCGCACACATACAGGCCTTATCTTTTCATCAGAACCTGTATTTTCCCCAAGTTTTGCTTTCGTTTTCACAGGTGAAACGCTCACAGGAAAAGAATACTTAGGGGCGACGCTTATATTATTGCGGGTTGTTTATAAAAAGAATGTGGAATAGGTATTTCACTAAGATAGATAAACATACCCGAGAAAAATATGAGTTTATACTATTTTAATTTTCTTCACTTAGATCTTCTTTTAAATGAGACTTTTTTAAAGAAATTCCCCCTGGTATCTTCTTATACTTTATGTAGTCTGCATAGTTAACCTTTCCTACATTACTTACTGCACATAGTCATACAGATTTTTCGCTAACAATAAACAAGTTACTGTAATGAAAAGAGCACGAACATACCCGCTTCCTTTTTTTATAGCAAACTTAGAGCCAACGACTCCTCCAGCAATTTGAGCAATCCCCATTATAAAACCATACGCATAGTTTACTTGCCCCACATACATAAATATCAACAATGCACCAACATTACTTCCTAAATTAAGAAACTTCGCATTACCTGCGGCTTTTAAAAAATCATACCCAATAAATAAAAGAGCAAACATTAAAAACGAACCTGTGCCAGGCCCTAGAAATCCATCATAAAAACCAATAGCAAAAATAAAAAAGGTAAAAATAATGACGTGTCGACCAGATAATTTCTTATGAGTAGAAATACTACCCCAATCCTTTTTAAATATCGTATAAATAGCGACTGCACCAAGCATCACCAGCATCAATGGCTTCAGTACTTCTGGGTTCATTAAATGAACAGTCCATGCACCTACTATAGAGCCTATGAAAGTGATTGGAAATAATTTTAAAGCCGATTTCAAATCAAGATTACCAGAACGATAAAACACAATATTACTAGTTGCACTTCCCATTGTCGATGCTAATTTATTCGTGGCTACTGCACTTGCTGGATTCAGCCCTGTAAATAATAAAGCTGGTAAGGCAATGAGTCCACCACCACCTACAACTGAATCAATAAATGCAGCCACAAACCCAAAAACAATCAAAATAATTAATATAGATGGGTCTAAATACAAATCCATACTAGTAGCCTCCCCTTTAGTCACCATTGTAATAGTAACTATAAATTTGCTAAATGTAAAGAGTTATTGTAACGTTGAAATATAAAGTGAAACTTTAATCAGTGGGGTGTGTTCATCCCCCACTGATTATTAGCCCTCACCAACCGGGCTTTTACGGGCAGCCCGACCCCCACCTAACTTCTTTGCTTCCGCTGAATTTTGAGGTGGGGGTCTTACTGCCCGTTAATGCGGGATAAAAGCAAACATCGGAGGAAGAAAAAAGTGGACTACATAGTACAACAGCTTAAAAAAATTGGTTTTAATGAATATGAAGCTAAATCTTATGTATCTCTTGTGAAACAGGGGCCTGCTACAGCCTACCAAGTAAGTAAGGATTCAGGGGTCCCAAGAGCGCGAATTTATGAGATTTTGGGTAACCTTGTAGAAAAAGGAATTGTCATGAAGGAAGAAATAAATGACACCACTCGCTATTCACCTCTACCTGTTGAAATCTTTTTACAGAAAGCTCAATCAGAATGGCAATCTACTTATGAAGGAATCAGTGATTCATTAAAAAAACTCGAAACTTCCGAGGAAAAACCGGATAATCGAGTGATTACTTTAAAAGACAACAAAACAATCATTAGCTATTGTCAGGCATTAATAAAAAAAGCAGAACGACGTATTGTCATTTCGATGTGGGATGAAATGTATGAAGCGTTAAAAGAGGATTTAGCTGAGGTAGCTGATAAAGTTACAATACAAGGCATTACCCTGCATGTTGAAAATCCTATTAAAAATCTAGAAGCCCATCGTATCACACCTTATACAGAAACCCTCTCTACAGAACATTGGTTTATTTTATCGATAGATTCTAAAGAGATGATTTATGGACCATCAATTGAAGAGCGTAATATTGCTTTTTATACAGATGACCCCGTTCATATATATTTATTAGAGGATTATGTATGGCATGATGTTTTAGTAAATCGACTTGTCCGACGTAGCCAAGACGACTTGGAGCAATGGATTACGGCAGAGAGACGATCTTTCTTTATAGGGAAATAAGGAGTATATGAAAAGAATCAAAGAATTTTAGGCGCGACACTTATATTAGTACGTATGTTGATTGCTGAGGTGGATTTTAAGAGGTATGTGGAGTAGGTGTTTTTTAGATAGATGAACATACCCCGGGGAAATAATTTTTACTTCTATTTTCATTCTCTACATCTAAATAAAAAGACACCAATTGGTGTCTTTTTTTACATTTAATGAGATAAACGCTTCTCCCACTCTTTCACCTTTTCAATTGTTACATCTAATTTTCGAGCTACTTCTTCAAACTTTGATATTCCTATTACAGGTTAATTAACTATCTATACATTTTTCAAAAAGAATTTCCTAATTAAATTACCATTTTAAACCTTTTATATAGATATTCTATTATAATTAAAATTAAATAAAAAAATATGGATGGTGACAAATTTGACTAAGAATAATTTGACCGTTGAAACTATAAACAAAACTTTAGAATGGGGCTACGAAAAAGCTTTACATGGTTTACCTGGTACTGATAATATTTTTGAGCTAGCTGAAAGCTATCTTTCTAAAAATTCTACTGTTGATGAAGCAATTGATTCATTGATACGATGGCAAAATACAAAAGCTGCTACTTCCGGATTCTTAACCGGATTAGGTGGATTAATCACATTACCTGTGGCTATTCCAGCTAATCTTGCTTCTGTTTTATATGTTCAAATAAGAATGATTGGTACAATCGCTTACATGAGAGGCTATGATTTAAAAAATGACAAGGTAAAAACCTTAGTATTTGCATGCCTTGCTGGTCAAGCAACCTTTGATATTTTTAAAGGTGTAGGAATAAAAATTGGAGAAAAGTTGACAGAGCAAGCAATAAAAAAAATTTCTGGCGAAGTTATAAAAAGAATTAATCAGGCAGTAGGTTTTAGACTGGTTACTAAATTTGGAGAAAAAGGGATTGTAAACCTCGGAAAGACCATTCCTTTAATCGGCGGTATAATAGGTGCAACTGTAGATGGAATAGGGACCAATTCTATTGGAGAGATTTCTAAAAAAGTGTTTAATGAAAATCCTGTGGGAGATTTAGCTGCTTATCAAATTAATTAGTTTTTCAGTTTTAAAATTAATTTCATACAAAATAAAACGAATAAATAAGACGTTATCTTATTTATTCGTTTTATTTATTCCAATTAATCCCCTTTCTCCACAAACCGCCCAAACTCCTTCAAAAACCTAAGCTTAAAACTCCCCACAGGCCCATTCCGGTGCTTCGCCACATGAATCTCCGTCATCTCTTTCTGCACCGTTTCCTTATCGTAATAATCCTCGCGATACATAAGCATAATGACATCCGCATCTTGCTCAATTTGTCCTGTCTCTCTTAAATCAGATAAAAGAGGTCGCTTATCTTGTCGTGCTTCTACCGAACGAGACAATTGTGATAATGCTACTACACAAACATTTAATTCACGGGCTAATACTTTAAGTTTACGAGAAATTTCACTAATCTCTTGAAATCGATTGCCCTTATGCTTCGGATCGCCCGTAATAAGCTGCAAGTAATCTACAATAACTAAAACCTTCTTATCACCGTGCTTTCTCTTTAACTTACGAGTTTGCATCCAAATATCTTGCACCGTAACACCTGCATTGTCGTAAATCTCAAATGGCAGTTCACCAATCTCTGCAAACGCCTTACTCACCTTTTCCCAGTCCTCTATCGCAAAACGATGCTTCGGATTTTTCAGCCTACCTCCTGACACTTCGCCTAAGCAAGATGCCATCCTTTTCAATAATTGCTTACTACTCATCTCTAACGAAAACAATCCAACCGCTGCTCCCGACTTCGCCGCATGCAGTCCAACATTTAATGCAAACGCAGTCTTACCCATAGAAGGGCGCGCACCAAGGACGACAAAATCACCTTCCTGCAATCCGCACGTCATTTTATTTAGCGATGTATAACCAGTCTCAATACCAGTAATCTCTTTCGCATCTTGATGAAGCTCTTCATATAAATCAACTAGCGCATCCTTCAAATCAAACTCACATACACAGTCCTTTTCCTCTAACTCACAAAGTGCCGTAATTGTCTCACCTATAATTTTCTCATTCTTCTCCGCAATAAGACGCTCTCCCATCTTGTGCCCGAGAACACCTGCCTGATACATTTTCCAGGCACCTCGAACAAGCCCCTCATAATAAGAGAAGTTGGCAGTTGTAGGCACCCCATCCATTAAGCCTATAAAATACTCCATTCCCCCGATCCCCTCTAAAAACTTCGGATCTACCCTAGAAATGAACGTCACAAGATCAATCGGTTGCCCCTCTTCTTCCATTTTTTGCATTAACTGAAATATAGACTTGTGCACTGACAGAGAAAAATACCGCTCCGTCAAACGGCACTCCTTAATAAGCTCTCCATCAATTAATAGAGAACCTAACACCGTCTTTTCCGCATCCACATTTTGAATACTCATGGACGCCACCCGCGCTCCGCTAAAAAGCGCTGCAACTCTTCCTCTGACGGCGCATTCTTCTCCCACTCCTCACACCTCGCCAAAAACTCCTCCGTCTCCCCCGTACTAACAGACGACTCCTTCTTTCGAAACTTAGCCGTATCCGCCTCAACCTCACACACTTTCGTAAATCCTTTCCCGTGCCACCCTCTCAAAATCCCTTTCACATAAGCAACCGTCCGCTTATTATTCTCAAACGCAATTTGAAGAGCCTTCAGCACAAGCTCCTCTGACAAATCTTCCATCCACGCACTCAGTTCCTCCACAGTATGCGGAGACAAACTTCCGAAATGTTGCTCATAAAAAGAAAACACACGACTTCCCATTTCTTCCTCTATAACCTCTTCTTCCTCTGTCTCCTCGCAAACTGGCTCAACATCATCCACAGCCAAATCACTCGGCATACCGAAATGCGCTAAAAGCATCGGAACATTCAGCTCCTCCTCTACGCACTTCTGAAGAAACATATGTACAAACTCCTTATTCTTCACACCTTTAAGCTCACGAAGCACACACTTCTCCACATTCGTATTCGTCACCGGATTATAACGAAGCCAATTCAAAACGAATAACTCACGAGTATCCGCATCATAAAGAATCTTCCCATAATCAATGAAGCGCTGCACAAGCTTATCAACAGTCTCCCGATTATAACCCGTCTCCATCTCAGCTAACCGCTTCGGAAAAGGAAAAATCCCACACTGCGTCGTCTTCGAACAAGTTAACAAATACACATAAAAATACCGCTCCTCCGGCGTCAAATCCAAAACAAAATCATCCTGCCAAAAATTCACCTGCACAGTACGATACACCGCCATCCCAATTCCTCCCGTCTCCGTTCAAAAGTGAAAACCTCTTCATAATATATATGGGAGGATGGCAGGGTTTTTGGCGTGTTATTTCAAAATTTTTTTCGACTACTACTACGGTGTTTGTTGGTGTTTTTGTTTTGTTATGTTTTTTCTTAGTGATTTATTACTTGGTAGGGGCTTGTAAGGGGCTTAGGAGGGGCTAGTTATCGGTTACTTCGATTAGGAAGACTCGATCTGAAAAGCCACCTCGTTCTTTTGCTTTCTTTTTTCGGATGCTGTTAATTTCTTCTAGTGTTGTGCCTTCGTATTCGGCTAGGGCGTTTATTAGTTCTAGTAGGTCAGATAGTTCTTCGAGTTTATGTTCTGTTGTGTCTGCTTCTAGATATTCGGTTAGTTCTTCTTCTGTTTTTTTGCAGAGTTCTTTTATGTATTCATCTTCGTTTAGGATTCTTGTTGTGGGTGTTTTTCCGTTGGATTTTATTATTTGTGGGATTTTGTTTCGGATTAGTTTGTTGTGGGGTGGCATGGGATTTCCCTCCATTTGGCTTTTCTTCTATTATAATGGAAAAGCAGTTTAACTAGTTGTTAAACTGCTTCATTGCTTCTTTTATATAGTTTTCTTCTTCGGTGGTGAAGAGAGTTGGGAATTCGGATAGTGGGAGGTTTGATTTTTGGATTATATCCTCTATATCACTTTGAGGTGTATCAAGGGAATTCATTACCTCTTCTATTACATTGAAAAATTCCTTCAAGGTAACTTGAACATCTTGATGACTCGGATCCTTCTCTTCTACCTTATACTTTTTCAACTTCCCTATCACATCCATAAATCGCCGATCAAACTTTTCTTTTAATTCCTTATTATTATAAAACGTTTGAACACTCTCCTTTGAAAAGTGTTCCTCTAGCCATTCTTTATTTTCTTTCTCCCATATAAAAGTTTGTAGAAAAGAAGAAAACAAAGCAACATCCACTCGTTCTTCCTTTTGAAACTTCTTCGTCATCTCATCCATATGCGAAAGCACCTTCGCAATTCTTTCTTGCTCTGCCAAAAGCAATTCCCTTTGAAATTGCATTTGTCTTAAAAATTCTTCCGTCTCTATATCACGCTGCAATATAATATTTTGAATCTCCCCAAGCGAAAAACCGAGATGCTTAAACGATTGAATTTGCTGCAGCACATACAAATCATCTTTCGTATATAACCGATGCCCACCCTCAGTATAATCGCTCGGCTTTAATAAATTAATCTTGTCATAATAACGAAGCGTCCGCACCGTAACATCCCCAACACTTGCAAACTCACTAATCATCCACGCCATATCATCACCTACTCCGCTAACTTCTCTCTCACATACTGAAGCATATGAGAAAAATTCATCTCATTCTTTCTACAATATTGAAACAAACCTACAACAAGTAACAAAAAAGGAACATTCCCTCTATAACGATTTTCATACTCACTAATACCATCATAAAAGTACTCATACTGTCTTTTTCGTAAAACGATATAAATCGCAATAAACAGCACTGCAATCATAATGAAAAATCGCTTTCCCCTTATCTCCACTTCTTGTTTCATCACCTATTCTCCTTCCACCGTGTACTTATCTTCTTTAAATAACGGAATTCGAATAAAATAACGATATGGCTCGTCGCGTATTACTTTCCACGCAACAATGATCACTTGAACTACCTCAAAGGCAAATACAATCCAAAACAAAACATCACTAATACGCGAACTAATATTAAATAGAAGAAAGATTAACAAATGAAAATTGAACGCCTTCCGGCAATGGTATTTGTACACTTCATTTTTACGTGCCAGCGTGATGTACATGAGTAGTGGTGAAAAGATTCCTATTGCGGCTGAAAGTAATAGCATGATGATGGTGGTTCTTTTTTCTTTTGTGGTGGTTTTCATGAGTGGTTTTGTCCCCCTTTTTTGATTTATCTTCTTTAGGTTAGGGCGTGACGTTGGGGGAGGTGCAAGGGGAGATCTTCAAATTCCTCTTTAAAAATTATGCTAATTATTCCAAATATCACGCTATTTATATTTAAATCCCTACTTCCCAAAATAAAGATATAAAAAACAAATAATTATCCTTTCCAACATTTCAGATAAACCTCCAAATTATCTTGCTTCTTCTTAATAATAGTCATCAATTTGCAATTAGCAAATAATATAAGTTTGCTAATTGCAAATTGATGACTATTTTCAAGATTTCGAGTGATACTATAACTAACAGGAGGTGAAGGCATGGAAGGTTTTTTAGGTACTCGCATTCAAAACGCACGAGAAATGAAAAATTTGACTTCAAAAGAAGCAGCTCAATTAATAGGTGTCTCAGCTAGCACTTGGTCTTTATATGAAAATAACAAGCGCACTCCATCTGTAGATACCCTAAAACTAATTGCTAAGAAACTAGAAGTATCCATGGATTACTTAGCTGGTCTAAAAAACGAAAAATTATAGAGGAGAAGAGCATATGCTTTATAATAGACAAACAAAATCAAACCAACAAAAATACATTGAAATGCTTAGATCAACAGGCGCACTTTCTAATTTATTTTCCGAGAGCGATGCTCCTTATCTAGTATCAAGAAATGTAGAAAACACCTATTGTGTAGCTTTACAAGCTGACAACCTTGGACGAGCAGACTGCTCAGCCGATGCCTCGTTAGATGGCGTAGGTGTTGGCCTAAAAACCTTTTTACATGGAAATGGTCGCACCTTACAAAAGGTAGCTGAGTTCAATAAAGATTCAAAATTATATAGGGATAAATCACCTAAAGAAATGATTATAACTGTTGCACAACTCCGAAACCAACGTATCGAGTTTACCAAGCGTACTTACGGATTACATGATATGATTTATCATTGCGTTACTAGAAAACCTGGGAACATCTCCTTATTCGAAGTACCCATGGATTTAATCGATATTCAAAACATTAAAAATATAACTGTTAGTAATAAGAATATAATTACATTCCAAGATGGGATAAATGAATATAGTTTTAACGTTACCAAAAGTACTCTTTATAAACGTTTCTATATGGAAAATCCCTTGGCTGAAATTGATGTCCAGATTATCAAAGATCCATACACTACATTAGCCCAGTTGTTTAATCTTAATAATAACTACATTCAGTCATCACCTACAACATCAAAGCTTAATAATAAGGAACGAGAATTCATAGTTTTACCTTTATTCTCAGATCGTGGTGCTAAGCGACACGTACCGGAAAAAAGCGGTTTGAATCAATGGAATGCTGCAGGTAGACTTCGCAATCCAAATGAAGTCTATATTCCAATTCCTGTTTGGATTCATAAAGTTTTCCCTACCTTTTTCCCACCTCGCGATGAAAGTTTTGACTTGTCTCTTCCTGACAAAGCCATTTTATCAGCCAAAGTTTGCCAAGAAAATAGCAAGGCGCTTATGTCTAATCCTAATAGCGCTCTAGGGGAATGGTTATTAAGAAAAGTCATGGATTTAAAGGAGAAAGAATTGCTTACATATGAAAAATTAGAAACTTTAGGAATCGATTCAGTAGCAGTATATAAACATGGCGACACAGACTACTCTATAGATTTTTGTGAAATCGGAACATATGATGAATTTATAGAAGAACATCAATAATTAAAGTTCTATTAAATAAAGTCGGATGCAAACCGAACTTCATTTAATAGAACTTTTTTCAATCAAAATCCCTTTTAATGATACCTAAAAAATTTATTGCTACTTATAATAATTTCCCAGTACATTTCACATTCTCGCTTTAAAGTAGTGATTTTATTTCATCCCCTCTGTTTCAGTCCCCAATACTTCCCATCCCTCTTGAACAGCCTTTTGATACAATGAATAGAGCACTTTTGCTTGTTTTTCAGAAGGTAATGTTAATTTACCTTCTACATACTTTTTCAAAATATCTCTTTGAGTTATACTCAAAGATCTAAAATTGTCACTACTTATATAGTACCCAAATAACTGATTCCAATATTCAAGATTAGTTTGTATAACAAATGTTTGAATTTCGATACCACTATCTAAATCTTTTCGTTTCTTCCCAGATTTTTGTTCACTCTTCGCTTCTTCAATAGTCATAAGCAGTTCCTTAATTGGTAACAATTCAATTTCAATACCGCGAACATCATTCCAACATTGTTCTTTTTTACACCATTGACCTATATTGGCTGATCCTGGTGGAGGATTGGTTATTATTTTATAGACGTCATGAGTAATAACTTTCAATAATTCTATTAATTCATTAGGTAAACCTTGCTCAATCCATATCCTATTAAAATCTAAAGATAGTTTTCTTTTATATATTGCATCAGAGAGCACTGCTATTGAATATGTAACAACTTGCGCCCTAAATGCATTTTCGTACCATGGTGCCTTAGATACAATTTTCTCTGTTGCACGGAATAAAATAACTCTTGAAACAGCTTCTATAAAATAATTTTCTGTAATTGAGAGTTGCTTTTTTTCTAATGTATCCGTTACCGAACGAGCAAATTCCTCGAAACTATACTGCGCCCCTTTAGAAACAATATAAGGTTTTCTTCCCCAAGAATTTTCACTTTTAGCTAAAAATGTCTTATCGATTAATTGGTTTTTAGGATTTTCAATTTGAAATTGTCTTTTCTTGGCTGGTGTTAAATAAGCTTGTTCATTCAAATATTCACCACGTACTCTCTCATAAAACCAATGAGTACGTTTCTGAGATCCCCCATGAGTAGCTACCCAAATACGTTTCGAATAGTCTTTCATTTCTTTATGAAAAGGACTATTCGAAAAGAAATCTGATTTATTTACTTTATTTTGAGTATTAGCATACTGGGATACATTTGATACAAACTCGCCTTTTTTCTCGATATTATTTACAACTGATAATTTCATTTGTATAGAAACACTTGAAATATCTAATTTTGAATTCTTCTTAGCCGCATATATAGCAGAAGTTGTTTGACCACCATTTACTATTTGAAAATCTGTTATCTTAGTTATAAAGCCATTTTCCGTTTCTACATGTGTTGCAGTTGCAGTAATTCCATTATTATACGCGAAAAACATATCCGGCTTATACTGAATAGTATTTCTTATCCCTTTATTGACGCCTCCCCTAAATTGTAAAAAAGTACGAACATTTTGTTCAAGAAGTTTTTGTCCATATTCATCATATATTTCAAACAATTGCTCTCCATCAATAATCCCCAAATAGGATTGATATTCATTGGAGGTATTATGCACTTCTAAATATGGAATTTTCATATCAATATCATAGGAACCTGAACTATTCTCAGACATAAAAATACTATACAAATAGTTAATATCAATAATTTGATGTTCACATTCAATATTTTTAATCCAGTCATTTGGAATGCTAGATATGGTTTTAGTTAATTTCCCATCAGTTAATACTATTAAACGAAATTTATCCACTAATTTGTTGTGTACATGTCTATGTATATTAAATGCCAACGAATAAGCATCTGAAGTCTCCTCTAACTCAGAATGTATCCCTTCTATACACATCCCCGCAAATTTTTTCAATCGATTAAATTTTATAGTTGCATACTGCTTTGTTAATGTTTCAATACTATCACTTTGAAAAAATTGAAAGTTAATTAATGTAAATATCTTTCGATTCTCGTCATAATCATATCCATAAACTTCACAACCAGTCTTAATAAATTCCGCCATTGCATAATTATTTGTCAAGTCACCGACCTGCATAAGATCTTCACATACCAATTCAAAAAAAGATTGAGCCTTCAATAATCCCCGGCTTTCAGAATCTGATAATATTGATTGCAAAAAATCTTGATGAAATTCTTCTAAAGTCGCCAAAATTATCATCTCCGTTTATTTCAAAACTTTAGTTATATCCACTTTAAACTGTGAACATCCTGATAACTCAATACTATATTTCATATTTTTTATTAACTTAGAAACATGTTCTAATGATATTTTAGGGAACCCCTCTCTCACTTCATAACAGTTAACTCGCTCTAAATGAAATTTTGATAGGGGCTCTTGTTGCATTTCTAAAATATACCCATACTGCTCAATTTTCTCAATCAACTCATTTATAAGATCTTCTGCCTCAACTTGTTCCACGATAGAGCTAACTAAATCAGCAACTGTTTCACCGCTACTGATCTCATTCAATGAACAAGTAACTAAATATAAAGGCTCTTTTTCTGAGTTTAATTGCTCCTTGGAAGAAATCCAAACTGAATATCCAGATGTAGCTCTAAAAGATTTCACCTCAACAGCAAATTTCTCCAAAAGAAAGTCTTGTTTATCTCCGAGCGCCCCGACCCAACTATGAATAGCAGTCTCATATCCATACTTAGGGATAAGATAGTCTCGTAGTATCACCAACTCACTAAATAAGCCCATCTGCTCTTCTTTAGACATTATCCTTACTCTCTCTTTTTGTAATAGCTTCTGCCACCTCTCAAGTCGTTTCATAATAGTTCTAATGATATTTTCATCATGTTCCTTCAAAATACTTACTAAATCATTACATAAAACTAAAAAGATCTCCCAATCTTTTGTTTCTTTCAATAGTAAAATTAGTTGATTTGGAGCTGAGGTATTATCAATTTTTATTTGAACTCCTTTCAACTTAATTTCCCTAGTTTGTTGCATAAAATCTTTATCACATTGAATTATTAATCCATATTGCCCTAAAGCATCCATAACCCAAAACGCATTATATAAAATCGATTCTTTCACTCTGATTCGACTTAATCTCTCTAGTTGTAACCAAGGATTACTCTTCATAAACAATACCCTCATCATCTTCATCTTTATATGCTTCTAATAATTGTTTCTTATATACACTATTGATTCTGACTTTCAAAGGCTCAGTATCCATAATTGCGAAACTTGGAAAACTAATACTAAAACCAACAGCATTAAATTTATTATTATTCTCATCTTCAACTTCTAAAGCGTGTAAAAAAATTAATGGTTTTACCAATTTTGTACGCATCTTACGTGAATTATATTTTTTAAACTCCTCTGGCATAATAATTCTTTCAGGATTAGATCGTGAAAGTTGTCTATTTGTCACCTCATAGTATCCTGATTTTCTTTTTACTACTCGGAATTGGCGCTGAACTTTTATAGAATCAACTTGAAATTCTCCCTCTCCCTTACCATTAAATAAAACTACATCCCAATCTAATTCACATTCTTCAATATATTTTTTAATAAAATCTATTGGCATCCGCGATTTTAAACCTAATGGATCATTTTTATATAAGCGAAATTGATTTACAAATTTCTGAATTATAGATTTATCCACATTTCTCCATACATGACTATCAGTTTCTAAGTGCTCATATCCCCCATCTTGTAATGCTTGGACAGTTTCCTTCAAAAGAGTTTCATTCAATTCAAGGTCTAGTGCTACATCACTAATCCACCTTGTTTCTTTTATCTCTCCATTTAAATTCATTCGTAGATACATATCCTCTGTATATTTCGATTTATTGCGCGCTGTAACTTGCAGCAAACTATCTGGATGTAATCGTACAGCCAATCCAAAATCTTTTGGTGTTAAATTTTCTTCACGCATTTCATTTAAACGACTAATCAAATCATTTGTGGCATCGATGATAAATCCAAACTTTCTATTCAAATCATCAGTTAAATAAATTCTACAAATATCTTCATAACCAATTCGATACCCAAACCATCTACCCATTTGCATTAATGTGTCATAATAAATAGTGGTTCGTAAGAAATAACTAACACTTAATCCTTCTAATGTAAAACCACGAGATAAACTTAAACCACCAATTACAATAACATTTGATTGTACATCTTTTCGATATACTAAAGGGATTTTAGCCTGTTGATGCACATCTACAATTTGTATCGTATCTATTATATTACATATTTCTGGTAAAATAATATCAAAGTCGAATTCAATATCTTTTAATCTTGTATCAAATGTTTCTTTCATAGACCTCAAATCTTCACAATACTCATAGGGATTAGGTAAATTTCCATAAGCTTCAATTTTTTCTTTTAAATCCTTAAAATAATCCACTACAAGCTCTTTCACCCTAATATGAACACCCGTGAAACGAGAAATATGGATTAACATACTATTATGTTTCCTCTGATTCCGTAAGTTACGAATTGCAATGTTAATAATAAATAAACGAACTGCATCATATAGACTATCTGGTAATTTTTCCAAAACAGAATCATAATCTTTTTTATGTTTTATAACAAACGGAGCTTTATTTGATATATATGGATAGCTTTCATCTAACTCGTTAACCACTTCATTATTAGGAATTACCACCACATGCTTCTCATTTTCTTTACGAAAAATTTTTTCTGCACCAAAATAATTAGACGGTGCGTCTAACGCATATATAAAATCACTAGGAAATAGATCTCTACCTGTTTCATCATTATTAGCAACATGATCAATAAAAATATTTGCATACGGTGTAGCTGTATATGCAACATATGCACTCTTCTTAAATTTTTGTAATAGCATTCTTATTTTCTCATTAATCACTGTTGGATCTTCTTCTTTATTTGTATTAATAGACGCATAATCCGATTCATCGTCGATAACCAACATCGCTTTATCTATTTGGTTTTTATAGTGTATATCTAACCACTCTAAAAGATGTGACAAAGTCTTTGTATGTTTTTTTATTACTACTAAAATAGGTAACTGCATATTATCAAAATTGGTTGTTCTTCTGGCCCTCGCTGTTTCAATTTTAAAATCACTTTCTGTGTTCGTTAAACTATCTGGCATTTTTTCTTTCTTGAACCCTGACAACTTGCCAACACCCTTATAGTTTGTCCCCACAAACACTTCATCTAATCTAGATTGCGTTTGATTTCGCAAATTATTTTGTCCACCTGCAATGACTACAATAAAACGATAACCCGCATCAGCCGCCTTACAGATTAATGCTGCATAGTTAGATGTTTTCCCTGACTGGACATGACCAACAACCATACCATATCTTGAAAAAGCCTCCAATTCAGGGTCTGCTATATTATTCATAATTGCATCAGTATCTTCATCTATAGTTTCAAGTACCTTAGGTGGTACCTCTCCCTTCATATACCTTCGATAATTATTTATATAGTAGCTGTCAACTTGTTGCTTTTTTTTACCTGTCCACCAAGATAAATCTCTTGTTTTTTGCTCTTCTCCTGTAACAAGAACCCCTGTTTCAATTCGGACATTAAACGATTGTTCTAATTCATTTTGAATATATTTCCATTCTAATTCAGTCAGAATACGTATATCTTTAGGATCTTCCACTCCTAATACAGTCTTCAAAAATTGTGGTGGCGTCTCTTCAATTATTTTTTTCCATTCTTGTATAATATTCGGAATGGTCGACTCTTGTAAGAGTTCTTGCTCTTCAAGATTCCTCTTAACCCTTTCTTTAACATGTTCATACATTCTACTCTGATTAAATTCAGTATTAGTTTTCATTTTCAAAATAGCCTCCCCTATTTTTATATACTTCTGTTTTTAATAACTGATTAATAAACTCTTCACTAATGCCTTTTTCCTGCCAACTCTCTACAAGCACTCTTATTTCATTCTCATCTATTAAAGTTTCTTGCTTTACCTTCAATGGATTCATATTTAGTTGAGCAACGATAGCATCTAACGGTAAATAACTTTCTATCCCCATTAAAATGACATTTAATAGACGCTTTTGATCATCGTCTAATTTATGTATTAAATCTAAAAGTATTGGGTGTTCTCTATTAATAACAAAGTGAACCCCCTTATTATCCGCAACTAACTCCCAAAATCTTGTTGTTATTTTATCTTCAATTTTTTTCCCTCTTCCAGTAAAAGGTTTGGATCCCTTAACAGTTACTTGCCGAACTATACGTTTAAGATCTCTCTTAATTTCATCTACTGGATTCGCGGAAGATTTCTTAATATCAATACCCCATGCAAAGTCTTGATTATTCGGAATATCAATTTTAATCCTTACAAGTTTATGGGCATCATTTGTTTTATGCATTCCCCACCATGTTCCATGAATAAGTAAGCGATAAGCACGGTATAAATAAAAACCTTGAGCTTTAGTATAGCCTTCTTTGGTAGCATATTTATCAAATTCTTGTTGGGATAACTTAGAATGGTGCGGCAAAATATATGGTTGCACTACGATATCTGAATTAAGATATTTTATTTTTTCAGGTAACAATTGTTGCGTTGCTATATGATTGGGATTAAACGGATTCAATGGCTTCAGTTTCTGACCGTTAACAGAAATTTCGATTGCTCTTTCTCCGGGAACCTTACCTTCCAAAAAACAGTGAAAAACTAAAGATAAATGACTTCTTAATAAATCTAGTTTATTCGGTATTTCAGAGTTTGAAAAGGTATCTATCCTTCGCCAGACTACCAATGTTCCATTTTTCAATTTCATAAACTCTTCAAACAAAGGCACATCTCTATATTCATTTATATCCGGTGTTATTAATAGCCACTCATCTTTCCAAGAGATATATTCCAAATCCCATTTTTTAAGAGAAACTACCCCATTTTTTTTTGATAGAACCGTTAAATCAGTGCATTGAGAAAAAGATGCTGTTTTTAATCCCAATCCAAATCTCCCTAAATCATTTCCTTCTCTAGGACAATCAGGGTCTTTGGTTGATAAACGCATTGCATCAATAAGTTCAATATTAGACATACCAAGACCATCATCTAATAATGTAAATACTGTATTTGGATTTGGAATACATGAGATTTGTATATTTTTAGCTTTTGCTGTGATACTATTATCTAAAATATCTGCAACAGCTACTTCAAATGTATATCCTACATCTCTCAAGGACTTAATAAAATTTGATACTTTAGGTTGTACTATTTCAGTCTTCAACTTACCACCAACTCTTCCATATTTAAACTATATCCTACCCTATATATTAATCACTCCTAATAACTCTTTCAATCTCATTCTCTAATCTATATACCATTCATTTCATCATCAATAAATAAAAAACTCTCCCTCATTTGGAAAAGAGGGAGAGTTTTTTATTTATATTCAGTACCTATATATTCAAATTTTTATACAAAAGTTAATTGTCCATTGTTTCCTTCTTGGACTATAACATCATTAGTTAATTCATTTCCTCTTAATACCTTTATTATGTTATCTGCAATACGACGAATCACAGGAACAGTAACCGAATTACCAGCTTGTTTATACAAATGACTATTCGCCATTCCTTCTGGCAAAGTTAATTCTTTTGGAAACCCTTGAAGTAATAAGCATTCTTTAGGTGTTAATTTTCTAATATTATTTTCATTATCTAAAATCAGAGGAACATTGTGTCCACCTGTTCCCATATTAGCTGTTAGTGTTGGACAAACATTATTTTTATTTTCTCTTACATATACTCTACGCCATTGATAAACTGTGTCATGGCTAGTCATTCCCTCTTGAAGTTCGTTATAAAAACTAACCTTTTCTGGGAGGTAATAAAATGCTTTATATTTTTCATCGTTAATACTACTATTTCGATTAATAACTGTATTAAGTGTATTAGTTAATGGAATTGGCGCTGGAAAATCAAATTTCGCTGTCAATTCATTTTCTAAAAAACCTACAATGTAAATTCTCTCTCTATTTTGCGGAACATTTCCATATTCCATCGAATTTAAAACCTTAGCCTTTATTGTATATCCTTGTTCCTCTAGACACTCTTTAATAACCTTAAAAGTATTTCCTTTGTCGTGACCTTTTAAATTTTTAACATTTTCGAGCATAATTGCTTTTGGTTTAGTACCATACATTTTTTCTTGCGCATCAATTACGTCAAGAATTTGAAAAAACATATTTCCTCTTTCATCTTCAAACCCTTTTCGATAACCTGCAATACTGAATGCTTGACATGGAAATCCACCAATTAATATGTCTAACTGTGGAATCGTAGTTTTATCTACCTCTGTAACATCAGCCTCTTGTAAATATTCACCTTTCCAAAAATGTCTGTATGTGATGGAAGCATTATGATCCACTTCATTAGCCCAAACAATTTCAGCACCGGCTTGTTGAAATCCCAAGCATGTACCACCAATTCCGGCAAACATACTCCCTAATTTATACTTCACAGTCATTAAAGTTCTCTCCTTCTAACCCAAAAAATCCTCTTTTAAATTTATTATATCACCCTAATAATCGAGAAATCTTCAGTCATTATTAGGAAATAATTCTTTTCAATTTAGCTGTATTAGATTGTTCTTCCTCAAAAATACCTATATACTTTCTAGTTACGTTCTTGCAAGAATGATTAAAAAATTCCATTAATGTACTAATATCTTTAGTTTTTCTATAATAATGATAACCAAATGTTTTTCTCAATGTGTGAGTTCCTATTCTATCCATACCTATTTTTTGTGCTGCCTTATTTAAAGCACGGTATGCTTGTACTCTTGAAATATGTTCATTACCATTTCTACTTGGAAAAAGCCATTCATCATCCTGTTTGTTTTGTATATACTCTAAAATAATCGATATTAAAACGTCATCTAATACTACCTTTTTTACCTTTTCACTCTTATCCCCTATTAAAAGTAAATATTGCTTTCCTTTAACATCTTTTACTTTCAGTGGCAATATATCACTAATTCTTAATCCTGTATGAATACCAAAAACGAACATAAAATAATCTCGATATGAACAATAGCACATCAATGATTTTTCCATCTTTTGAATATCTTCTATACGTTTTATAGGATGAACAAATTGCATACCTTACCCTACCTATTCTCGATATGTTACATTTAAATTAACATATCGAGAATAGGTAGGTCAACAAAAGAGGACACATTACCATATATTCAATATTAGATGTAAAAAATATTCTTTTTTCCACTTCTAATAATGCTTTTTCAAATAATATATCTCTCTGTGAAATCCTTACCACACAAAACATATAAATGGTATAATAATAAAACAATTCACTTATCAGTTATTAGTATCATTATTGTATTACTTAGTTTAACTCTAGAAGGTGGTATTTATGGAACTAACTACAAAATTAGGAGAACGTATTCGTTTTTTAAGAAAAGAAAAAAACTTAAGCCAGGAACGACTAGGCGAATTATCAGGCATACACACAAATCACATCGGGGCTATTGAGCGAGGCGAAAAAAACGTAACTTTAGAAAGCTTGGCGAAAGTTACCAAGGGATTAGATATTACCTTGGAGGAACTATTCCGATATCTTCAACCTATGGATAAACTAGACGATCTAAACACAATCATGGACTTATTATTGTCTCGGACTTCTGAAGACCATGCGTTAGTACTGCACTTAATAAGGAACGTATTTGATTGGGAAGCACAAAAGCACAACTAAATCTACTTCAACCTAGTTAGTATCTACCATATTCAAGAGATACATGCTCCTCGTATAGACTACACTCTTTTTCGAAACATTTCATCTATGTAAAACCAAAAATTCTTCTATACATAATGAAACGGCCTTAACAACATATTTTTCCTTTGATAACCGAAAGGCTTGTTTTATATCATAGAACAATCAATACTTAATATAATTATAAATAATTATATTACAGAAACCTTTTAAACCCTCAGTTAGCCGGCACTATAATCTGTGCTTTTAAAAGGTTCTATATCTTCTTTGACTCGAACTAATAGGGAGACAATTAAATATTAAAATTAATCATCTCCCCATACTCCCTAACACTCTCCTCCAAAAACCCCCTACTCTCCCCACTATCCTTATAATAAGAATTCCAACCCCGCTCCCTCAAAATCCCCTTCCAACTATCACTCTCCACCATCTTCTTAATAACACTATCCCAATAAGCAACCTCTTCCTCCGTCATATCTTTTGGGCCCATAATTCCTTTCCAGTGCTGGAAGATGACGTTGATGCCTTGTTCTTTCCATGTTGGGATTTCTGGTAGTCGGTCTAGGCGTTTTGGTGCGGATACGGCTAGTATTTTTATTTTGCCGGCTTTGTATTGTTTTTCGGCTTCGGATAGTGTCATGGTTGCGGCGCTGATTTGTTTGTTCGTTAGGGCGTTTATGATTTTTTCTTTGTTTTCGTAGACGAAGAATTGTAGTTCGGCAGGGTTTATGCCGAATGCTTTGCTTACTTGTACGAATGATAGGTGATCGTCGTTTCCTAGGCCTGGGGCAACGCCGATTTTGAAGTTTTTCTTGTTTTGTTTTAGTTGTTCCATAAGTTGTTTTGCGTTTTCTATGTTTGAATCTTTTGATACGACAACGACTTCCCAGTCCGATGCGAGTGTTGCGAGCGGTGTGAAGTCTTTATATGTTAGTTTACTGTGGCCTAGTAGGTTGTTCGTTATGAGTAAGCTTGAGTTAATCGCCAGTACGTGACCGCCTTTTTGTTTCGTATATTTCCATCCGACGTCACCGCTGCCGCCTACTTTGTTTGTGACAGTGATTGGTTTTGTGAAGATTTTTTCTTCCGTCAGCGTTTTTTGCATCGCTCGCGCTGTTAAGTCCCATCCTGCTCCTTGAACGTTTGGCGCAACGATTTCTACTTTGTCGATGTTCACTTTATTCTTGTGCGCTTTTTCTACGGAACAACCAGCTATTACTCCTATCATGATCCATATACATAGTAATAATCGCTTTTTCATAGTCCTCGTCCTATGCGATATTTTCGTTCTGGTCGTCCGATAATGCCGTATGTGTACTCTACTGTGCATTCGTTTGTCGCTACTAAATATTCTAAATATCTTCTTGCGGTTGTTCTGGAGGCTCCCATTTGTTCTCCCATTTCTTCTATTGTAATGCCCTCTTCGAATCCTTTTATAATCCCCTTCACTTTTTGCAGTGTTAACGGATCAACACCTGTCGGTAAGTTTTTTATGTCTTGTGTTTGCGAAATGCCGAAGAAGTTATCGATAAGTGCTTGATTCACTTCATTGTTACTGTGTAATAATTGCTTCTTTCTTTTATAGTCTTCAATTGTGCGAACAAATTTTTCTAACGTGACCGGTTTTATAAGGTAGTTACTTACGCCGTTTCGAATTGCTTTTTCTAACATATGATTTTCATTCGCCGCTGTAACCATAATGACGTCAACGTCTGGAAAGTCAGCATGGACTTTCGGTAATAAGTCTGTTCCGATTCCGTCTGGTAAGTAATTATCTAATAGAAGTAAATCGATTTCTTCCTTTTGTAATAGTTCCATCGTTTCTTTCGCGTTCAATGCTTTTCCAATCACTTTTACGTCCTTTATTTTTAATAAAAACTCTTCCTGAATTTGCGCGACGCGAAAATCATCTTCTGCAATTGCAACCTTCAACATATGCCCATCCCCCTGTTTGTCATGTACTTTCTCTCAATGTTTTCGGAAGGTAAATTGTAAAAATAGCTCCCCCATTTTTCTCGTTTTGAATCTCAATTGTTCCCCCTAGTAGATCTACCATCTCTTTCACGTTTGCTAGTCCGTAGCCACGATTGTTTCCTTTCGTTGAAAACCCTTTTTGAAAAATGGTACTTATTTTTTCTGCTGGTACTCCCGCTCCACTATCTATCACTTCAAACACAATGTCGTGCCCAATATCCGTAACAAAGAAGGAAACATTCTTCTCCTCTCGTTCACTCACCGCATCAAACGCATTGTCTATTATGTTTCCAAGGATCGTAATAAGGTGCGAAACTTTTATATGGCTTGGTAACGGATAAAGCGCACTATCTCCTTCAATATGAAAATCGATTTTCTTCTCAGATGCTGTTCCGATTTTCCCTAATAAAATAGCTTGTACTTTCGCATCATGAATTTGATGGAATAAAATATGGTTTTGGCTTTGATGAATGTTAGATTCTTGTTGGATAAATTCAATCGCTTCTTTGTAATGTCCTAACTGAAGTAATCCTGATAAGACAAAAAGCTTATTTGTGAATTCATGTGTTTGAGCACGTAAGTCCTCAGAATACTTTCTTACCTCAGATATTGTATTCACTAAGTTTTGCAGTTCCGTTTTATCTCTAAAACTACATACAACGCCTACCGTACTGTTATTTTCGAGTATTGGTGTCATGTTTAAAATAAACACTTTATCTTGAAACGCGATTTCTTGATCGTTTTCTAGCACTCTTTCCATATTAAATTCTGGTAAAACCTTTGAAATGTGCTGCTGCATATAATCATCATTTACATGTAGCATTTCTTCTGCCGACGTGTTCATCATCGTAATAAAACCGTTTTGATCGATAGCGATAATTCCTTCTTTTATAGATAGTAGTATCGCGCTTCGTTCCCGGTATAACGCCGCAATTTCATTCGGCTCTAAACCGAGTGTGTCTTTACGAATGCTACGTGCTAAAAGAATACCACCAACAATTCCAGCTAATAATACAGCTAAAGAAAAGAGTATAATTTCTTTCGTTCTGCTCAATATGTTAGATTCAATACCTTTTATTAAAAACTCTACTGTCACAACACCTACGACTTGATCATAGTCTCCGTTATGAACAATAATGGGCGCCTTCGCCATTAAAGCAGGACCACTTTCACCATTTCCTTCAAGCGTATAATAGCCACCAAAAGTAAGTGCTTCATAGTTATATGGATTGTTACTCTTTGTACCAATTAACTCCGAATTAGAATGGGAATACATAACCCCAAAGCGATCTTCTATAATGACATAATCTGCACCCGCTTGCTCACGAACTTGTTCCGCAATGGATTGGATGATATTTTTATGCTCGTTATTTTGAAAAGCATCTTTTATAGCTGGCATAAAAGAAAGCGACTTCGCTGTTTGCAGTGCTAACTGCTCCACTTGGCGCTTCGTATCAACGGACTGAATGTACACAAATATTCCCGCTAATAGGAGAACGACAAATAAAATTAACGCGATAATTAAGCTTACTATTTTCGTTTGTAATGAAACTTTGCGTAATTTCTTCATGCTTCATATCCTTTGATAAAATATTCAAAACTATCAATCTCCTTTTTCTATTATTATGACAAAACGAATAAGGAAGCAACTATTAAAACTCTCCATGTACATAAAGTACAAAAAGAATAAAATTGTCATAATATTGAGATTTTATTCTATAGACAGTACAATTCAACTACAATGAACACGCTTTCATATATACCTTTTATTACTAAGCAAGAGGAGGAATGATTATGGCTCAAGCAAAATCTAATCGAGTCGCCGGCAATATTTTCAAAGGTTCTGTCGGCAATTTAATTGAATGGTACGATTGGTACGTTTACTCTGCTTTCGCTGTTTACTTCTCAGCGGAGTTCTTTCCTAAAGGAGATCCAACGAGTCAGTTACTGAACACTGCGGCTATTTTCGCAGTTGGGTTTTTAATGCGCCCTATCGGAAGTTTATTAATGGGACGCTATGCAGATCGGCATGGACGCCGGGCAGCATTAACGCTTTCGATTACAGTTATGGCCGGTGGTTCTTTAATTATCGCCTGTACACCTAGTTACGAAAGCATCGGTATTATGGCGCCAATTATTTTAGTTCTTGCCCGTTTACTACAAGGATTATCACTTGGCGGAGAGTACGGAACTTCCGCGACGTATTTATCTGAAATGGCTAGTAGTGGTCGCCGCGGTTTTTATTCAAGCTTCCAATATGTAACGCTCGTTGCTGGACAAATGGTTGCATTAGGCGTTCAAATTGTTCTTCAGCAATTGCTAAGCGAACCAGATATGAAAGCTTGGGGCTGGCGCATTCCATTCATTATTGGAGCGATGGGCGCAGTAGCTGTATTATGGCTTCGCCGCACGATGGATGAATCAGAGCAGTTTGCAAACATAAAATCGCAAAAACGCGAGAGCGCAGGAACCGTTCGTGCCCTTATGAAACACCCGAAAGCAGTATTAACAGTAGTCGGCCTAACATTAGGAGGCACTGTCGCATTCTATACGTACACAACATATTTACAGAAATTCATGGTAAACACAGTCGGTCTTCCGAAAGAAGTTGTAAGTTGGATTAACTTTGTCGCACTACTTATTTTCGTCGTACTTCAGCCAATTGCGGGGCTACTATCCGATAAAATCGGACGCCGCCCACTATTAATGGCATTCGGTATTCTCGGAACGTTACTAACAGCACCGATCTTCTTCTTTATGGAAAAAACGACAGAACCAATGGTAGCATTTTTACTCATGATGGTCGGTCTCATTATCGTTACTGGCTATACTTCCATTAACGCAATTGTAAAAGCAGAACTCTTCCCAACTGAAATTCGTGCACTCGGCGTAGGTTTACCATATGCACTAACCGTTGCGATATTTGGCGGAACAGCTGAGTTCATCGCATTATGGCTAAAGAGTATCGGAATGGAATCACTATTCTACTTCTACGTTGCTGGATGTATCGCAATCAGCTTTATTACGTATTGGCGGATGGATGAGTCATCGAAGACTTCGCAGATTGAGGCGGAGCTTGGTGGTGGGGATACATTAGTTAATAATAAGTCTAGCTAAACTTATAAAAGGCTATGTATTCTATGATTTTCATTCATCTAAAAGAGTGCCAAGATGATATATGTGAGTTTAATTTTTGGGGATTTCTATGATTAAGCTAGAGGTGGGCATGGGGGAGCATCAATATTTTGTGGATTTACAACATTAAGGATCTATCAATAAGATTTACTCTTATTGATAGATCCTTAACTAATTTCACTTCAAATAAGGCTTGCGGGTATCTCTTATGCCTTCTCACAAGATGGTTCTATTGCAAAGTTGCTTAACAGATAGAAAATGAGATGTTTACAGATGAATGTTATGCAACTTCAAGTAACTTTTGTAATTGCCGTTCCTACTTGGAATAACATAGATATCTGGAAAGTTGCTACTGAAATCTAAGATGTTCATAAATACTTCTTCTATACTTCTAAATCCATTTCACCTTCATTTTAATGGTATTACTTAATAGTAGTGATTGGTATTCCTATGAAAACTAATATAAAAATAGCATCAATATACTTGTAACAATCCCGACCCAAATGCAGAGAATGAAACAATAACCCATGATATCTTTAATTTTCAATCCTAGTACTCCTAAAAGAGGTAGTGCCCAGAACGGCTGAATCAAATTTGTCCATGCGTCCCCCCAGCCTACCGCCATAGCAATAGTAGCCGGATCTACACCTAACTTTAATCCTACTGGGACCTGCAGTGGCCCTTGCAAAGCCCATTGCCCCCCGCCAGATGGTGCCAATAAGTTCACCAAACCCGCTGACCAATATGTAAATATATCAAATGTATCCTTTGACGCAATGGATGCCATCCATTCAATGATTGAGCTTCCCAACCCTGAACTACCTAAAACAGCGATAATCCCCGCATAAAATGGAAACTGTAGGATAATTGGAGATATGGATTGCGCAGCTTCTTTGAATCCTTGTGCAAAGTTACCAAGAGAACCATGCAGGAGCAAACCAAGTGACAAGAAAAATAAATTAATGATATTTAAATCTAAACTATGACCGTTTATGAATTCATAAACACAATACAACGTGCCGATTATGCCTAATACTATTCCTAAAACTGGTGTCCATTCCAGTTTTTCCGCAGGAGTTAAATTTTTTTGAGGAGATTTTACAAAAGAATTTGTATCTATTTCGAGTGCTTTATACCTGATAATCCCGCTTTTTGGAGCCATGAGTACAATAATAATTGGCATCGTGATGAATAGAGCGAAAAAAATAATTAGAGTAGAATAACTAAAGATTGTTTGTGAGGTAGGAATAATTCCAATCATATCTACAAGAAAATGATCCTTTGTGGCAATTGTCAGGCCAATAGAACTAGAGAGACCTGCGCTATATAAGGCTGTCGGAGCATAAGCAGCTGCTACAAGCAATGGAAAATGTGCATTCGGATTTTTTTTCGCTACTTCCTTCGCAATGATTGCTCCCACAACTACAGCTAGTCCCCAATTGATATAGTATGCAATTGCACTAATTAAAAATGTCATCGTATAAGCCTTTTGAGGTGTATTGGCTAACTTTGCAACGGACTGCAAACCTCTATTGATAAACGGGACAGAAGCTAGTGTCATTCCTGTAACCATTAGCAATACCATTTGCATCGTAAACGTTAAATAAGTCCAAAATCCATCCCCCCAAGATTTTACGATTTTGTACGGATTTGAGGGATTCATCAACAAAGCTATAATGAAAGTAAATAAAGTGAGCAGCACAGCAATAACAAAGGCATCCGGGACATATTTCTGAGACCATCTCGAAAATACATTTGCACACCGTGTAAGTAATGATTCTTTCTTTCCTGGATCTGTATTTGTCTCCAACAAGGAATGTTTCATAAATATTCTCCTTCCTAAATTTTAATAAGGGAAATATAAATATCATTCCACAAAAGAAAACAAAACCCTTTTGCACTTATAAATTCTTCTCCTACTAGATTTTATGAAGTTTTTTATCCCTATCTACCATTTCAAACTCATACTTCGCTTCTATTTTTATACTAGAAAAATTTAATCTTTATACATTCCCCATGCATTCCTCATGTACTCCTGTCCTCTATATCTTATGTTAATGATTACTTGTCGCTATTCTTCCAAACAAAATCCATTAACACAGATGAGACCTACACTAAACAAAAAAAGACCACCAAAAGGCAGTCCCTCAAAACTCAATCCTATTCCCCACCCCTCGCTCCACCGCTTTCTCATACAAATACTTCGCAACAATAATATCCACTACTGCCAAACCAACCGATTTAAAAATAGTAATCTCTTCATCATTTTCACGGCCAGCTCTTTCACCGCTTATAATTTGACCAAGTTCTGCATGGATGTCGTTTGCTTCAAATAAACCTTCTCGCACTGGAACTTGGAGGTCACCTGTTTCTTCTAGTGCTGCTTCTTTTGATTCGACTACTACTTTGTTTGCATTAGCAATGGTGTGGGATGGTAGTTCTTGCATGTTCGGTCTGAATGAGCCGACGGCGTTTACGTGGACGCCTTTTTGTAGTTTTTCTGAGAAGACTGGTGTGGATGCGTTCGTAGTTGTGACGATGATGTCTGCTTCGCTTATTGCTTCATTTGCATTGGAATAGACATAAGCAGGTTTATTGAATTTCTCTTGTATATATTGCGCAAATGCATACGCCTTTTCTTCTGTTCGATTGTATAAAATGACTTTTTCGATATCTCTAACCGCAAATACTGCTTCCGCAATTCCCTTCGCTTGTTCCCCTGTCCCGATGATGCATAAAGTTTTTGCGTTATGACGAGCTAAATATTTTGTCGCTACTCCTGATAGAGCCCCTGTTCGAATCATCGTTAAGTAGGATCCCTCTAAAAGTGCGAGTGGTTCTCCCGTTTGAAAGTCTGATAGCATCACAATCCCGTTTATCGTTTTCTTTCCTACCTTTTTGTTCTCAGGGACTACTGTTACTACTTTTAAACCAAGCGCCTCGAGTCCTTCCGCTACTGAAGGCATAATTAATGCCGTATTTTTCTCGTTCGCAAATGGTAATGAACCTCGTATCGGCGTAATCGTTCTTTCTGCGGAAAATTCTTTTAAAGCGAGCGCCGCGTATTCAATGACTTCGTTCATATTTACTAAGTTTCGTTGTTCGTTCGCGCTTATGACTAGCATATCTTTCCACCTCCTCTTCTTATCCTAACAAAAATCCCCGATTCAAATCATCTCTCGGGTCTATAACGAACTGATGAAATCCTGTAATAAATGCATGCCCCGTTATTTTTGGAACGACAGCTTCATATGTATGTACTGCGGTTACCGACAATACTTCCCCTTCGAATTTCCCATCCGTAATGCATTCGTGGACGAAAATTTCTCCCTTTTGTAAGGCATCTTTTTCAAAAAGAGTTGCGATTCTTGCGGAAGTTCCTGTGCCGCAAGGAGAACGATCTACTTGCCCATCAGCAAAGATCGTTACATTTCGTAAAGTTGCGCCTTCTCCTTTCGGTTCATCTGAGAAGATAACGCCGTATATTCCTTTTAATCCTTCTTCAAGTGGATGCTTCACCTCCATCTTGCTCTCAATGTAGCGCTTAATTTTACCGCCCCACGTTTGAATAGCAGATAAATCTTTGAAATCGACTTTCAAACCAAATTCTTTACAGTCTACTACCGCATAAAAAGCTCCGCCAAACGCGATATCTACTTGAAATTCATAGTCATCTATTTTAATAGGAACGTCTTTTTTGTATACAAAAGAAGGAACGTTTTCAAATGATACGGACTCTACTTCGCTACCGTTATATGTTGCGTACGCAATGACTTCCCCAGCAGGGCTATCAATAATGAACTTTTGTTTCTCACCTGTCACTTCAAACATACCTGTTTCAATTCCGACTGTAATAACAGCAATAATGCCGTGACCACACATCGTACTCCAGCCTTCATTGTGCATAAATAATACGCCAAAATCAGCGTGATCACTCGCAGGCGGGGTAATGATACAACCGTACATACCGTGATGTCCTCTCGGTTCATACATAAGAACCTCGCGAAGATGGTCCAAATGTTCCATGCAATATGCGCGTCTTTCTAGCTGCGTTTCTCCTTTTATTTCTGGCACGCCGCCTGTAATAATTCGAAGCGGTTCCCCAGCTACGTGAGCATCAATTGTCGTGTACACTTTACTAACCTTCATTTCTATCTCTCCCCTATATGTTGATACTCTTTTTATTGCAAATATCATGCCAACGCATAGGGTATAAATTTGTATACATTGTGTAAAAAAGCATACAGTACTGTCTATTTTTTTATACACGGTCCGGAAATTATTTTATGGAACACCTTGATACAGCCAGGCTTATTATTTTCAATGGAAAGTTACTTCCACCCCCAACATATACTGTTCAAAAGCAAAAAGGAAGTGATCCAATGTACTACGGAACAAAAGGCTGGTACGTAGCCGAACTAAAAAAATTAGGCGTGCGCTATCATGAAGGGCGAAAACTAGAAAGTTACCGCGGGCATATCTTACGTAATTTACTACTTGCACAACAAGAAAAATTAAAAGAACAGTAATATACTAATATAGCGATATCGACGATTCGACATGGAATATCAACTTACCGACAAATTTTGCTAATTCATCTATCTACACCACCAACCAATCACACATCAATACAAATCAAAAAAGGTCACCCAAACGGGTGACCTTCTTTTCTTATTCACAAACGAGAATTTGTCTAGTAAATGATCCTTTTCTTGTAACACAGCGATCTGTAATTTCGAATCCTGCTTCATGGATCATGTCGTCCATTGTTTCCATCGTGACAACGACTACTTTTTTAGCGATGCGGCGCGCACTTGAAAGAATGGAGAGTTGGTCTTCTGGTGTGGCGTGCGTAAATAAGTCGTACGGCATATCGATAATGGCAACGTCGTAGTTCTCAGTAATTTCCTCGATCGGACCTTTTGTTACTGTCCCTTCAAACCCGAAATGTGCGATGTTTTTTCTCGTTCCAAGCACTACAAGTGGATTTATATCTCTACCGACGATGTTAATTCCCATAGAAAGTGCTTCTACTACTACTGTTCCAATACCACAGCATGGGTCAATTGCTCGTACACCATCTGGATTTGGTACAGCGATATTTGCAACTGATCTCGCAACACGCGTGCTAAGAGATGTCGAATAACTATGCGGTTTTTTTATGTGATGATACCAAACTGGCTCACTTTCTACATAGTGTCCGAAGTACCAGCGTCCTCCAAGAGGAACAATTCCAAATACACGCTCTGGATTACGAACATCCGCCTCTCCTTCAATATGCATACCGAGGTCGCGTTCAATGAGACGTCTTTCTCCATATTCAATTTTATTCTCTCCAACGAGGTCATTGATTTTAACGAAGATTACTTTAAATGACGCCCCCGCCAAATCAATTTGTTCTACTTGTTTTAAAATGCTTTCTAAGTCGTCTCCCTCGTACATAACTTCAACGCGCTCTTTTATAAACGCACTTCTACTCGGGTCAATTTTGACATCACTTTTCAAAATATTAACGTGAGACTCCGTTCCAAAGAACGAGCGCATTTCCAAGTAACATAAAGCACGCTCCTCCTCGCGAAATGCATACGTATATATACATGCAGGTGTTTTACTATGATTATTCAATCTATGATCATCCTCTATATCGTTATAATTACAATTGCTACAATACTTTTTCGTATAAAATTAAATGATATCACATGCCGGAAATAAAGAGAAACGTTAATAAATAAAAGAGACTGCCATTGGCAATCTCTTTTTCAGGCTGTGGAGAAAGTCTTCTCCACAGCCTATTTTTGTGTCTGAACCTCTTTTTATGTGTCAACACTGATAAAAAAGAGGAAAAGGAGAGATTT